>JACJYL010000001.1:613571-920357 GCA_020636105.1 Lewinellaceae bacterium
CTGGTGTGAGGCTACCGCCGGAGGAAATTGTACCACGAGCACAAGAGAACTCAATGAGCTGGAAGGATTTTCTGCTACCCTTTATCCCAACCCGGTGAAAGATATTGCCAATATAGAGATGGAGATGGATTATACATCCGATATTACCATCAGCTTGTGGAATCTAAATGGGAATTTGCTTCAGTCACAATTATTACGCAAGGTGACGGGCTCCATTCAGACACCAATGGTGGTAAGTGGGTTGCCCGCCGGAAAATATTTGGTTACTTTTAAATCAAGGAATGGCATTGCGGTAAAAAACCTGGAAATAGTCAAATAAAACTGCTGTAACGAAGTAGTATTAATTTTATATTTTATCAATTTCGTACAATTAATGGTTGTTTTTTTATAATAAATCCATTAATTGTACGAATTTCGTTGAGAACAATCAGAATTTTTTTTTTAACCTTTAACCTGAAAACAATTTAATTATGGGATTTATTTTTGGATTATTAGTAATTGGAATCGTATTCGTCGTCATTGCCGGCATGTGGAAAATTTTTGAGAAAGCCGGACAACCGGGTTGGGCTGCTATTGTTCCGATCTACAATATAGTTATTTTGCTGGAGATTGTCAGAAAACCATGGTGGTGGTTGCTTTTAATGATTATACCCTATGTCGGTATGATTTGGAGCATTTGGACCTACAATTTGCTGAGCAAAAGCTTTGGAAAAGATGAAGGATACACCGTTGGAATGATCTTTCTGCCTTTTATATTCATCCCCATGTTGGGATTTGGAGAAGCTCAGTATATCCATAACAGGATCGAAGCTCCACAGGATAATGATATTCTGGATTCGGATCTGGTATAACCAGAAGCGTTTATTTTTTTGGACCATTTAGTATCCATTTTAATATCAAAATAAAAAGAAAAAAGCCGGTACCCGTAAACTTCAGGTATCGGCTTTTGTTGTATTGCCATGATTTCTAAGAAAACAAATCCATTTCGATTCAAACAGTTTACCATCCGTCAGGATCAGACAGGGATGAAAGTTGGTACGGATGGAATCTTACTGGGAGCCTGGGCAAATATAGAATCTGCTGATGCCATACTTGACATAGGTAGCGGATCAGGCGTGATTGCCCTTATGCTTGCTCAGCGCAACCCTTTCGCTGCCATTCAGGCCGTGGAAATCGATGAACATTCCTTTGCCGAAGCATCCGAAAATATCCGAAACAGTCCATGGCCGGGTCGTGTTCAAATTTTTCACACCTCCATACAGGAATTTTCGAAAAGTACCCCGGACAAATTCGATGCCATAGTGAGTAATCCACCTTTCTTCAGCGGGGGAACCTTCTCTGATTCCCAGGAACGGAATAATGTGCGTCACACAGTGAAACTGCCCCACGGTGAGCTCCTGCTGTCTGTGAGAAAACTACTTTCTGAAGAAGGCCGTTTTTCTCTTATTTTGCCTTACCTGGAAGGATTGCGATTTTGCGAACTGGCAGAGTCCTATAATCTCTATTGTGTCAGATCACAGGAAGTTTTACCAAAGTTGGAAAAACCAGTCGAACGTCTGTTGATGGAATTTCGCAAAAAGAAACCCGATAGCTGTTACGTCGAAAAAAAACTAGTCATACAAAAGGGAGAAGCCAATGACTGGACCGATGATTATAGAAATTTAACCAACGCTTTTTACCTGAATATGTGACAGATGGTTTATTATTCCGTCCCCTTTTGTGAACATTCCCCCTTAACATTATTAAAAATTATTGCCATGAAAAAAATTCTATTGCTCAGCCTGTTATGCTCATTTTTAGGAACAGCATGCAGCCAGCAACAAAAAACTCTCACGAATACTAATAAAGAAAATCCCTCCATTGAAAACTATATCCAGGGAAAAAATTATGAAAACTACGAAGTGGCCACCTTTGCGGGAGGTTGTTTTTGGTGTATTGAAGCTGCTTTTTCACGCATCAACGGTGTGGAGGATGCCATCAGTGGATACTCAGGGGGTGAAGTGGAACATCCAACCTATTCCCAGGTAGGGGAGGGCAACACCGGCCATGCAGAATCTGTCATGGTTTATTATGATCCGGAAAAAATTGACTTTAAAACCTTACTCCAGGTCTTTTTTGTGGCCCATGATCCCCGTTTTCCTAACCGGGAAGGCAACGATGTCGGGACTGAATACCGCTCTATCGTATTCTACCATAACGATGCCCAAAAAGAAACTGCCGAGGCTTATATCAAAGAGTTGCTGGACAATGGAGTATTTGATAAAATTGCTACAGAGGTGATACCATATACTGAATTCTGGGTCGCAGAAGATTATCACCAGGATTATTACGAACACCATCCTGAAAATCCTTACGTCAGAAGCGTTAGCCGCCCCAAGGTGGAGGCTGTTAAGAAGCAATTTGCGGATATCCTGAAGCCGGAATTTTCCAATTAATTTGAATAGTAAAAACATGAGACATCCCAAATTTTGGTTAACACCAAAATTTGGGATTTTTGTGTGGCTTGAATCTATCAAATGAGGTAAAATGGTAGATGGAGCCTGAGGTAAAAAGCCGGAAGTGCGCTTTTTTTCTGTCAAATTACTCACAAATGCTAAACAATGCGCGAAAAAATCAGAAAATCAATTGTTCCGCTATTGTGCCAGAAGGATTGATACTACCAGGCCTCAAAAAATATTTTGAATTTTGCCGCCAGGCAAAATTCGGGATGACTCATATTTCCTCATCACCATCCTCTATACCTTGGTGGCTTTATCCCGTTTAACCGCAAATAAACTATCAGTTGCCCGCGATGATGCGTGGAATGATCATTCATCAGGGTAATGATCTGGCGTTTCGATTTTGGGCCTGCAAAAAATTCAACGGTTTCTTCCAGTTGCCCGGGAGTCACCATATCCACAGCTTTACCAGACAATTCATAACCAGAATTGAGCATTTCCAATATTTCGGCCTTGGAATAATCTTCCCTTTTAAGGTCGAAATCAACAGGGGTGCCTCCCAGGTAACTGGTACTTAGCCAGTTCATATTGCTAATCATGTGTAACAATTGACTTTTGAAACTCATTTCTTCCTCTGTTGGTTTGAAGTCGTAATGTTCTTCGGGCATAGCAGCAGCCAACTCAATGGTATATGCTGCCGAATTTTTCCATTTTTCTTTAAAATCTTCTATAAAACCATTTTGCCCCCGGGCAGTAAATGTTATCAGTCCGAGCACCAACACTGGCATCCATTTTTTCATAAGCCTAAAATTTTATTTGTAATGTAACCAAATTCTTTTTTTTTTAAGGGGGAAAAGCTAGATTTATGCTTTTGAAACCACCTTAACCTGAAATTATGAACATTGACCAATCTGTAAATAGAAAGTCCTTTTTGTTTTTATCCTCCCTTTTTTTTATGTGGGGGTTTATTACGGTGACCAACGATATTTTAATCAACACCTTTAAGGGCATTTTTGATCTTACGGCTCCTCAAAGATCCCTTGTGCAATCGGCTTTTTTTGGTGCTTTTTTCATCATTTCGCTTATCTATTTTTTACTGTCCACTTCCACCGGGAGAGACCCGATTAATCGCATTGGGTATAAAAACGGTATGGCGATCAGCCTGGCCGTTTGCGGTATGGGATGTCTTATGTTTTATCCTGCTGCTCATTTTCATTCTTACGCATTTTTCCTGTCTGCCCTTTTTGTGCTGGCTTCGGGAGTGACTTTATTACAAATTTGTGCGAACCCTTATGCTACGATCCTTGGCCCTCCGGAATCAGCTTCAAGCCGGCTCAACCGGGCCCAGGGGCTCAATTCATTAGGAACAACCCTCGGCCCCCTTGTAGGCACCATTCTCATCTACCAGGTCTTTTCAAAAGGAAACGTGGATGTTAATTCCGTATCCGATACATACGTTCTTTACGGGTTTGTATTTTTGGGGATGGCTCTTTTTACCTTTACCCGAAAAATGCCGACCTTCAAAAATACTGAAATTATCGAAAAAGGGCTGGCCGTGTTAAAAAACAGGCACCTTTTCCTGGGAGTCCTTGCCATCTTCTTTTATGTGGGATCGGAAGTTGCTGTTGGCAGCTGGGTGGTTGAATTCATCCGATCCGATAAAATCATGGGATTGGGCGAAGCAGAAGCCAGTTATTTCCTTTCCTACTTCTGGGGAGGACTGATGATCGGCCGGCTGTTGGCGGGAATATCCCTGAACAACGAATTCAGCGTAAAACAAAAAGCCATTCGTATGGCCATATACTCCATAACCACTTTCTTCCTCATTTATGTCGTAACTGCCATCAAATTTGAAGAAGGCCATTTTACCCTTCGATTCCTCGAATTTAGTAAAATAAGCCTTTATCTGTTGCTGATGGTGATCAACTACTCCGCCTTTTTTATCACCTTCAATAAACCCGCACGTGCACTGGTCGTTTTTTCCCTGATCAACGCAGTATTGATCTCTGTAGCGATTTTGGGAAGCGGACACCTGGCCTTCTGGTGTTTATTGGGCTCAGGGTTATTTTTCTCGGTGGGCTGGTCCAATATTTTCTCTCTCGCTATCAGGGGGCTTGGCAAACTGACCAGCCAGGGATCTTCGCTTCTGGTCATGGCCATTGTCGGAGGAGCAGTATTACCCGGCATTCAGAGTTTTATTATTGAAGGATTTGGGGTTCAAATTTCGTTTTTGATTCCTCTTTTAGGAATGATTTACCTCATTTTTTATGGATTAAACGGTTATAAATCCAAATCAGAATTGAAAAAGTCGTAAAATCTAACAATCAATCAAATAAAATCATCAAAAGTGAGAAATATATTATTGTTATTCATCCTTGCCATTTTCGTATTTAGCTGCAGCAATTCCAATGAGACCGAAAGTCCCGTGAAATATGTCAATCCATTTATTGGAACAGGCGGACACGGCCATACTTATCCGGGAGCCAGTCTCCCTTTTGGCATGATGCAATTAAGCCCGGATACGCGGCTGGAAGGATGGGACGGATGCAGCGCCTATCATTACACCGACAGTATTGTTTACGGGTTTAGCCATACACACCTAAGCGGAACGGGAATTCCTGATTATGGGGATGTGCTTTTCATGCCTACTGTAGGAGCCGTTCAATGGGATAATGGTTACAAAACGGGGGTAGATAATGGGTATGCCTCTCGTTTTGATCACTCAAAAGAAATCGCGGAAGCCGGTTATTATAGTGTGGACTTACTCGATTACAATATCGGGGTGGAATTAACCGTGACGAAACGGGCAGGGCTACACAAGTATAAGTTCCCGGCCTCCTCCCAGTCCAATATCATCCTGGATCTTGATCACCGTGACCGTTTGTTGGATGCTGACATAGAAATTTTAAACAATACCACCATCCAGGGAAAACGTTTTTCAAAAGAATGGGCACAACAACAACAGCTTTATTTCTATGCTGAGTTTTCAAAACCTTTTGAAAACAGTCAATTGTATCAAAATGAACTCATCGAATTGGAGGGAGCATCGAGGAACACCAAAGCTGCTTTTTCGTTTAACACCGAAGCAGGCGAAGAAATTTTGATCAGGATTGGCATCTCAGCGGTGAGTACCGAAGGAGCAAAGAAAAACCTTGAAGCTGAAATTGCTCACTGGGATTTTGATAAAACCCGATCGGAAGCCCGGGAGGCCTGGAATGAAGCTTTGAATAAAATCACCGTAAAAGGAGGCAGTGAGGATCAGAAAACCATTTTCTACACTGCGCTTTATCATACGATGCTCAGCCCGAACCTTTTCATGGATGTGGATGGAAGTTACCTTGGAACCGATTTTAAAACCCATAAGGCTGAGGGATTTAATAATTATACTGTTTTTTCGCTTTGGGATACTTACCGGGGAGCCCACCCGCTTTATACCTTGATAGAAAGAGACAGAACGCTGGATTTTATACAAACTTTTTTAAATCAGTATAAAAATGGCGGACAATTGCCGGTTTGGGAACTGGCCGCAAATTATACCGGGTGTATGATCGGATATCATAGTGTCTCGGTGATTGCCGATGCTTATGCAAAAGGCATTACGGATTTTGATACCGCCCTGGCCCTGGAAGCCATGAAACACAGTGCCAACCAGGATCATCTCGGTTTAGATGCCTATAAAAGTTTGGGGTACATTCCTGCCGATCACGAGCCGGAATCCGTTTCCAAAACACTGGAATACGCCTATGACGACTGGTGCATTGCCCAATTCGCCAAAGCAATAGGTGCAGAAGAAGACTATTTTAATTTCCAAAAGAGGTCTCAGAATTACAAAAATATTTTCGACCCTACAGAAGGGTTTATGCGGGCGAAAATGTACAACACCTGGTTTGCTCCCTTCGATCCTGCCGAAGTGAATTTTAATTATACGGAAGCCAATAGCTGGCAGTACAGTTTTTGCGTACAGCAAGATATCCCCGGAATGATAGCACTGTATGGCGGGAATGATAAATTCGAAGCAAAATTAGACCAGTTGTTTGAAACGGAAATGGAACTCTCCGGAAGAGAGCAGGCAGACATCACCGGTTTGATCGGTCAGTATGCCCATGGCAACGAACCGAGCCACCACATGGCCTATCTTTACAATTATATCGGCAAGCCCTGGAAAACCCAGGAAAGAGTGCGAAAAATTCTTCGCACCATGTACCATAACCAACCTGACGGGCTTTCGGGAAATGAAGACTGCGGACAAATGTCGGCATGGTATGTATTAAGTGCCATGGGTTTTTATTCAGTGACCCCCGGATTGCCTTTTTATGCCCTGGGAACACCTATTTTTGATGAAGTGAGTATTCACCTTGAAAATGGAAAGACCTTTACCATAAAAGCAGATAACCTGTCACAAAAAAACCTTTATATACAATCAGCCAGCCTGAATGGCGTTGCTTTAGAGGAAGCTTTCTTATCGCATAAAAGCATCCTTGAAGGTGGAACGCTTACCCTGAAAATGGGACCTGAAGCCAACAAAGACTGGGGATCAGGCAAAACCTCCTTCGAAGAGGAACAACCCGTAAACATTACTCCGGTTCCTTTTATTCTTTCAGATTCCCGGACTTTTATTGATGAGTTGGAAATTCAGATACAATCGGTGGATCCGGACAGTAAAATATACTACACCCTGGATAATAAACCTGTCACTAATGGCGCCCAATTATACCAGGGCCCCATCCTTTTAAAAGAATCGACCACAGTAACGGCAATGGCCATCAATGAAGGAAGAGCCAGCGCTCCAATTAGGAGCGAATTCTTTAAAATCGACGGAGGCAGGACTATTGAATTGAAATCAACATATGCCAACCAATATGCTGCCGGCGGGCCTAATGCCCTGATCGATTACATGAAAGGCACCAATAATTATCGTACAGGCGCCTGGCAGGGATATGAAGGACAGGATGTGGTAGCTGTTGTGGATCTGGGAGAAATAAAATCACCTACCCAGGTCGGCATGGGGTTTGTCCAGGATATCAAATCATGGATATGGTTTCCCAAAGAAGTATCATTCGAAATCTCCAAAGATGGCCTGGAATATAAAAAAGTGGCCGTGGTTCCCAATGATTTTTCAAATAAGGAATACGGCGCCTTCACCAAGCAGTTCAGTGCCGAGGTTCATGAACCTTTTAGATTCCTTAGAGTCACAGCGGTTAATTTTGGAAAATGTCCAGATTGGCACCTTGGGGCAGGAGGGAATTCCTGGATTTTTACAGACGAAATTGATATTAGATAAATTAATACCCAAAAGGAAAATGATTTTAGTAGCGGACAGTGGGTCGACGAAATGCGACTGGGCATTAATAGACGCTAAAAATAATATTACCGAATTTCAGACGATGGGGTTCAATCCGCTTTTTCATTCGGAAGACCTCATCGTGGAAACATTGAGAAAGCACCAGGCTGTGGACGCCCATTTTAAAAGTGTTACTTTCTTATATTATTTTGGAGCAGGCACCGGAAGTGAGACCTTGAGATTGTCTATGCAAGCCGCGCTGAAAAAAGTATTTCCTTTTGCAGAAAAAATATCCACCCACACGGATCTTCAGGGTGCGGCACTGGCCACTTATGAGGGAACACCATGTATATGCTGTATTTTGGGAACAGGGGCCAACGCCTGTTTTTATGACGGGCATAATCTGAAAGAGAAAAATCCTGCACTTGGATTTATCCTTGGAGATGAAGGCAGTGGAGCCTTTTTTGGCAAAAAACTGTTGGCAGCCTATTTATACCGTCAACTACCACCTTATTTAATGACTGCTTTTGAAGAGCAGTACGGGTTGAATAAAGAAATTATCATAGAAAAGATTTACAGAGCTCCCCGTGCGAACGTATTCCTAGCCTCATTTATGCCTTTTTTCCATGCCCACCGTAACGATGAATTTATTCGCAAAATACTGAGTAACGGGTTCAGGCATTTTTTTTTGGAACACGTTTTATGTTTTAAGGGCTATCGAAATCTACCGGTTCATTTTGTCGGTTCCATCGCTTATTTTTTCAGCGCCGAATTATTGATTGAAGCAAACAGGCTGGGGATTACCCTGGGGCAAATTGTGTCCCGTCCGATAGAAAAACTGAAAGGACTGGATTGGAAATCCAATTGATTAACTTTGATAGCCGGACAGAAAAGACATTAAATCAAACCGATTATCGAAAAAATAAAACAAAATGCAAAACAGAAGAAAATTCCTGAAACTATCTGTGCTCACAGGAGGAGCTATGTTGACTCAATCGGCATGTATTCCCAAAGAATCTGAGGAGAGAAGCACCACGACCCCGGATGCCCAAAACGATAGCATTCAAACGAAGCCTGTTATTATTTCTACCTGGAATCACGGACTGGATGCCAATAAAGTGGCCTGGAGTGTATTGAAAGCGGGCGGAAGCGCCCTGGATGCCGCTGAACAGGGCGTTAGGGTCGTCG
This sequence comes from Lewinellaceae bacterium, assembly GCA_020636105.1. Classification (NCBI taxonomy): domain Bacteria; kingdom Pseudomonadati; phylum Bacteroidota; class Saprospiria; order Saprospirales; family Lewinellaceae; species Lewinellaceae bacterium. Next base: position 622,479 of record JACJYL010000001.1, read on the forward strand.
AATCAGATCCCAAGGTTTCCAGCGTCGGGTATGGTGGCGCACCGGACAGGGATGGCAAGGTAACCCTTGATGCATGCATCATGAATCATAAAAATCAATGTGGATCCGTTGCCTTTTTGCAACATATAGAAAATCCAATTTCTGTGGCCAGGAAGGTCATGGAAGAAACGGAACACGTAATGCTGGTGGGCGAAGGAGCTCTGCAATTTGCCCTGGAAAAGGGATTTAAAAAAAAGAACCTTCTAACAGAGGAGGCTAAAAAGAACTGGGAAAAATGGTTGAAAACTTCACAATACAAACCCATCATCAATATCGAAAACCATGACACCATCGGTTTATTGGTCATGGATGCCGAAGGGAACCTTTCCGGGGCCTGTACCACCAGCGGAATGGCATACAAATTACACGGAAGAGTAGGGGACTCGCCGATTATTGGAGCAGGCCTTTTTGTAGATAACGAAGTGGGCGGGGCTTGTGCTACCGGCGTCGGAGAGGCCGTTATTCGGATCGCGGGAAGCGCTATTGTAGTGGAACTGATGCGCCAGGGGAAATCACCCCAGGAGGCCTGCAAAGAAGCTGTGGAACGAATTATTCGAAAACATGACAATATAGACAATATGCAGGTAGGTTTTATTGCCCTCAATAAGAAAGGGGAATACGGAGGATACAGTATTTACAACGGTTTTAATTTCGCCCTAAAAACGGAGACCATAGAAAATTTAACGGATGTCCCTTACTTTAAAGAAAATGGGAAAGATGGAAATTGAAATATGCCTTGAGGAACCGGAAACAGCTGTGCTGGCCGATCAATCAGGCGCGAAACGAATAGAGCTGTGCAGCGCCCTTGACCTGGGTGGACTTACTCCTTCCTTCGGGCTCATCCAAACCTGTGTTACCCAATGTGATCTTGAGGTTTTCGTAATGATAAGGCCACGGGGAGGAGATTTCGTGTACTCAGCTGAAGAATTGGCCATTATGGAAGCAGACTTAGTGGCGGCAAAAAACGCGGGAGCACATGGCGTGGTTTTTGGCTGTCTGACCGAGAAGAACGAATTGGATCTGGCGGCCAATAGAACATTGATCCAAAAATCAAAAGAGCTGGGCCTCGGAACCACCTTTCACAGAGCTTTTGATTTTTGTACACAGCCTGAAAAATCTCTCTTTGACCTGATCGATATGGGCTTTGACCGGCTTTTGACTTCAGGACAAAAACCACGAGCTATCGATGGAATTGATCTCATTAAAAAGCTCGTCAGAATAGCGGAAGACCGGATTCAGATCATGGCAGGCAGTGGGGTCAACGCAGAAAATGCATTCATGCTCTCTGCAACAGGGATACATGCCATTCATTTTACGGCCAGAAAACCTGTCAGCTTAGAAGATCCCCTGAATATGGGGCTAAAATATATTCCCGATCCAGAAAAAATAAAACAAATTATTCATGCAATCAGTTAAAGTATTTCGTCCAGGATTTTTTTCTCTACCTCTTTTTTTCTTCACTTTATGCTCATTCTTTATGAATCAATTAACCTTCGGACAGCAAGTACACCAAAAAGCCCTTCCCTCAAATTGGGAATTCCAGCTTTCCCCTTCAGGAACCAATGGCCCCGAAGCAAAAAGCCTGAGCGGACAGTGGTTTCCGGCCAAGGTACCCGGCGTGATTCACACAGATTTACTGACTAACAAACTGATTGAAGATCCTTTTTGGGAAACAAACGAAATAAAATTGCAATGGATAGAGCGGGAGAATTGGGATTATCGGACAACCTTTGAAATAACGAAGGAAGATTTGTCCTACCAACACCTGGAAGTTGTGTTCGAAGGACTGGATACCTATGCCGATGTTTTTATCAACGGCAATAAAATCATTTCATCGATCAATATGTTCCGAGCCTGGCGGGCTGAAATACGGGATTTGCTCCGACAGGGTCAAAATGAAGTATTGGTCAAATTCAGGACGCCGCTGATCGAAAACAAACAAAAACTGGAGGATTATCCGGTGAAGCTGCCTTCAGGCAATGAAACGGTTGATCTCCAGGTGGGTTCATTTACCCGCAAGGCAGCCTATCATTTCGGATGGGACTGGGGGCCACGATTCGTAGGTTGTGGCATCTGGCGACCGGTATATATTGAACAATGGAATGTAGCTAAAATTACGGACGTTTTTTGTCGGACGATTTCAATGGACAAGGATACGGCCATCGTAAAGATCCAGGTTGAAGTGGAAGCGGATATACCCGCTGAGACGGATTATAGTTTGAATTTTAATGGCAGAAAAATAGCCTGCACCCTAAAGCCTGGAAACAATCTGGTGGTATTCGATTACCAGATTACCTCCCCTAAATTATGGTGGCCCAATGGCCTGGGGGATCCATATCTCTATGATCTTGCAGTTGAACTGACCAGTGGCAACAAACTCGTTGACAGGTCTTTAACTCATTTTGGCGTCAGGACAATCAAGCTGGTCAACCAACCCGATGAAATAGGTACTTCCTTTTATTTTGAAGTAAATGGCTTCCCTGTGTTTATGAAAGGGGCCAATTATATCCCCCAGGATATTTTTCTCACTGAAGTCACGCCTGATCGTTATCAAAAACTCATTGCCGACGCCAAAGGAGCCAATATGAATATGCTTCGGGTATGGGGAGGGGGTATTTATGAAAATGACCTTTTTTATCAACTATGTGATCAAAACGGCATTCTGGTTTACCAGGATTTTATGTTTGCCGGAAGCATGTATCCGGATTTCGACGATTTCAAGCAAAATATAAAAGAAGAGGTAGCCTACAATATCAAAAGGCTACGCAACCATCCCTGCATCGCTCTTTGGTGCGGAAACAATGAAATAGAGGTGGCCTGGGCCAATTGGGGCTGGCAGAAAAAATTCGGATATTCAGAAAAAGATTCACTTAGAATATGGAACAACTACCTGAGTATTTTCCGGGAGATGATCCCTTCACAGGTGGGTTTGCTTGACCCTGACCGGCAATATGTGAGCACTTCTCCTTTGAGTAACTGGGGGAAACCCGAAAAATTCAATCACAGTTCCATGCATTATTGGGGCGTTTGGCACGGAAAAGAACCCTTTGAAAATTTCAAGACCAACGTGGGAAGATTTATGGCAGAATACGGTTTTCAGTCTTTCCCCTCCATGGAGACCATCCGAAAGTTTGCTTCCGACAGCAGTTTTTACCTGGAATCTGCCACCATGGCCAATCGCCAAAAGAGCTACATCGGCAACGGGATGATCAAAAGCTATACCGAAAGCTGGTACGGAGAATCGAATTCTTTTGAGGAGTTTGTCGAATTGAGCCAGAAAGTCCAGGCAGAAGGCATAAAAATGGCGATTAAGGCCCATAGGATGAATAAACCGCATTGCATGGGTACGCTGTTCTGGCAACTTAACGATTGCTGGCCAGGGCCCTCCTGGAGCAGTATGGATTATTACGGAACATACAAACCACTGATGGAGGTCGCCAGAAAATTTTACCAGCCTGTTATCGGGATCATGGATACCGATAACAAGAATTTTGATATCACCCTCGTTTCAGATAAACGGGAAAGGGTAGAAGGACAAATGATGGTTCGGCTTATCAATTTGAATGATGAAATTCAGCGGGAATGGAATTTGCCTTTCAAACTTCATCCCAATGAGGTTCAAAAAGTATTCACGATTGAAACAAAAGAATTGCTTAAGGGCCTTAAAGAAAAAAATGTATATATGGAATTGGATCTTATTTCGGAAAATAACCTGATCTTTAATGATACTTTTTATTTTGTCAAGCCCAAAGATCTTGGAAAAAATTAAACCATACCTGCATAATTAAGAATTTTACTTGTTAATAACGGTAATTTTTCAGCGCTTTATTTTGACAAAAAGATCAATTTTTTTACTTTTATGCCAACCATTTAAAACCCTGTTAAATGGTTGGCATAAACAATTGTCAGCAATTATCTTCGTTTCTATAAATAATCAACTACTTATCTCCAAAATAGAATACCCTGCTTTTGCTCTTTTCTAGTTTGCAACCATTTTTAATTTATGGTTGTTACAAGACAAGAGCATATTTTACTAATTATTGCTATACACTTTAAGACCAATTATCATGAACTATTCCAAGTTGATCGTTTTGAGTATCCTTAGCTGGTTACTATTTTTTTCAGGAACCCACCCGGATTTAAAAAAATGGGAATTCTGGAAAGAAAAAGATGGGGTAAAGGTCTATACCAGGCTCAATACTGGTTCGAAAATTAAAGAGCTTAAAATGGAAACGGTTTATCGGGGTACTCTTTCCAGTTTTGTTGCCGTACTTCAGGATCTTTCTTCCTATGAAAGATGGGTTTATGCCAACAAAGAAGCTATGGTTGTCAACCATATTTCTGATACAGAATTGCTCTATTATGGCCTGACGGACTTCCCCTGGCCTATGAGTGATCGGGATTATGTCGTCCACAATAAGATATGGCAAAATCCAAAATCGCTGGAGTTTTATTCACTTTCCATTGCCAAAGATGGTTACCTTCCTGAAAAAACAGGCGTTATCAGGGTTTCTACGCTCGAAGCTAAATGGACATTGACACCCAAACATAAAGGCGAGTTTAACGTCGTTTATACCGTAAAATCAGACCCAGAAGGATCCATTCCCTCCTGGATGACCAATATGATGCTTGATGTTGGACCGTTTAAAACACTAAAAAATCTGGAATTGGAGACCCAAAAAGCTCAATACAAATACGCTACTTTTGATTTTATCAAAGAACCGTAAAATCTGACAACGTTAAGTGAGCCCGGCAACCAGGCCCGGCTCAACTCTTGTTGTTTTATTATAATTGTAACCCCGGAATATCAACCATTTCGTCGGCATCCTTTTCATAATCAATTCCATCAAAATGAAAACCGAACAGATTGAAAAATTCTGTTTTATAGCCCTCTAAGTCTCCAATTTCCGGCAGGGTTTCCGTGGAGGCCTGCGCCCATAATTCCGATACTTTCTCCTGAACATCTGGGCGCATTTCCCAGTCGTCCAGTCTAATTCGTCCCGCTTCATCTGTGGGTACGCTTTCAAGATACAAGCGATCATTGAAAAGCCTGTAAATTTGTTCAATACAGCCTTCCTGGAGGCCTTTGGCTTTCATTACTTTGTATAACAGAGAAATGTACAAAGGAATTACAGGGATGGCTGAACTGGATTGGGTGACCAGCGCTTTGTTTACAGATATATAGGCCTTCCCATTGATATCTTTCAACGCATCGGAAATGGAAAAAGCTGTTTTTTCCAAATGGTCCTTTGCCTTGCCAATGGTACCTTTCCTGTAAACAGCCTCGGTCAGTTCAGGACCAATATAGGAAAAGGCAACCGTTTTAAATCCGGAAGAGAGCAAATTTTCCTGTTTTAAAGCATTGATCCACATTTCCCAATCTTCGCCTCCCATCACGGCTACGGTATTTTCAATATCTTCCCCGGTACAAGGTTCTATGGTAATAGCCTTGACCTCTCCGGTGTGAAAATCAACTGTTTTATCCGTAAATGATTTTCCAATGGGTTTCAAGGTAGATTTGTACCGCATTCCGCTATTGGGATGTGTCCGGACAGGAGAAGCCAGAGAGTATATCACCAAATCCACCTGGCCTAAATCTTCTTTTATTAATTTCATGGTCTGCGCCTTGACTTCATTTGAGAAGGCATCCCCATTTATACTTTTAGCATATAAACCAGCCTTATGCGCTTCATTTTCAAAAGCCGCTGTGTTATACCATCCGGCAGATGCTGTTTTGCCTTCCATGGGTGGTTTTTCAAAAAAAACGCCAATGGTAGCCGCATTGGACACAAAGGCACTGGTGATCCTCGAAGCCAGTCCAAATCCTGTTGAAGCCCCAATCACCAGCACTTTTTTGCCACTTTTGATGGCTTTTTTTGATTTTATATATTCAATTTGATTCAGTACATTTTGCTCACAGCCTTTTGGATGGGCCGTAATGCAAATAAATCCGCGAGTCTTTGGTTCTATTATCATCGTATTTTTCTTTTTTTAATAATTAAATCCCTGGTTTATTAAAATAAATCAACGGACAACCCCATTGAAGCCCATCTTCCGGGCATTTCCACAAGATTCGTTTCTTTGTATTTCGTGTCGAAGACATTACTCACATTGGCGAATATCCTGAAATGACCGGACTGCCACGTCAATCTGGTATTCAGCACAAAATAGTCATCCAGATTCACTCGGTCAAAATATCTTGCCGAAATAGTCTGGAATAATTTTCCTTTCAAATAATTCAATCTTAAACCAGAAGTAATTTGATATTTGAGATTTTCCAGCGCATAGCGCGATTCAGCGCCGCTTTCTTTTACCTCTGCATGGATGTAGGTGAATCCAATATTAATATTATCCAGCCAGTAATGCTTCCGCTTTAGCAAAGAAGCCAAATAGACCGTTGCATTGCTTTCTACGCCGAAATGGGAGAGTTTGGCAATGTTATTTGCCGTCCATACCACATCTTCAGGTTTTTCCTTAATCCAATCGATGATATCCATACCATCGCGATAAAACAGGCTAAACTGGGCATCAAGTCCCTGAATTTTTCGGGTTTTAAGCCCGACTTCGTAACTTAGTGCGCGCTCCGGTTGTAAATTTACATTTCCGATATTGACCGGCCCATTGTAATATAGATCCGTATAGGAAGGCACCCTGTAGGTGTAACCGGCATTTGCGATTAAATTCAAATGATCCGTCAACTGGTAACCCAGGTCGATCCCCGGCAAAAAAACAGTTTTAAAGTCTGAGTAGGTATTGAGTTGAATACCCGGAGTAATGCTGAGCTTTCCATCCAGCAAATTGAATCGTTGCTCAGCAGAAAGGCTCACCACCGTCCGGTTCCGTTTACCCAAGTTATTACTTGACAGCCAAACTTTATTGATATCAACCCCAACTCCCAGTATACCGAGGCCATTATATGCCATTAAATTTACTTCCCCGCCGAGGGTATTGTTGATATGGAAGTTTCTGAAATAATCCGGATCCTGACGTAGAAAGAGGTATTCATCCTGATTGCGCCTCCAGTATAAATTGCTTTTTAAAACCAGTTTCTCGGTTAGAAATTGATTATAACTCATGGTTACGAGGCTGGTTTGAACCGCTTCGTACTGATCCTTGTAATCGGGGCTGGCATAAAAGCCGTTGGCTCCAAATGCCCGATTGGTGAACCCTGCCATAAGCCCAACTTTTCCTTGAGCAAGATCCCTTCCTGCCTGGTAAAAAATATTGCTTATCCCATAATCTGTATTATACTTGTACCCGTCGCTTTGGTCATGGCTTCCGGAAAGGGTATGATGCCAGTTTCCGGATAACTTTGATCCGGAAATTTTCCCGCCCAACAAGGCATGCTCTCCATAAGTGACCTGGGCTTTCAGTCCATTTTTGTCGGGCGTTTTGGTAATGATATTGATGGCTCCGGCAAAAGCATTTTGGCCAAAGATCCTGGCTCCGGGGCCTTTGAGTATTTCAATGCGCTCAATATTTTCAATATCGACAGGAATGTTCAGTGAATGGTGTCCTGTCTGGGGGTCTGATATTTTTACGCCGTTCAATAAAATAAGGACCTGCTCAAAAGTGCCCCCCCTGATGCCTGCATCGGCCTGTACACCATGCGGCCCCCTTTGGCGGATGTCAATGCCTGCCTGGTAATTCAATAATTCCTGGATATTGTTTACCGGTGCATTTTTGATCTGTTCAGCGGTAATAACCTGTATACTCCGGGTTTGATCGGAATAAGGTATTTCAATTCTTTTTTCCAATACAACGACCTCTTCTATATTCTCTTTGGTTTGGCCGCATAAAGGACTATTTCCCAAGGCAAAAATCGCCAGGAAAAGAATGATTGTTCGATTGATTGTCATGGTTAGTTATTTTTTTGCCTACGAAAAGGCGCAAAGGTAATAGAGTAGGGGGACAAAAAAAAGCTACGGGTTACGAGAGGCATGTTTTATGAAAAAACCATGACATCCCGCAACCCGTAGTTGGATTATCCTATTTTTGAAACAGCATCTCTGCTGACTAATACTGTGCCCCGATCAATTGCCCGCTCAATTGCAAAAGAGAAAGTTCAATGACTTTGGCATCAAATTTAGCCTGGTTGTAATTGCGGGTTGCATTGAGTAAATTTAATTGCGCCTGCCGGTATTCCACCGAAGAAACCTGGCCAATGCTGAATTTTTCATCGGTATAGCGAAAATTCCTCCGGTTGGTTTCCAGGTTTTTGTCTTCAGCTTCCAGGACAAATAATGCATTCTGGTAGGTCTCCCAGGCATTGATCACGTCGCGTTCAATTTCCTGTTCCAGGGCTGATCGGTTCAGCTGTTGGTTGGCCATGGCAATTTTAGCATTCTGAATCCTCGTCCGGGTAACCCCTCCGTCAAAGATATTCCAGGAAGCACTCAAGCCTATATTAAGGCCATTATTTCGGATCAGGTCCGTTTGAAAAGCACTCGGATTCTCCCCCAATGCGTTATCGGTTAAGCTCCAGGAGTAGGAGAGACTGGATCCCACTGTCGGCAATTTATTGGCTTCAGCCAATTTGAGACTGTAGTCGCTTTGGGTAATATTTTGTTCTGCCAAAAGCAATTCAACATTATTGACTTTAGCATTCTGCACCAGGTCGGGAAGGGAGAGTCCGGCAGTGTATAAAACGAGGGTATCCACCTGGAAATCATTTCCCAGGTCGTTGCGCAAAATAAGGTTCAGGTTGCGTTTTGAATTGGCCAACAATCTTTCCAGGTTCCTGTAATTGATGCTGTCACGATTTACATCAACTTCAGCGTTAAGGATATTTAATTTAGAACCCTGGCCATAATCGAATTGATATTGGGCTCTTTGAAGACGTTTTTTTGAAACTTCCAGCGTTTGCTGTTGTGCATTGACATCGAGCGTAATCTGTGCGATATCATAATAGGCCGTAAACAATTGAAGGAGGGTAAATTCAATGCCTTGCCTTACATTAAGCTCGGCAATCGAACGAGCCACTTTGAGTCCTTCCAGGTTGTATGCACGCCTTTTGCCATCATAAATAAGATAATTAGCCCCAATGGAGGCATTGGAGCGTTTTGTCGCGGCGCCACTCACACTTTGGGTATGTCCGTCGGCAAAGGTAATTTTCGATCCACCAAGATCAACACTTGCCGCGGCATTGGTAGAAACCGTTGGCAAATACCCGGTATTAAAAATACTGGTATTGTTGTCTGCAACTTCCAGCTGATTGTTGATAATTTGCAGATCGTAATTGTTTTCCAGTGTCATTCGGACAGCCTCGTCTTTTAGCAAGATTTCCTGTGCCGAAGCGAAATTTACTAAAGCAAAGAAAAAAAGGAGAAGTCCTGATTTAATATTATTACTCATTTTTAGCTTTTTCATTTAAAGTTAATCATTGATCAATATTACGATTCCCGCTCTTCTTCCTCGGCTTTCATTTCAACAATAGCCCTTTCTATTTCCTCACGGGTAGGTTTTTTCCCGGTAAGGAGCCAGTGCCCCCAAACCCTGAAACTATTCCATGAATAAAGCAGGATAGGTAGCATTAAAAGGGTCAAAAACGTCGCCAATCCAATACCATAAGCAATTGATATAGCCATAGGAATGAGAAACTGCGCCTGGCGACTTGTTTCAAAGATCAAAGGAGCCAAACCGGCAATAGTCGTAACGGAAGTCAGGAAAATCGCCCTAAACCTTGATTTACCTGCCCGCAGCAGCGCTTCTTCAAAGTGCATGCCTTCCTTGAGATAAAGGTTAAATTTCCCGATAAGCACCAGACCATCATTGACGACGATCCCAATCAATGCAATAATGCCCAGCCATGATAAAATGTTTACCGGGAATCCGTGTAACCAGTGGCCCCATAAAACGGCAATCAGGCTGAAAGGGATCATTAAAAACAATATCAGCGGCTGGCTATAAGATCTGAAAGTGAAGGCGATCAAAGCGTAAATAATGGCGAGGATAACAGGAATGATCAGTTTCGCCGAAACAGCCACCTTATTGGCTTCCCTGTTCTGACCTTCGTACAAAGCAGAAACCGTTGGATATTTGGCCTTAATGCCGGGCATAATATCCGTTTTGACCATTTCCAGGATATCCGAGGCGCTGTCTTTTGGATCCTTCAAGTCAGCTTCCACGCGAATTTCCCGCTGCCCATCCAGGTGGTTGATGGAAATTTCCCCCCTGGCGATGGTATAGGAGGCAATTTCGGAGAAAGGAACTTTAGCTCCCGAAGGAGTGTTGATCCACATTCCATCAAGATCCTTAATGGATTGCCTGTCGCCCAGTTCATATCTTACCCAAACCTTAATCTCATCCCGGCCTCTTTGGAACCGTTGCGCCTGGAACCCAAAGAAACCACTTCTGACCTGGGCCATGACCTGGTTTAAAGTCAGCCCCAGAAGATAAGCATTATCTTTCAGTTGTATCTTGATCTCCTTGATCCCGGCAGGATCGTTATCGGCAACATCTTTCAGGTTGGGAATTTCATTAAATGCCACTTTAAGTTCTTCTTTTGCAGCCTTTAGGTCTTCAATATTGTTGCCCACTAATGATACGGATACCGGCCTGCCGCCAAAGTTGGACCCAGAACCATACTGGACACTTTCCGCCCCGTAAATAGGCCCCATTTTTTCCTGGATAGCATTGGCAATGATATCGGAGCTAAAATCTCTTTCCTCTCCCGGCAGCAAGTTCACATCAACTGATGCCGTCGATGTGCCAGGTCCCACACGTTTAATGATATTATCAACAATATTTTTTCCTCCGGATTGCAGTCCCAAAAAGTCTTCGTTGACGTCCCAGGCAGCCTTTTCGATCTTTGTAATGATCGAATCAGTGATATTTTCATTGGTGCCTTGTGGCATTTTGAGCGTAATGGCAATCCGGTCACTCGCAATAGTTGGGAAAAACGTGGTTCTGATGATCCCGCCTTTTAAGGCTCCAATGGTTACCAAAAACATCGAAAGAGGAATCGCGAAACCCAAAAATTTGTTCTTTAGAAAAAAGGCCAGGTAAGGTCCGTAAAGTTTATCCCGCATCCAGTTCATGAAACGGTCGCCGTAAACATTAAATAAATAGGTCTTTTGATCACTCGCCAGGGCTTTGGAATGTGCTATGTGAGCGGGTAATATGATCATGGCTTCCACCAGAGAAACAGATAAGGTCAACATAACGATAGCAGCCACTTCGCTGAAAAATGATCCAATCCTGCCATCCAGGAAAAAGAAAGTGGAGAAGGCTACAATAGTCGTTAGCACAGCGCTCACGATAGGGGGGATGACTTCTAAAGTACCATCTACCGCAGCGCGAATGGGGCTTTTTCCTTTTTCATAATGGTGGTAGATATTTTCTCCGATCACAATCCCGTCATCCACGAGAATACCAATCACGATGATCATACCAAAGAGAGACAAAACATTTATGGTAATTCCCGCACTTCCCGCGAAGATAAACATTCCAAAAAAAGAAATTGGGATCCCCGTAGCCACCCAAAAGGCAATACGGGGTTTCAGGAAAATGGATAGCAATAACACGACGAGTATAACTCCAATACCGCCGTTATTCATAAGCAGTTTTGTCCGCTGGATCAAAGTAATAGAGGAATCCCTGGTGACATCCAGGCGCACATTATCGTGTTCCGCATTAAATTTTTCAATAAATGCATTGACCTTTTCCGCAGAAGATATAAGATCTTCATTATCCGTACTTTCCACCAGTACCTGGATCGATTCCAACCCATTATAAAAAACCCGGTCAGGTGTCTCCGACCATTTGTCCCTCACCGTTGCCACATCTTTCAAACGAATGACCCGACCATTATTATCAGCTCTCACCACAATAAAGTCAAGTTCATCTCCATAATAAGAGCGGTTGTTGGCCCGGATAAGGTATTCTTCTTCATCCGTTTTAACTCGTCCGCCAGTGGTCAGGATATTAGATCCGGAAACGGCCTGTGCCACTTCCTGGAAGGTCAGATCATAGGCCCTCAGGTCATTTTCCCTTACTGCAATTTCAATTTCTTCGTCCGGAAAGCCTGAAATCGAAACCTGGGAGATTCCTTCAATGTTGCGGATTTCATTTTCCAGTCCTCGCGCAATCTCTTTGAGCGTTTTTAAGGGAATTTCCTTGCCACTAACCGAAAAACTCACAGTTTCCCTTCTGTTTTCGACTTTTGATACAACAGGAGGTTCCATGCCTGAAGGGTAGGAGGGTACCCGGTCTACTGCATTTTTTACATCGGCAAGAATAATATCAATGTCGAATCCCTTAATGATTTCAACATTAATCCTTGCCGAATTTTCTGAAGAAACAGAAGTAACCCGGTCTATCCCGATTAATCCCCTTAAGTTGTCCTCAATTTTGATCACTACACCTTCCTCCATTTCCCTTGGAGACGCACCGGGGTACGTTAATTGAATGCTGATGTTCTGTGATTCGACCAAAGGGAAAAAGGAGGATTTTAGCCTAATAGCCCCAATTAGTCCAAAGGCTACTACAGCGATAAGAATCACGTTGACCGCAACAGGATATTTTATAAAATACGATACGATATTTTTCATCTTTTTTTTAAGTAAGTTTCCCGAGAGGGCATTAATAAAGCAAACCTAATGTTTAGTCTTTCAGTACTTCAACTTTCATCCCCGAATAAGCTCCGGGAACGGGTTTTGCTAAAATTCTGATCCCATCCTCTAAACCTTTTATCACTACGGAATTTTCATTAAAATAAACAGGAGTGATTTGTCTCAACTCAAGTACGGTATCTAAAATGACAAATATTTTATTATTTTCCACTAATAGCTTACGGTCGATTTCGAAGGTTTCTGCCTCATCTTTTGCACTGATCTCCGCTTCCAGGTACATCCCTTCTTTGAGGTCTTCACCTCTTACCTGGATATAAGCTTTGACCGTTTGGGAGGTAGCATCAACTTTTCCGTTGACACGGATAATTGTTCCGTTCCAGGTCTTTTTCTTTTCCAGGTCATGAAGCGCCACCTGTTTGCCGGTTTTGAGTCGGCCTTCAAGGGAAATATTGACCGGAACCTCCATCTCAAAAACACTTGGGTCGATAAATTCTCCCAGTTTTTGTCCCGCACGAACCAGGGTTCCCGGGGTGACATCAGCTTCAGTGAGAACCCCGCTAAAAGGAGCGTAGATGACGTATTTACTCAACCTTACCTGCTGGTTTTTGATATTGTACCAGGCAGATTGTATATTTCTACCCGCAATGAAGAGTTTTTCTTTTTCGGAAAGAGGCTCAGGAAGCGGGGCAAGTGCTTTATCCATATCAAACTTTGCCAGGTAAGATTTCCAATTCGGCAAGGCTTCAGGAAAGTCCAGTTGCAGATCAGGTAATAGGGCAACAATCTGATTGTACAAAGCGCTTTTTTGGGCCTGCAGGGAGGCAAAAAACTCTGCGCTGTTGAGTTTCAAAAGAACTTCCCCTTTTTTATAAAAAATACCCGGTTTAAATTCCCTGGCACTATTTTCAAAAATGCCCTGAACTTCGGAAAATAACTGAACCTTGTTTTTGGCCACCAACTGCCCGCTTGTGGTGATAAAAATCGGAATATCTGAATTGGCAACGGTTTGAGCATAAACTGAAGCGACCTTCTTTTCAGTGGGAGGGGGGCCCTGTTTTTTTATGTTGGACAATTTTTTGTACCCAAATAAGCCGGCAGCAATTAATAATGCACCGAGAATAATCGTAATTAATGATCTCATTTCTTTTGAAAATTTTATTTTTTGCTCAATAACAGTCCTGCTCTACATCCACACTGTTATTGTTCATCTGATTTATATTATGCTGAATTTGTTTTAACACTTCGATGGCCATTTCGAGTTTTTCCGACGGTATATTATGCTGAACTTCTAAAATGGTCATTTGAACAACCGGGACAGCCTGCAAATAAGTAGTTTTTCCCTTATCAGTTAAAAAAATCTGTTTGGTTCTCTTATCCGATTCCATTGGGATCCTGTTGATAAAACCTTTTCGTTCCATCGTGGTCACCAGCCTCCCCAAAGATGTTTTATCCCTGCCGGTAAGGAAAGCGAGTTCTTTTTGAAGTTGTCCGTCTTTTTCACAAAGCCTGCTCAGCAATAACCATTGGATTTTGGTTAGATCCAAACCGTGGGCCTGAAATTTTTCTGTAAGAACCAGCCCCATCATTTTAGCTGTTCTACCGACCCAGGGCATCAATTCATTTCCAATATCCTTCATTGATCTTTGTTAAACTTCAAAAAGAGGTGCAAAGGTAAAATAAATACTCACTTTGGTTGCATATGCATCTAAAATAATTCCAATAGGAGAAAACAGGGGTAGGGTAGTCCCGAATTTTAATGGAGACATGATCGATATCACTTGGTAAATATTATCTTGTGGCATCATTTATTAGCCCATGTAATTATGTTGACATCATTTTTGAAAACCTGTTTTTGGGTCTTTTTCTATATGATTATTGGTGAAATAAAGGCTCAGACGCCAGATCATCCCTTCGGTAAACATGCGATCATTCGGTACGGTGGCCTGGAGAGAGCAGACAGCACGCGAAAAAACATTTACCTGGTTTTTACCGGCCATGAATTTAATGATGGCAAAAAAATGGTCCCGAAGATTTTAAAAAAAGCGGCATGTCCGGCCCATTTTTTCTTTACCGGTGATTTTTACAGAAACCCTGCCAACAAAAAAATGATAAAGAGATTGAAACGACATGGACACTACCTCGGTCCACATTCTGATAAACATTTGTTATACGCCTCCTGGAATAACCGCGACTCACTTCTGATCAGTAAGGAGGGTTTCGTCAAAGATGTCCTGGATAATTATTTGGCTATGCAAACCTTTGGGATTACCAAAGCAGATGCTGCTTATTTTATGCCGCCTTATGAGTGGTACAACCCAAAGATAAGCGATTGGACCGAAGCACTGGGCCTGAGCCTTGTAAACTTCACCCCGGGCACTCGATCCAATGCAGATTATACGACCCCGGATATGGGAAACCGGTATATTAGCAGTAAAGCCATTTTTCAAAAGATATTGGATTATGAAAAGCAATCTTCCTGTGGCCTGAACGGTTTCATTTTGCTGGTTCATATAGGCACCCATCCCGGTAGAAAAGATAAATTTTACTATTTGTTGCCTGAATTGATTGATGAGCTTAAGGCACGTGGTTATGAATTTACTTTATTAAAAGTTTAAAGGTGCAAACGGATACCCTTTTTAGTCAACCATTTCGCTATCCATAATATCATCAAAGAGAAAAGAATTGCCCAAAAGAATCCCACAACACCATCTTTTAGCCAGACAGGAAAAAATCCATATCCGATTATAGCGTAAATCAAAGAGGGTAGGATATAGGTGAGCAACGGATTTTGTCCCGCCGGTTTAAGAAAATTTGCCCAGTTTTTGAGGCCTTTAACATCGACCAGCCAATACACAAAAGGGAAAATGAAACAGCAGATAGCTGCGCAATAAAGTGCCCAGGCTGGCGTCGCGTAAATTTTAGAAATACCTCCATAAGGGCGAATGAAATAGGCTGCTATGACCAGCATAATTCCCATGACGACTATATTTCTTATTTTAATTGCAGGGGATGTTAAAACACCATCCTTTCTTAATATCAAGGAACAAATGATCCCCGCAATCGTGAGCATCGAATGAGCAATGTGCCCGGTTTGCCCTCTCAACCAGCTGATGTTAAACGGAAATGCCATCGATTCACTTCTGAGTCCCAGTAATAATATGAGCAACAGCACAAAAATACCTGATAGCACGAGCAGGTTTTTCCTGGAAACAAAATAAAGCAGAATGGAGACCAGGTAAGCCCAGCCGATCAATCCTAAAATACCCCACCAGCTTGGTGTCATCCCGGTGAGTTGGTCTTCCGGCCCTTTCCTGAAAAGAAAAATCAGGACAAGCAAAACAACCGCTCCAAGGATTTTTAATCCCATGTATAAGGTTTGTCTTGGTTTTTCTGAGGAAAGGGGATAAATATTCCAAAGCAAAATGGCTGACACGTAAAAAGAGGCTGCCCACCATCCATAAGGGATCAAATTGGCCTCTCTATTCATTTCTTCAGCATTGACCATAAAAACTCCAAGAATTAACAATCCAAGCGTCCTGGCAAGGACGTGCCGCCAAAACTGAAAAGAACTCTCACCTTTGGCCTCTCTGTTGTTCACCGCAAAAGGGATCGCCATGCCAACAATAAAAAGAAAGGCCGGGAAAACGACATCCACAAAAGTCATTCCGTCGAAATCTGCAGCCCGGTGTTTCATCCACCCGGGTATATTGGAAACACCAGCGAGTTCATTCACAAAAACCATCATAAAAATGGTGAATCCTCTAAAAATATCGATGGAAAGGATGCGGACGGATTTCATAGTTTATTGTTTCTCGTTTTAAATTAATTAATTTTTTGCACACCAGAGTGCCATCATCAATATAGCATCTGCAGTGCCGTCCATTGTTGGCTCATTGGTGGAGTAATCTCCTATATCGTCATGGTACACGACAAAGTCATTTTGAAATAGCAGCAACTCATCCGGTTCGGTTAAACTAAGTCCTTTAAGGGTAGTGAAGATGGTGCGATAAATGGGGCCGTCGACCAATCCTCCGGCAGGGGTTTGTTTCAACAATGCACGGGAAGGCAAGTGTACATCAATGGGTGTTTCTCCTCCTTTAGGAATCCCCGTAAACATGCTGGTTCCCCATGGATTTCTGCCAAACAGCCAATCCCGATGCAACTGCATAGCGGTATGATATTGATAATCTCCCGTCATTTTTTCATACAGCAAAACCTGGGTAATGAAATTGACTAACAGGTTGTTGGAACACCAGAGAAAAGGAATCCCTATTTGAAAAGCATTTCCTTCGGATCGCTTTATTACTTTTTCAATATTAACCTTGTACCACCTGGCGAGTTGCAACTGAACGGTATCCGAAACGAACTGAAACAAGGCAAAATGCCCGACATTCATAAACGGATATTTTTGATAATGATCCATTGAATCACGGGCCATCCAACCGTCTTCTTTGATGAGGTAGGCGTATTTTAAGGCATCCTCCAGGTAAAACGGCTCCCTTGTAAGCCTGTAAAGGGCCGCCGCGGCCCATTCCATATCGTCGGCCCAACTATCTTCATTGTAACGGTAGGGAGATCCATAAGAATTGCCTTCCTGGTATCCTTCGTTTTCCCTGCCCAATTGATAAAGTTCTATAGCTGCTTGTTGGCATTTCAGCGCAAAGGCTTCATCCCATCCGTTTTTTTGCCAAATCCTTGCCCCAATGGCCAGTGCAGCAGCAGACCTGCCTGCAATATTGGCTATTCCGGTCGCATCACTTTTCCATTTGCCCAGTCCCTGAGGCGTTCCTGTGGCAAAATAGGCAACCCTATAGGAATTGGGTCCCCAACCATAATCTGCGTTGTCTTTATTAGGGAATTTGAAACCGCGATGATCCCTGTCGTCAGCAATTTGGTGAATCAGCCAGTCGGGTTTGGGATGCAGTTTTAAAATCCAGTCAAGCCCCCATTTGGCTTCATCCAGCACATCAGGGATCCCGTTAGGGTAGGGATGGCCCAAATGATCTACCTCGTCGGAAAATTGCCCAGGTGCCAGTTCATAAGCCAAAAGCAGCCGGGCCGTGGCATTTGAACTGGTGATAAGGTATTTTAACTGATCCCCGGCATCGTGCCAGCCGCCGCTAAAATCATAAAAAGTGGAATCATTTACAGGAGCATAAAAAATCCGGCCGTCGTGTTGATGGCATACCTCACCAAAGTAAGGATTGTAACCACACCTTTGCTGGCGCATGAAAGCAATCAGGTCGTTCAGGTAGGGTTCATAAACCAGGGGATCAACGGTAAAGGATTGAGAACGGATTTTACCTACTTTCAACGCATAGTGGCCGGGAATTGTCAAGCTACTGAAATCAAACAGGTATTGATGCTGAAACTGGCCCCATTTTGTTCCTGCCACAGGCTTCAATTTTCCCTTAAAAAGGGTATTGCCGGATAAACTGTCAATCAACTCAATATTAAGCGAAATGGCCTCCTTAGCCATAATGAAAACCATTTTCGCATCTTCAGGGTAGTAGCCGGCCTGATTAAAGCGAAAATAAACTTCCTGAGCGGACAAAATATTGGTCAGACAAATCAATAAGATAAAAAAATATCTCATGTATCCATATTTAATCAAAAGTAGGGTAGGGGCTTGATTTTCAAGCCCCTACCCTAAAGTTCTTATTTTATAACAACAACTCTTCGAGTTTTTTCCGAAGTTCCTCACCTCTAAGATTTTTGGCAATTATAATTCCATTTTTATCCAGGAGAATAGTATGAGGAATGGAACGCACCGCGTATAATTTCCCAACGGCATTGTTCCAGCCATTCAGATCAGAAACATGGTGCCAGGTTAGTCCGTCTGCTTTTATAGCTTCCAGCCAGTTGCTGCGTTTTGTATCAAATGATACGCCGATTATTTCGAAACCCTCTTTGTGCAATTCGTTATACAATTTCACTACATTAGGGTTTTCAGCCCTGCATGGACCACACCAGGAGGCCCAAAAATCGATCAATACATATTTACCGCGCAGACTGGATAAAGAAACCGGAGTATCCGTGCTGTCATTTTGAGTAAAATCAATGGCAGGCTCTCCGACAGCAATTTTACTCCAGGTATCTATCATCTCTTTAATGCGAATCGTATAAACTGAACTGTCTACTGCTGCACTAAACTGCCCCGCCAGCTCTTTCATTTCATCCAGTTTGGAATCGTCGTAATACATGCCGGATACCAGGTAAGGTCCAAGAGGGTTGTCCAGGTTCTTCATCACCACAGTACGTGTATAACCATTTCTTTCTTCGGAAATGCTTTCATAAATACTGTCGAGGTGGGCTTCCATCACTTTATCTTTGAGGCTGTCGGCCAGGTCGTATTTCGGATAAAGCTCTTTGATTCGTTTGCCAAAAGACTCCAGGCCATCGTTATAGGCTTTAAAGGAATCATGGATAGGGGAGCCTGAAATGACGGCCTTATTCAGGCTGTCAGCATGAGCAGAAACATTGATCGTCACCTGCGGCTGAGCAAAGATCTGGACATAACTTTTTCCATCGCCGATACTGAGATAATACATTTCGGCAAGAGTCGTATTGCCTTTCAAGGCAAAAGCTTTATTGACCACGATAGAGGAGTCCTCTACCACCCATTCACCGTCCACTCTTTTTTGTAACTTTATCACGGTCGAATCTGCTGCATTTTCAACGGTTCCGGAAACGTCAAAAGCAGTAACAGGAGCTTTCTCAGGAGCAGAACAAGCAAATAAAAAAAGTAGCGTAAATAGCAGGAGTGATTGAAATTTATTCATATTAAATAGAATCTTGATTTAAAAAAAATGAAATGAATAATGGAAGGTCTAAATTATGAAATTTATTTTGTCCAAAGGAAGAATTTTGGAAAATCCGGCAATTTGATGGTTTTATATTATTATGTTAAATAGAACTCAGGGATTAGGTCTCACGCCAAATAGGGCGGGGAAAGCCCAAATGAGCAGATGCCTGAGATTGGTGTAAAAATATTTATCCGGGCAACTGCGCTGGATTTTAGTTAGCTGTGCAGTGTGTTTTATTTACAGCAGGTGATCTGACTTATATTTTAAACCTACTGAAGGTATTGTTTCCGTATAACTAACTTTTATACATGCACATGTAGAAATCATAAAACGATTGCTAAGCCTGTGTCTTTTATGTGCCTGACGTTCCCTGAATATATTTCCTATAATATATATTATGTTAAATAGTGCAATTTAGCTCTACCACACAATTAACCAGGAAACAATTTCAAAAAATAATACTGCGTCCGAAATTGCTCACCTACATCATTCACACCTGAATATTCTGATTTCACCAGGAAAGCTTAATCTCCCCTCTCCTACCCAATTCAACAACCGAAACCTTATCATTATTAGCCTTGAATAACAACAGGAATTTTAAGTCCATTAATTTCAATATTGTCAAGAATGAATTCCTGGTTTTCAGGTTCAATACTTAATGTTTCAAATGGCGCATTGGGAAAAAATATTTCCGTCATGACTGTTTCGCCATGATCAAAAAATAACTCTATAGATGTTTTATCGAGAATAATTGTGCCGGACAAATCGGGATTATGAGACGTTCTTTTAGCTATTGAAACACGATCTGCGAATTTTTCTGAAAATCCTGTTTTCCCGGATTTTCTTCTATCGACAAAAAAGTTTTTATCGCTGTGATTGTATCCAAAAGCCAGGGTATCCCCTTGTTTATTAGCAAGTTTGTAGGTGAACCCGCTATCCTTTAAAGCTGAAATTTTAAAATTGATTTCTGTGCTTGATAAATCGATAGTTTTTGAATCAATAAGTTTCGTTTCTCTATCAATTTTTATGGACTCTTTTTTATACTTTGTAATTCTGTAGTTGGCTAATTCTTTTACAGGTTGGAATAATAGTCTGTAACTATCATCGATTTTTTGAAGCTCAACTGTTCTGGCAACGGTCATGGCGCTTCTCCATGTTTCAGTAGGTGTTTCCTGCCCATAATTCCAATTAGACATCCATCCTAAAAATAATTTTCTACCATCGGTATCGGGGATATTAGCCCAGGTTACCCCCGCATAATTATCTCTTCCGTAATCTATCCAAATAGATTTATGTTCAGCATTATTTAAGTCCTTCTCAAAAGATGGGTCTATCCTAAATTGTTTTCCATCAAAATCTCCAACAAAATATTGGGTAGCACTCCCCCCATTTGGCCCTCCTGGATTAATACTAACAAACAATACCCATTTTATTTCGTCTGTTCCCTGAACTGCCATCGGAAAGAAATCCGGACATTCCCAAACGCCACCATGTGCTCCTACCCCATCGCCAAAATCAGATTCTAATGTCCAGTTTTTCAGGTCAGAGGAACTATAGAACATTATTTTTTGACCAGCTGCCAATACCAAAGCCCATTTCTTGTCTATTGGATCCCAAACCATTTTGGGGTCTCTAAAATCTTTTAACCCTGGATTTTTAATTACCGGGTTTTCAGCATATTTAGTAAAAGTTTTTCCTTCATCTAAAGAATAAGCAATGGCTTGTGATTGGTAATTTGTTTTTCCAGCTTTTTCAGCATCCATATCATGGTAAGTAAACATGGCTATTACAGGTTGAACACCACCTTTGCCAAAGCCGGATGAATTATTAACATCAACCACAGCACTACCAGAAAAAATATATCCTTTTTCGTCTGGATATATGGCTATTGGCATTTCTTTCCAAACCACCATATCAGTACTTATAGCATGCCCCCAATGCATTGGGCCCCATACATTGCCATCAGGATAATATTGAAAATATAAATGATAATAGCCATTGTAATAAAACATTCCATTAGGATCATTCATCCAGTTTTCTTTTGGCGTAAAATGAAAATTGGGCCTGTATAAAAGCTCTTCCATGGTAATAATTGAATCCTGGTTATGGCTCATAGCATTGTGCTCATTTTTAATTTCATTCTTGCAGGAAAATTGAACAGCTATGATGCTCAATACCAAAACAGTTTTAAATAAATTATTTTTCATTTTTTACACTTTAAATTATTCCCAATTAAACTCTACCTGTCGCTTTTCTATATACTGTCAATTTCTTCTTTCGTCAAACCAGGAGTACCTCCTTTTTTTGATGCCACCAGGGCTCCTATCTTACAGGCAAACTTCAAACATTCTTCAGATGGTTTACCCCGTAAATGCTGACTTAAAAAACCGGCCAAAAAGGAATCTCCGCTTCCTATGGTATCCTGAACTTTTATAGCAATCCCGGGTTCTTCCAAATAAACTTCACCATCATAGTATCCTGCCCCTTCTGCTCCTTTTGTTACGATGATGCCCTTTAGTCCGAATCTTTGGTATAATTCTTTTAACTGCTCATGTTCCTCTTTCCCGAGAGAAAACCAGTCAGCGAAAATGTTCAATTCTTCATCATTCATTTTCACCAAATCTGCCTTTTTAAGTAAAAATTCAACGCCTGGCTTATCAAAAAAAGGGACCCGCAAATTCACATCAAACACCCGGTATTTGGAGCATTCAATCAATCTCAATAATGTTTTTCTTGATTTTTCATGGCGAACGGCAAGCGTGCCGAAAATGATCACATCGGTATCAAGCACTTCTCTTTCAAGCACCTCATCAAAATCCAGAAAGTCGTAGGCTACCTGATCGGAAATTTCATAGGATGGAAATCCCAATTCATCTAATTCTACCTGGACAGTACCCGTTTCAACAGCAGGGTCAATTTGAATTAGAGAGGTTGATATATTTTTAGACTGTAAAAAATCCAAAAGTTCCTTTCCAAGGCTGTCCTCCCCTACTTTACTAATCATCTGGGGATTCCATCCAAATTGATTCAAATGAAAAGCTACATTCATTGGAGCACCCCCCGGAATCTTGCCTGAGGGTAACATATCCCATAATACTTCACCAAAGCAAATTATCTTTTCCATAATGAGTTGATTATTATTTTCGGATTTTTTTAATCTTTCTTCTTATTCCTTTTTATTATTTGTCGCTGACAGCTGAAACCTTTTGCTTGTCACCCTCTCCATTTTTGACCAATTGCTTTTGCAACTCTTCCAAAGGCACTCCTTTGGTTTCAGGCATGATAAAAACAACCCACAACAACTGCAGTACCATCATAAAAGCGAAAAATGAAAAGATCGCTACCGACGAAAATGCCTTTAAAACAGCCGGTGTGATCAATGTAATCGTAGCGGCAAAAACCCAGTGGGTGCCCGAGCCAAGTGACATTCCCTGTGCCCGGACTTTATTGGGAAATATTTCAGAAATGAAAACCCAGATAACGGCTCCCTGTCCAATGGCATGTGCAGCCACAAAAGCAGTGATAAAAGCGACGACAACAAACCCTTCTGCGCCGGAATAAAATGACCACGCTACCCCAAGTAAGGTTATGATATAACCAATGGAACCTACTACCATCAATTGCTTTCGGCCAGCACGATCAATGATGTACATGCCAACCAGGGTGAAAATTAAATTAACTATTCCAATGGGCGTTGAAGCGATAAGGCTGTTGGTTTGGTCAATGCCCGCACTTTGAAAAATACGTGGCGCGTAATAAAGCACAAAATTGATCCCTGAGAGTTGATTGAAAAAGGCTATAAAAAATGCCAGCATGATTGGAATACGGTATTTACCTCCCAAAAAGGTCTCCCCCACTTTTGTAACCACCGAAGCTTTGATACTGGCTACTTTTTCTTCTACATCAACATGTGGATCGATTCTTTTCAATAAGACTTTTGCGGTCTCCTCATCCCCTTTTTTTAATATCAACCACCGAGGGCTGTTTGGAACACCTAAAATCAATATAGAATAAATTGCTGCAGGAATGGCTTCTACTCCAAGCATCCATCTCCAGGCATTTTCGCCCATCGTTAAGCCAATGAAATAATTAGAGAAAAACGCTACTAAAATCCCAAAAACAATATTAAACTGGTAAGCTGCAACCAATTTGCCCCTGTTTTCAGCAGGAGCAATTTCAGAGATATAAATGGGTGCTGCAACGGAAGATGCTCCTACTCCTAAACCGCCAATAAAGCGGAAGATGGAAAACATGTATGGATCAGTGGCCAATCCGGATCCTATTGCTGATACCAGGTATAATACCCCGATCAAGAAAAGCGTTTTTTTTCGTCCGATTTTATCGCATGGAATTCCTCCAAAAATGGCACCGACGACGGTTCCCCAAAGGGCCATTGACATGATAAAAGTTCCATGGAACCATTCTCCTGTATTCCATAATTTTTGAATGGGAACATCCGCACCTGATATAACAATGGTATCAAATCCAAAAAGAAATCCTGCAAGTGCAACGGTAATGGTCCAAAAAGTAACTTGATTCTTCATCTGCTTTAGTTTTGTTATTTAAGGCCCTTAAAAGGCATATGATTTCAAAAATGTTTCAAATAGTATCAATCATGTTCCAATAATCAAAATGTTGCCTCACGGGCTTTTTTCGCCATTTCCAGCGTTTGGTTACATTGTCGAATGACTTCCTGGTTTTTTATTTCAAGGTTTTGACTGGCTATTTTTTTTGCTCGAAGAAATAACACTGTTGAAGCGCACAGGAAAATGGGGAGTGCTAAACTTGCTGAAAGAATATAGAGAAAAATTCGCTGGTTTTTTATCACCAGCCCTGTTTCCCATTCGCCCTCTACTTCGGTAATCTCCTCAATGCCGGGGTATTACCAGTAACCAGGAAATTCTTAACCAACCGGGGTGCAGCATTTTTTAGTCGTGGTTAACCTCTATAAAATTATTTCAGCCAGGTAGTAAGGTCGATATCAGCCGCCGTTTTTACAATCAAATCGGGACTAAATGCGAATTCTTTAATGTTTTCCTCCTTGGTAACCCCGGAAAGCGTAAGTATGGTCCTATATCCCATCTGAATGCCACCCAAAATATCCGTAGCCATGGTGTCGCCGATCATCGTCGTTTCCTCGGTCATAAGGCCCAGTTTCTTCCTGGCCACGCGCATCATTACCGGGCTGGGTTTTCCCACGGAAAAAGCCTTAATGCCTGTAGCCTCCTCAATCATGGCGATCACCGCCTTGATCCCCAGGTTGTTCCAACCCTTTATTTTTGGAGAAGGATCCAGGTTGGTGGCAACGAGTTTTGCGCCGTCGAGGATCATATCCACCGCATTATTCACCATTTCCAATGTAAAATTACGCCCCTCTCCTACTACTACAAAATCTGGATTGTGTGTCGCCAAAGAATAGCCATATTCATGGATACTGGTCAGGAGTCCCCCTTCTCCGAGCACGTATGCCGTCCCACCGGGCTTCTGTCTTGATAAAAACCAGCCGGTAGCCATAGCACTGGTAAAGACCTCTTTTTCTTCCGCCTCGATTCCCAGCCCGGTAAGTTTATTGACCACATCCCTGGGGGTGCGCTGACTGTTGTTGGTAAGAAACAAAAAGGGCACCTTTTTTTTCTTTAAATTTTCAATAAATTTATCTGCTCCGGGGATAAGGTCATTACCGCTGTAGATAACACCGTCCATATCGATTAAAAATCCTTTTGCCATTGTGTATGTTTGTTTTGGTAGTTAATTAAATAATTTGAATTCGATACTCTTTGACAGAAATTAACCTACCGGTATTCCGCCCGAAAATACTAAAAAAAATGACCAATGTTATTTCGAAGGCAAAAAATCAGGGCTTTAAAAAGCTTTTTATATGAAGGCTTAGTAACTTTAGTCCCTCTATTAAAATTATTTTGTCCAGATGGAAGATAAAATAGCTATGGTTTTGGGGATTTCTTTTGTTACTAAATATCTACTGGCCGACTACCTGATTTCTCTCGACGACCTGGACGAAGATACGCGAGCTCAAAAAAGAATGGTCAAAGGAATGTTTTGCTATTTTAAATTTCCATTAAAAATAAAAACCGAGGACCATTGGCTAAGAAAATTTGCCACTCAAGTCCATAATATTGCAGCTGGTATAATGTACATTTCCTTTATAGGATTAATGGCGTATTTAGCCATCCACCAAATTAAAGAATGAATCCAATAGCCAAAATAAAGGATTCATTCTTTATTTAGATGAAGCATACTAACTTGCTGATATTAAAACAATTAGTCCCTCATGACTAAATTTCAATAACATGCTGACCTTTCAACAAATCTTCAAAAGATTCCCTCTCCCTGATCAGGTAATGTTTTCCTTCATGAACCAAAATTTCCGGAGGTCTGAGTCGTGAGTTGTAATTGGACGACATGGTATAACAATAGGCCCCTGCGTTTTTAAAACACAACACATCACCTTCCTGTATGGTATTGATCCTTCTGTTTACTCCAAAAGTGTCCGTTTCACAAATATAACCTACAACCGTATAAAACCTCGGGGTTCCTTCAGGATTCGAAATATTGATAATATCGTGGTGGGCTTCGTAAAACATGGGACGAATGAGGTGGTTCAATCCTGTGTTCAGCCCTGCAAATACAGAGGAAAGTGTTTGCTTGATCACATTTACCGATGCCAGGAAAAATCCGGCTTCACTGACCAGGTACTTTCCCGGTTCGAAAATCAGCCCCAACTGGCGACCGTTCTCCCTGCAAAATTCATTAAAACGTTCAGAGATTTTGGCGCCTATCTCGGCGATATCGGTATGGATGTCTCCTTCTTTATATTTTACTTTAAAACCGCTGCCGAAGTCGAGAAATTTCAGATCCGGGAAATCATGAGCAATGTTGAACAAAATTTCAGCCCCGCGAAGGAATACTTCAGGATCAAGAATATCCGACCCTGTATGCATGTGCAATCCGATAACTTTTGTTCCGGTGTTTTGGACCACACGCCTGACATGAGGCATCTGGTGAAATGAGATCCCGAATTTCGAATCGATGTGTCCCACTGAGGTTTTATGGTCATAGCCGGCCATAATATGGGGGTTTATTCGGATACAAACAGGAACTTCCGGGTGAATCTGCCCAAATTGTTCGAGGATGGAGATATTATCGATGGTAATGGAAACACCGAGTTTTACCGCTTCTTCAAATTCGTCCAGCCCCACGCCATTTGGCGTAAAAAAGATCTTTTCCGGGGTGAACCCTGCCTTTAATCCTAATTTAACTTCTCCAATCGAAACCGTATCCAGTCCACTACCCCATTTATTAAATAATTTAAGCACACTTATATTGGTCAGCGCTTTACACGCATAATTTATTCTCAGATCAGCCACATCAAAAGCCTTACGAAAGTCATCATACTTTTTTTTCATGATGGCACTGTCATAAACATAAAGAGGCGTTCCGTATTGTGCAGCCAATTCCAGAGGATCTACTCCCCCACTCAATTGGTAGCGGTTGTTTACTATTTCCATAATTTTTAATTTTGAGGCGCAAAGATAGGTTACACACCAAAATAAACCAAAGGCGCATCTTCTTTAACATATAACCAGGTTTCAAACCAATTAAATTATATGTCGTAAATTAGTCGAAAATTGAAAAACTACTGATTTGACCGAGCAACAACTCATAGCAGCCGTTAAAAATGGGAAAAGAAAAGCACAAAAGCTGCTTTTCGATCGGTATTCGCCCCAGATGTTAGGTGTAGCTAAAAGGTATGTCAAAGTAACTGAGGATGCAGAGGATGTACTGGTCTCTGCCTTTTTTAAGGTGATGACCAACCTGGAACAATTCCAGGGTACCGGAAGTTTTGAAGGCTGGATACGAAGAATCGTAGTCAACGAGGCGTTAATGTTGCTGCGAAAAAGGCATAATTTCAATTTAACCCTTGAGGCCGAAAACTTTGATATCCAGACGGAT
Organism: Lewinellaceae bacterium; assembly: GCA_020636105.1. Taxonomy (NCBI): domain Bacteria; kingdom Pseudomonadati; phylum Bacteroidota; class Saprospiria; order Saprospirales; family Lewinellaceae; species Lewinellaceae bacterium. The sequence goes on from JACJYL010000001.1 coordinate 649,867, forward strand.
ATGACGGTCGAAGAAGATTTGGCTGCTCAGGATTTACTGCAATTTCTCGAACAATTACCCGATGGGTACCGAACTGTTTTCAACCTGTATGTACTGGAAGGGTTCAAACACCGGGAAATCGCCGATCAGTTGGGGATCAGCATCAATACTTCCAAATCTCAATTGATCCTGGCTAAAAAAAGGTTAAAGGATATTTTAGAAAAAGCCAATTATATGAGATACGGCTGATTTTATACAAAGAAATGTTTTTAAAATGATGAATTAAGATTAGCGGAGAAAAGGAAAATTGGAAATAATAATGAAAAAAACAGATTTAGAAAAATTGTACAGGGCCAATCAACATAAATTTTCGGAAAAACCGTCCAGGGAAGCCTGGCAAAGGCTTGAACGACGGCTGGATGATCATTATGGCCGCAGACGGCAAAGGAGATTTAACCGGCAACATCCTATGGCCATGGCCGCTACCCTTTTGATCCTCATTGTGATGATAGGCCTGATCACCCTGCTGACTGACAGAAAATCATCCGCAAATGGTCAGCATGCTTCCGTTCAATTCGAAGAAATTCAGGCAGGAAATGCCGAGTCTGTCAAGGAAGTCATGGAGTTTACCCGTCGCCACCAGGAAAGGCTTTCCAAACCCATTGCAGAAGGGGAAGACGGGAAAAAATTATTGATTGCACGTTAAACAAAGATCATACATGCATAACTCTGGTCGTACTGAAATCCGAGGGCCACAGCACACGGTTTTTGATATTTTCTGAGGGGATGAACTGTCCCGGGGTGACTTGCTTTGTCCAGTCAAAAGCACCCTTTTCCAGGTCACGGCGGCGAAATTCAAGGGGAGTACAGGACCGGTATTTTTTGAACAGGCGATTGAAGTTGGCCACATTGTTAAACCCCGAATTATAACAAACCTGTCGTACATCTTCATCGGTTTCCAGCAAAAGCTTACAGGCATGGCCGATCCGGACATCTATTAAAAACTGGCTAAAACTTTTGTTGGTGTATTTTTTGAAAAAATGGCTAAAAGCAGAAATACTCATATTCAACAGCTGGGCAACGTCTTCTATTCTAACTGTTTTTTTATGAAAATTTCTTAGAATATATCCATAAGCAATTTGAATCCTGTTACCCTTTGAAGGGATAGCATGAGGGCTGAATCCTTCACTCGCCAGAAAGGTCGTCTCCCGTGAACTCGATAACAAATCCAATAACTCCAGGAATTGCACCATCCTTGAAAATCCGGTATTCTCTGTCAACCCTATCATCATTTCCGCAGCTCTATTGAAAGTATTGCCATGAAATTTTATGGCCCTTGAAGCATCCTGTAATAACTTTCTGATTTTTGAAAACAAACTTTTCCGAAAAAAATCCGAATTAAACAGATCCATTTTGAACTGAATGGTAATCACCCGATGTTGGTTAAATTCCTGGGATTTATCAATATCCCACTTATGGAAAAGATAGGGCCCTATCAGCACCAGATCCTGTAAATAATACATTTCGGTGGAATCCCCGACTATTCTTGTCCCGGAGCACCCCATCACCAAATTGAGTTCAAATTCGGGATGGTTATGGATGGGATAATCAAAATCATTGTTAACGGAATCTAGAATAACATAAACGTCAGGATCCTGCAAAGGAGTAATTTCTCTGTAAATCTGCATTTTTTTTAAATTTTATGCGGAGGGGCTACACCCAATTATTCTAATGCTTTGAGAATATCGAAGCATTGAAAATTTTAAAACCCGTATTTTTTGCCATTGAAAATTTAATCATTTTATTTAATCAATGGTATCCATTTTTATCTGCCTTAATTGAGGTTATTTAGAAACAAGAAAGTCAAGCACAAAATAAAATTACCACAAAATACCATAAAAGTATCTTAATCTTGCGGAAAAGTATCAAAAAATGATTAATTTATGGAGTAATTTTACAGAACAGAATCACATCCTAACCAATTATCGTAAAACACAGAGAAGATGAACGGACAAATACCTCATGCTCAAGAATCCCTTAAATTATTCAAGCGGTTGTTCTTTTTCCTTTTCGTTTTAATCCAATTCAATCCGCTTTTTGCCCAGGATATTCCAATTAACATAACAGGAACAGTAACTTTGCCGGACAACGAGCCCATGTTTGGGGTCAGTGTTTTGGAAATGGGCACTAATAATGGTACAACCACAGATATGGATGGCCAATATGTCCTTACCGTTTCCCCTAAAGCTGTTCTGAAATTCTCCTTCATAGGTTTTGAAAGCCAGGAGATACCTGTTCAGGGAAGAACGCTAATTGATGTGGTTTTGGAAGATCAAGCCGAATTGCTGGATGAAGTAGTGATCACCGGTTATAAGAAAGAAATAAAATCTGACGTCGCCACCGCCATTTCGTCCATCAAATCCAAAGATATTGACAAACTGGTGGTCATGGGGATAGATCAGGCCCTGCAAGGACAAGCTCCGGGCATTATGGTTACCCAAACCACCGGGGCTCCGGGAGATGATATTGCGGTGCGTATCCGTGGTGTTGGAACCATTGGAAATAACAATCCCCTTTACATCATTGACGGAGTCCCTACTACAGGCAACATCAATATGTTCTCTACCAATGATATTGAATCCATACAGGTTTTGAAAGACGGGGCTTCTGCATCCATCTACGGAGCACGTGCGGCCAATGGCGTGGTCATTATCACCACCAAAAAAGGAAAAGCGGGCAAAGTGCTCTTCACCCTGGATGCCTCTTCCGGAACTCAACAAGCCAATCGTTTGCCTGAACTGTTAAATGCCGAAGAGTTTTTAACCATCAGGAATGAAGCCATTGCCAACGCCAACGAATTGAGGATACCTATCAGGCAACTCCCACTGTATGATCCTGCCATTCTGGATACTTTACCGGATACAGACTGGATGGATTTATTATTCAACAATGCCCCCATTCAACGCTATTCCCTAAGTGCTACCGGGGGCAGTGAAGCCAGTAAATTTTTTATCCTGGGAGAATATCAGGATCAGGACGGTGTCTTTCGTGGACAGGCGTTTAAAAAATACTTGCTGCGTTTCAACGGAGAAGTAGGAAATAAGTGGTTGAAAATCGGGAACAATATGTCTTTTTCCGTTACCGACCGGAAGATCATTAACTCCTCCGGTGACGGCTTCGGAGCCGGAAATGAATTGAGCGGAATACGTTACACCATGATTACCTCTCCCCTGGTACCTGTTTACAATCCGGATGGCTCTTATTTAAAGGTGACTTCCGAATTAGGTGACCCAATGTTGTACGGAGACGGCAACCCAAATCCCATAGCCTTTGTTGATGCCACAGACTGGACCATCAACCGGTACCGTATTTTTGGCAATGTATATGCTGAAGTAAAACTTATGGAAGGGTTGAATCTAAGAACCACCCTTGGCGCCGATATGCTTTTTGAGATCGGAAAATTGTTCAAGGAAAGACTATCACAGGCCGTTTACGATCCTACTTCCCTATCTGAGAGCCGTGTTTTTGATCGGAATATTATCTGGAATAACACCCTGGATTTTACCAGAACACTAGGAAGATTCAATGTTTCTGCACTCATTGGAACGGAGGCTATCCAAAACAAGACCAATTATCTGGACGCGGCGGCCAACAACTTTTCCAGTACCAATCCATTGTTCCGATATATCAATTCAAGCGTAACGGCTGAATTGGGGGATGTCAGTGCAGGCGGGGTGGAAACCGAGTGGGCTTTGCTGTCCTACTTCGGCCAGGCTGGCGTCAGTTTCGACCGCAGATACGTAATCAATGCTTCCCTCCGTCGTGATGGTTCTTCCCGTTTTGGCAAAGGCAATCGCTGGGGACTTTTTCCTTCTTTATCTGCTGCATGGAATGTATCCAACGAAGCATTTTTTGCCGATGTTCCTGTAATTTCAACCCTTAAACTCCGGTCAAGCTGGGGAAAATTAGGAAACCAGGAGATCGGCATATATCCGTTTAGTTCTCTGGTGGAAACGGGCCTGTATGTTTACGATTTTGGCAATCAGATTGTCACGGGTGCCCGGCTGGTGGAAGCAGGAAACAGCAATATAAAATGGGAAACCACCAGCCAAACTGACTTTGGACTGGAACTGGGTATTCTCGAGGATAAACTTTCGCTGGTAGCGGATTATTACATAAAAACAACGGAAGATATCCTCGTTCGAGTACCTATCCCTCAGGCAGGAGGCTCTCAGAACCCTCCTTATGTCAATGCGGGAGTAGTGGAAAACAAAGGACTTGAATTGGGTTTAATCTACCGGGGAGGCTCAGGACAGTTTAATTACAGCATAGGTGCAAATATAGCTACCGTACATAATGAAGTCCTTTCATTGGCAGATAGCGAACCCATCCCCGGAGGCTTTGGCTTATCCGATGGTGCTATTACAAAAACCGAAGTAGGCTACCCTATCGGATCATTCTTTTTGTGGGAAATGGAGGGCATCTTCCAAAGCCAGGAAGAAATTGACGCCAGTCCTTTTCAGACCGTAGATACGCGCCCCGGTGACATCAAATTTGCGGACCTGAACGGAGACGATATTATTGATGATGAAGACCGTGCGCATCTTGGTAATCCTTTCCCGGACTATATATACGGGCTGAACCTGAACCTTAGTTACAAAAATTTCGACCTGTCTGTAATGGGCCAGGGAATAAAAGGCAACGATGTGTATTTCCTTTATGGTAATTTCGCTTACGAAGTGCCCTCAAGGGGGTTTAATTCTTACAAGGAAATTCTCGATCGATGGACACCAGAGCATACCAATACGGATATTCCTAAAGTAAGCATTGATGACCGTAACGGCAACCGCAGGATATCAACCCGCTGGCTGGAAGACGGTTCTTATTTCCGTATTCGTAATATTTCCCTGGGCTACAATTTTAAGGACCTCTTCAAAACAGATGCTATTGGAAGTTTCCGTGTTTATTTGACGGTTCAAAACGCCTTTACCTTTACCAAATACCCTGGATTGGATCCTGAAATACAAGCCAATACCAATGACACCCAAGGTATTAATATTTCCTCTGACCTTGCGGTAGGAATCGACTGGGGAACCGTCCCGGCACCCCGTACCATTATTGCCGGAATCCGGATGGATTTTTAGAAAGGAATGAACATTTCTTTAGACAGGTTAATTTTTATTAAAAAGCTTTTAGCATGAAATCGATACCATATTTTTTCCTAATAGTGTTACTGACCTTCACTTCCTGCAGCGGTTTTCTGGACAAAGACCCTCTGGGTATCCTGGATGCTGACTCTTTTTTCCAGTCCTCGGAAGATGCAGAACAAGCTATCAATGCTGCCTATCAGTCCTTGTTGTTCAATAATGAAAACAGCAATTTTTACTGGGCCTTTGCCGAAGTAACGTCGGATGAAGCCATTGCCGGTGGAGATGGTTCCAGACCAGGGATCAATGAGCTGGATTTTTTAACTTACACCCCTCGAACAGAGGAATTTAATGATTATTGGAAGGTCAATTACAATGGTATTGCCCAGTGTAATGCCATCATTGAAAAGGTTCCTCCCATTGAAATGAATGAGGAATTAAAAAACCGCATCCTTGGGGAGGCTTATTTTCTCCGTGCGTACTATTATTTTGCACTGACCCAGGTCTTTGGCGATGTGCCGTTGCTCATCAGGGTAACGCCACCGGATGAACTAAAAATACCTAAAACAGCCAAGACGGTCATTTACGATCAAATCCTCAATGATTGTGATCAGGCGGCAGCCTGGCTCCCTGAATCGTATTCAGGGGCTGAAACGGGAAGAGCCACAAAAGGGGCTGCTTACGCCCTGGCCGCCAAAACCAATATCTATAAAAAAAACTGGGCGGAAGCATTAGCTTATATCGCTGAAATTAAGGGTTTAAACCTTTATGCTTTGGTGCCTGATTACCAGGACAATTTTAATGAATATACCCAAAACAACAGCGAATCAGTTTGGGAAATACAACACGCCAATCTTGAATTAGGAGTAGGTAATTTTCTGAATCAATGGTGGCGGTCCAAAAAGGTCGACGGTTATGGATTTGCGGAACCCACACCGGAGTTTTTTAATACTTTCGAACCTGGCGACCCCCGTCGTGGATTTACCATTGCCAAAAACAACGATCCTTATTTCGGTTATGTTTTCAAACCATCCTATTCTTCAACAGGTTACGGCATCAAAAAATACCTGCAAATAGATACGACAGTTACCCAGGCCTCCGATGGCGATATCAACTACACCGCCATCAGGTATGCCGAAGTATTGCTTTGGGAAGCTGAAGCTTTGGCGGAGTTGGGACAGGTTCAGGAAGCCCAGGCACCGTTAGAAGAAGTCAGAGCAAGAGCCAGGGCTCAATCCGTTGATCCAGATAATACTTTACCTCCCATTTTGACTACCGACAAAACAGAAATGATAAACGCCATCCGCAAGGAACGGCAAGTGGAACTGGGATTTGAAATGCACCGGTTTTTTGACCTGGTTCGCTGGGGAATTGCCGCCGATGTGATTCCGGAGTTTCAGGTAGGCAAACACGAAGTATTTCCGCTTCCGCAAACCGAATTGGATCTCAACCCTTTCCTGATACAGAATCCGGGATACTGATCGGTTTTAAAAGCTAATTACTTAAAAAAAAAAAAGATAACTCGGAATAATGGTTAGAAATACTTTACTGTGCTTATTGATTGGTATAACCCTCCCGCTTGGAGCTCAGGTTTCCCAAATAGACATCAATCGCATTGAAATGATGCCTAATGAACCTTCTCAATTTTTTATTCGGGACTGGGAGGAGGTGGCTATGTTATATGACTCTTTTGTATATGACATCCAAAAGACCGGTTTATATCTACCATTAGTATCCATACAATCTTCCGGGGTAAATTATCCACAGCATACGGCTTATGGCCTCAAAACCTATGTGGGTTCGGGTTCCATTGGAAAAGAAGCCATAAACATTTTGCCCTCACTTGTCGGTGCCACCCTCGTTGGCATTGATAAATCAAATCAGTTTGACCAAAACTGGGTATTGATGAGCCAGGATTTTTTCAACAAAAACAATGGCGAACTCCTCTACTTAAACAATCCTTCCACGAGCAGCGGGAATGATTGGTGGTATGACCTGATGCCTAACCTTTACTTTTATCAATTGTACGAGTTGTATCCTGACCTGGGTGGTGATGAAGATTTTCAATTCATCAGCATTGCTGATCGTTTCCTCGAAGCCGTCAGAGCCATGGGAGGCAGCGACAAACCGTGGGAAAAAGCCTACATGAATTACCGGGCCTGGGATTTCAGCCTCATGCAACCCAACGCCAACGGAGTCGAAGAACCTGAAGCCGCTGGTGCTTACGCCTGGGTTTTATACCATGCCTGGAAACAAACGGGCAATCCTGAATATCTCAAGGCTGCAGAATGGAGTATAGAATTTTTGAATGAATGGACCTCCAACCCTTCCTATGAATTACAATTGCCCTACGGTGCCTATACGGCGGCAAAGATGAACGCCGAGATGAACACGGACTACGACATTGAAAAGATAGTGAACTGGACTTTTGACAGAGGACCCATCCGGGGCTGGGGCGCTATTGTAGGGCAATGGGGCATCTTTGACGTGCATGGACTTATAGGCGAAGCCAATGACAACGGGAATGATTATGCCTTTCAAATGAATGGTTTACATCAGGCAGCAGCACTCGCGCCCATGGTACGTTACGATAAACGATTTGCCAGAGCCATTGGCAAATGGATGCTCAACCTGGCCAATGCAACAAAATTGTTTTACCCCGGTTTTCTGCCTTCTTTTTTACAGGATGCCTCTGATTGGTCAAGTGTTTATGACCCGGACAATGTAGTGGGTTATGAGGCACTAAGAGAGCAATGGGAAGGCAACTCTCCTTTTTCTACAGGAGATGCCGTTGGAGGGGGCTGGGCAGCAACAAACCTTGCATTGTACGGTACTTCCTCTATCGGATACCTTGGCGGGATTCTAAAGAAAACAAATGACCCCAAAATTCTGAAAATCGATTTACTTAAAACAGACTTCTACAATGATGAAGCTTATCCGACTTATTTGCTTTTCAATCCATACAGCACAGCAAAAACCGTAAACATAAACGTTGGCAATGATGCAATAGATGTTTACGAAACTTTGTCAGAAACTTTTGTTCTCCAAAACGTAACAGGCGATGTTGAAATCACTATACCAGCCGATGAAGCTGTTGTACTGACATTGGCCCCATCAGGCGGGAGTATTTCCTATGAGGAAAATAAAATGATGGTCAATGGTGTGGTGGTTGATTATATGCAGTCGGCTGAGCCTTTTCATTATTCCCCCAGGATCCAATCCCTGGCAGCTGAAAAGGTGGAAATCGAACCGGGAGATTCCACCATAATCTATGCCAAGGCCTTCGACAAGGATTCTGAAAATCTCACTTACAGCTGGAGCGCTACAGGAGGTGAACTCAATGGCACCGGTACTGAAGTGAAATGGTTCCCTCCTGCAGGGATTACTGAATATGAGATCACTTTGATCGTAACGGATGAAACCAATAACCAGGATACGGCAACAATCACCCTTAATGTGGTTCCGGAAATAAATAAAGCCCCTCAAATCCTGGAAATAATCAAAAACCCTGCTTTCGTGGCTCCTGGAGAAATCATGCAACTTCAGGCCATCACCTTCGATCCCAATGAAGATCCCCTTACTTACGAATGGACGGTTTCAGCAGGTAATTTCTCAGGAAACGAAGGCACCATAAACTGGACGGCACCTGCCTCTTCAGGTGTTTACACGATATCCATTACGGTTACAGATCCAGGTGGATTATCCGCTACGGCATCCGCGGCTGTCTGGGTCAATATTTTTGGTTCCTCTGAGGGAGATCTCATCGCCTGGTATCCTTTCTCCATGAATGGGAATGACATCAGTGGCAATGAATTACACGGCCAGGTCAGCGGAGCAGTATACGCGAATGATTATTTTGAAAATCCATTGAGTGCCCTTCAAACGGATGGCCTGAATGACAGGGTGACCGTGAACAATGAACCTATACTTAATTTTCAGAACGGAATCACCGTAAGCTGCTGGTTTAATGCCAAGTTGTTTCCCAACCATGAAATTTTCATGCTTTCCCATGGAAGCTGGCAAAATCGGTGGAAAATTTCCATCACTCCGGATGAAGTAGTTCGCTGGACGGTTAATACCTCCAATGCGATCGGCGATCTGGACTCAGATACAAAAATTGAATTAAACCAATTTTATCACCTGGTGGTAACCTATGACGGACAATGGATGGCGCTTTACCTCAATGGTGAATTAAGCAGCGTACGACCGCTGGCGGGCAGCATTCGAACGACTACCCTCCCCTTACTTATTGGTCAAATGTTGCCTGACAATACAGAATACAACTACAAAGGAATTATAGATGAGGTAAAAATCTTTGATTATGCCCTCACCCCTACACTGGTTTCTACGCTCTACGACGAAAGTATAACTACAGTTGGACGGCTTGCTGAACAGGAATTTGGATTGCTGCTTACCCCTAACCCGGCATCTGATATTCTGTCTGTAGAGTTGTCCGGAATTTCTTCTGAAAATGGAATGTTATCTGTTTTTGATCTTTATGGCCGGCTCATTACCAGTCAGCCATTTAGTGCTGAGACAGAAACAAATTTGATGATTAACGATTGGCAACCCGGAATTTATTTTGTTGCTTTCACAACCGGGCAAACGACAATTGTCGCCCGATTTTTAAAGTTATAAAACCGGCTGTCAAAAGTTTTATTTTAGATCACCTTTAAAAAGTACAAAAAATGAGAGTATTTCTACGGCCTTTTCACTTTTTTCTCTGCTGTTTCTTATTGGCAGCGGCGGGTTTAAATGCCCAAACACCAGTTGCCAACTATTCTTTTGCAGGAAATGCAAATGACCAGTCTGCAAACAGCAACAATGCTGCTATTTATGGCGCTACGCTGACACAGGACCGTTTTGGTTTTGCAAATAGTGCCTTTAGTTTCGATGGCGTCCAAAGCCACCTCGTAGCGGCCAATTCAGCCGCCCTAAATTCTGATTATACCACTGTAGCCTTTTGGATAAAAGCCAATGATTTTCCTGTGAACGGAGAAGTTTTTCCGCTTTCTTTCGGAGGATGGCAGGAACGTTGGAAAATTTCTCTTCCCAGCCATGGCAAGTTAATATTCACTACCCATCCAGGATTTTGTTGCAGTGACATGGATTCAGGAACTCCCCTGGTTATTGGCGAGTGGACTCATGTGGCCATGACACATAATGGAGCCAAAGATATTATTTATTTCAATGGTGTTCAGGTGGCTGAAAAAGACGTAGTGGGGGCACTTGATGCAACCACTCATCCACTGGGCATTGGCTACGACCCTATTGACCAGGCCAACTTTTTCAATGGAAGCTTAGACGAAGTTCAAATATACGATACGGCTTTGTCTGCACTTGAAGTGGAAGCACTTTATAATGCACAAAATACCCCTCCGGTCATTGGATCTGAAAGGGTAGCGGCCTATTCTTTTACCAACAATACCACAGACGGAACTTCTTTCGCTAACCATGGCACTGGCACGGATATAACCGCTGTAACAGATCGTTTTGGATTTGGCCGAAGCGCTTATTCTTTTAACGGAACCACTTCCGGCGTCGTAGCAGCAAACTCTGCCCAGTTGAATTCCGCCAACACAACCATTAGTTTCTGGGTCAATGTTGCCGAATTACCTGTCAGTGGGGAAGCTTTTATATTATCCAGCGGAGGATGGCAGGAGCGGTGGAAAATCTCCCTGCCCAGCCATGGTAAAACCGTTTTCACCACCCACCCGGGATTCTGTTGCAGTGATATGGATTCGGGCACACCGCTGACCGTTGGCGTGTGGACCCATGTGGCCATGACACATGACGGCACCAAGGACATCATCTATTTTGATGGCGTTCAGGTAGCAGAAAAAGACGTCGCAGGCCCTCTGGATCCAACTACCTATCCTTTGGGAATAGGTTTTGACCCAATCGACAACGCCAATTATTTCAATGGTAGTTTAGACGATATTGAGATATACAATTATGCCTTTTCATCTTCTGAAATTGCCGATTTGTACACCGCTCAATCTACCTTCCCAGGAACGCCTGGCAATTTGGTTGCAGAATACAAATTTGCCGGAGATGCCGAAGACTCTTCTCCTTTTGGAAATCATGGAGTGATAAATGGTGCAACTACAACAACAGACCGGTTTGGTTATGCAAACAATGCCCTTCAATTCTCTGGTAATGAAGGAGTAAAAGTAGACCATTCAATCGCTTATAATTCCGACAATACGACCATCAGTTTCTGGGTCAATGTTGCCGAGTTCCCAGTCAGTGGAGAAGCTTTCATTTTATCCAACGGAGGATGGCAGGAGCGGTGGAAAATCTCCCTGCCCAGCCATGGAAAAACCGTTTTCACCACCCACCCGGGATTCTGCTGCAGTGATATGGATTCGGGAACTCCATTGACCCTTGGCGTGTGGACCCATGTGGCCATGACACATGACGGAACCAAAGACATCATCTATTTTGATGGCGTTCAGGTAGCTGAAAAAGACGTGGCAGGCGCTCTGGATGCAACCACCTACCCTTTGGGTATCGGTTATGATCCGATCGATAATAATAATTTTTTCAACGGCAGCCTTGATGATATCCAAATATACAACGTGGCTTTGTCTGCGCAGGAAATCATGGATCTCTATGACTTACAAAGTCAACCCCCGGTTATTGTAGATGATTTGGTTGCTGACTATTCATTTAGCGGAAACGCCAAAGATGGCACACCTTACCACAATGATGCACAGGTAAACGGAGCGCAGTTGAATAATGACCGTTTTGATCTGGCAAATAAAGCTTATACATTCAACGGCGTGAGTGATGGCCTGTTGGCCGCGAACTCCCCACAGTTGAATTCAGATAATACAACCATCAGTTTTTGGATCAATCCAGCGGAATTCCCAGCCAGTGGAGAAGCCTTCATTTTATCCAGCGGTGGATGGCAGGAGCGGTGGAAAATTTCCCTGCCCAACCATGGTAAAACCGTTTTTACCACCCACCCGGGATTCTGTTGCAGTGATATGGATTCAGGCACACCATTGACCCTTGGCGTGTGGACCCATGTGGCCATGACACATGACGGAACCAAAGACATCATCTATTTTGATGGGGTTCAGGTAGCGGAAAAAGATGTGGCAGGCGCTCTGGATGCAACCACCTACCCTTTGGGTATCGGTTATGATCCGATAGACAACGCCAACTATTTCAAAGGCAGTCTTGATGAAGTTCAGATATACAACACGGCACTTACGGCTCAGCAAATTGCTGACCTTTATGCCGCACAATCCACACCACCGGTAATGACGGATAGTGAAGCGCCTTCTTCACCATTGAATCTTGCGTCCAGTGTAAACTTCAATAATGTAAGTTTAAGCTGGTGGCCTTCAAATGATAACGTTGGAGTCACAGGATACAATGTTTTCCAGGATGGCACAAAGGTGCTCACTACGGCTAATACATCGGCTTATTTCCCTGGCCTAACGCCTTTGACGGAATTTGAATTCAGTGTAACGGCGATAGATGAAGCAGGGAACGAATCTTTGCCATCGTTCTTGCTGGTTACCACTGATGTAGACGAAACACCCGATACTGAAGCCCCTACAGCCCCTGGAAACCTGGCTGTTTCTGCGGGATCCACTTCCGTTTTACTCACCTGGGAACCTTCTGTTGACAATGTTCTGGTAGCGGGATATGTGGTTTTTGTTGATGGAATATATTTTGATAGCCTTGCCGCAAATGTTACCTCTGTTTTCATAGGAGGTCTTGAGGCTGAAACGGCTTATACCTTTGAGGTTTATGCTTATGACCTTTCAGGGAATAATTCTGAATATGCTGAACTTACCGCTTCCACCAACCCGGAACTCATTACCAGTGAACCGGGCCTTGTAGCCTGGTATCCTTTTGATGGCAATGCCAATGATGCGACTCCATATAACAATCATGGAACGATTGGAGGTACTCCTACATTCATAGACGTCACCCATCCAAATGGCACAGGAAATAAAGCAATCGTTTTTGCAAGTAATCAGGATTCTGTGCTTGCCGCCAATGCTGTACAGCTGATTTCCGACTATACCACTGTTAGTTTCTGGATCCGGGTAGATGCCATTCCAACCGATGCGGAAGACTATGTGATATATTTTGGAAACTGGGACCAGCGGTGGAAGATTTCGTTGCCACAACACCTTAGAATAGTATGGACCACCAACAGTTCAAATTCAGCCTCAGAGTCATTTGTTCATGACATGGATAGTGGCGATGGAAATGATTTATTACTTGGTTACTGGTGGTATGTAACCATGGTGCATGATGGTGTAAATGATATCATTTACCTGGACGGAGCAGAAGCAAAAAATTTACCTGCAGAAGGCACACTTAACAGTACTGGACGTCCTTTGGTTATGGGTACCAACCCAGAATGGGATGGATCTTATTTCAAAGGAGCTTTAGATGAAGTAAAAATCTATAATAAAGCATTAACTCCTGAGGAAGTAGCCATGTTGTACTCCGTGGGCAGCACCGTTGTGGGAGTGAACGACATTCTTGCCGGAGAATTGGCCAATGTGGTACAGTCCATTTATCCAAATCCTGTTTCAAAAGAGCTTGTGGTTAACCATAGCTTTAATGACAAAGAATCCCTTTTGCTTAGGGTATTTGATACGGCAGGTAGACAGGTGGATGCCATAAGGTTTGATAAAAACGCCATTCCTGCTGACCAGTTTTCAATTAACGTTGAAAAGTATGTCAGCGGTACTTACTCCTTAAACTTCGTTTTAGGAGGTAAAAATCTTGGTTCACTAAAATTCACCAAGCAATAAATAAATTTATAAAGAGTTGCCCGGTATTAGGCCGGGCAGCTCCTTATTTAACCCTCTTTTTTTAAGGAAGTGATCCATCTTCTTAAACCTAAAAACAAGTATTCTTTTATGCCTTTCGGGTAAAAGTTCCCATTTATAACTACATAAAGAGTTCGTCAATCCTGGAGCAGGATATTTTGTGTAACCAGCCCATTAATTGGCCACTTTTTTTTTGGTTTTGAGTGCCTTTAATTACGACTGACAAAAAAGGGACGCTTCAATCATTATGGTAAAAAGATTCATTGAAAATCCGATCATCACCACTCATGATATTTCCCCCAGTCAGTCAGACTTCGTGGTTGAATGTGTCATGAACCCTGGTGTATTTCGTTTTGAAAACAAAACCTGGTTGTTGTTAAGAGTATCAGAACGTCCTCCTCAGAAGGACGGTGAGGTATCTCTTCCTATCATGCGGGAAGATGGAAGTCTGTACAACCTGGAGTTTGATAAAAACGACCCGTTACTGGACACTTCCGATCCTCGAAAATTTACCTATAAAGGAAATATGTTCCTTTCTACCATTTCTCATTTACGGCTGGTATGCAGCGAAGACGGTATTCATTTTTACGAGCCGGAAGATTTCCCTACCCATATTATAGGACAAGGAGGTCTAGAAACTTATGGTATTGAAGATTGCAGGGTCACTTTTATAGACGACATTTACTATTTAACCTATACCCAGGTATCAAAAAACGGGGTTGGGGTTGGCCTGATGCATACCAGGGACTGGAAACACTTCACCAGAGAAGGAATGATTCTACCTCCTCATAATAAAGATTGCGCACTGTTCGGAGAAAAAATTGAAGGAAAATATTACTGTATGCACCGCCCTTCCGGATTGGGTCTTGGAGGTAATTTCATCTGGATTGCTTCTTCCGAAAACCTTACCCACTGGGGCAACCACCAATGCATCCTGCACACCAGAAAAGGTATGTGGGACAGTGAAAGAGTGGGCGCAGGAGCCGAACCCATCAAAACCAAAGAAGGCTGGCTGGCTATTTACCATGGCGCAGATGAGAATGATCGATATAGTTTCGGAGCCGTATTACTCGACCTGAAAGACCCTTCAAAAGTACTCGCCCGTTCCAACGATCCATTAATGGAACCCACAACAGATTACGAAAAGAATGGTTTTTACAATAATGTTATTTTCACCAACGGACATTGGGTAAACGGAGATAAAATAACCCTCTACTACGGGGCTTCGGATGAGGTTATCTGCGGGGCAGAACTATCCATTAAACATATTTTGTCGGAATTAAAAGTGGCGGATTAATTACCTTTTGAAAAAATTCAGCGTTATGAATTGCTTTTTACTTAAAATATCAACCTCCATCCCCGCCCGGATCGTAATCCTGCTGCTCCTTTTTTCGTCTTGCAAAAAGACTGAAATTAAAAATAATGGGCTGATTTTCTGGTGTGCCACCAATAACACTGAAATACAATTTGCGACCCAATTTACCGAACAATGGAACCAAAACCACCCGGAACTTCCCGTCCGAACGCAACCTGTTCCCGAAGGCCAATCCAGCGAAGAAGTGATCCTGGCAGCCGTGGTGGGGAAAACGACTCCTGACATTTATGCCAATATGTGGCAGGGAAGCGTGGAAATGTATGCCAACGCAGGAGTGTTGATTCCATTGGATACCCTGGACGGATTTACAGACTTTATCAGAGAACGGTGCGGGCAGGAAACGCTGGAAGAAATTACCTCATCAGACGGACACATTTACCAGGTTCCCTGGAAAATAAATCCGATCATGACGATTTATAATAAAACTTTGCCTGATAAATTAGGCACCTCCCAATTACCCGACACTTATTCGGCCTATCTTCAAGCGGGAGCCCGGGTCAAAAAAGATGTGGATCAGGATGGCTATACGGATCAGTGGATCGGGTATACGGAGGTCAAAGCGATATGGTATCAGCGGTTTTTTAATTTTTACCCTTTATATCTCGCAGCCTCAAATGGAGGGGCTTTGGTGAGGAATAATAAAGCTGCTTTTAATAATGAATACGCTATAGGGGTATTTCGTTTTTTGCAGGAATTGTACAACAAAGAATATTTTTCAAGAGAAAGATTATCTGCTGGTCAAGATCAGTTTATTTCCGAGAATATATTGACAAAATGGACCGGACCCTGGGAAATCTCCTACCTTGAAAAATTCAAGAAAAGAACAGATTTTGATTTTGATTTTTATCCTATGCAGGTTCCGGACGATCATACCGGACCGATTTACACCTATGCAGATCCCAAAAATATAGTTGTATTCAATACTTGTCAGCAACCCGAAGCGGCCTGGCAATTCATAAAAACCCTTATAAACAGGGAAGGCGACAAAACATTCCTGGAAATATCCGGGCAGTTGCCCCGGAGGAAAAACCTGGAGCGCGATACGCTTTTTTCAGCCTATTTCGCTCAAAATCCAAAGGCCCTGACTTTTGCTGTTCAAGCCAATCATGTCAAAGGAGTGGACAATTGTGAAGTTATTGTGGAAGTTTTTGACATCATCTCCCAGGAATATGAAGCTTGTGTCATTTACAATAAAAAAACACCGGAAAAGGCCATTGAAGATGCTGCCAGAGCGGTAAATGTTCTGTTGGGAAATAATATTTTATGAATAAATTAGCCATCATAGGAGCAGGTAATTTTTCAACTTTTGCTTTACCGCAAATGATGAAAAACAAGAACGTCCAATTCGTTGGCATTTTAGACACTGATGTGTTGAAAGCCAGGCAGTTCCAATCGAAATTCGGGGGAATTGTTTTTGATGACCTTGATCAGTTAATTGCCAATACTGACATAAATTTAGTATACATTGCTACCCCACCCTGGCACCATTTCATTTCCGCGAAGCAATGTTTACTGGCCGGAAAAAATGTTATTTGTGAGAAACCGGCAGCATTGAAAACAGAGGAAGTAGAACAATTGATACAAATTGCCCGGGAAAATAAAAGCTTGTACGTGGTAAACCTCATGCAGCGCTACAATCCCATTTATCAAATAGTGCAGACAATTATTAATCAAAATATTTTCGGTACTTTTTTACACGGCTTTTTTGAAAATTATGCCACAGATGAGTTTTCCGGACCCGCACATTGGTTTTGGGAAGAAAGCAAAAGCGGAGGTATTTTCATCGAACATGCCGTGCATTTTTTTGATATGTTCGAAGGATGGTTTGGCCAGGGCACTCTTTTAACATCTCTGGAAATAAAAAGGAAAAACTCCCCCATCGAACATTTGGCTGCCGACAGGGTCCAGGCGGTGGTTCAATACGGCCAGGGGGTGGTGAATTTTTATCATGCATTCGATCAGCCCAAAAGAATGGACCGACAGGAAATTCGATTGGTTTTTGAAAAAGGAAGTCTCAGTTTATACGAATGGGTTCCTACAAAATTTAAGATAGAGGCTTTGGTTACAAAAAAAGATTTAGCAACCTTAAAATCGCTGGCTTCTCCCCTTGACATTAACATTCTTGAAGAGTATGAAGGTGATCAAAAAATATCCAGGGGCAGGTTTAAAACTATCGAATCAGATTATAAAGTGGAATTAACCTATAATGGGGCTTCAAAAACAACCATTTACCAAAGTTTGATTGCTTCTATGATTGATGATCAGCTTAAATGGATCAAGGACAAAACTCATGACAGGGTTATTACGGAACAAAATGCCTTGAATTCACTGCAAATTGCGGTTGAGGCCCACGAAAAGGCTAAAAGTATAATATTATGACCGTAAGCCCATTATTATTGCCCACAACAGGATATCAATAAGTATGAAAAAAAATAAATGGTTACCGTATTTATTCGTAATGCCTTATCTGTTACACTTTTTGGTGTTTGTGGCATTTCCTGTTATCTTTTCATTGTTTTTAACCTTCCACAAATGGAACATCATTTCCCCGGTTGAATACACCGGGTTGGCCAATTATTCGAGAATGTTTCACGACCGTATGTTCTGGAAAGCCATTGTAAACACCCTGAAATTTTTGATCATTCACATTCCGTTACAATTGGTCTTTTCGCTGGCCCTGGCCGAGTTTTTAAACCAGAAGATAAAACTAAAAGGATTTTACCGGGCCGCCTTTTTTCTGCCGGTCATTGTTTCCGGAGTGGTAGTCACGATCCTTTGGCAACAACTTTTTGGCTTTGACACCGGCTTGATCAACAGGTTGCTGGTCGATTTGGGGTTTCATAAAGTTGGCTGGCTCATTGACCCGAACATCGCCATGGGTTCCATTGCCATTATGGCCACCTGGAAAAATGTCGGGCTCTACGTTATCTTATTTCTGGCAGGGCTACAAACTGTTCCCCGTGCTTATTATGAAGCGGCGGAAATCGAAGGGGCTACTCATTGGCAGCAATTCAGAAGCATTACCTTGCCGTTGATCAATCCCACTATTTTTATGGTCGTCATTTTGTCCACCATCGGCGGTTTTTCTCTTTTCATCGAGCCGTATATTATGACCGGAGGTGGCCCGCTGAACAGCACCCTGTCTTCCGTATTGTATATTTACAAACAGGCCTTCCAATATTATCACATGGGTTACTCGGCCACCCTTGGCTTTTTCTTTGCCCTGCTGATTTTATCGGTTGTCATTATCCAGAAAAGGTACATAGAAACGAAAGATTGATATGAAAAAAATATTCCTATACCTATGTTTAAGTATCGCGGCCATCACCTTTTTGTATCCGTTTTACTGGATGATCGTGGCGTCGCTTTCTCCGGAATCCGAGATAGGAGGATTAACCTTTTTGCCTTCTTCCTTTACCTTTGACAGTTACATTCAAATGTTCGCCAAAATACCTATTGGCAGGGCGCTCGCCAATAGTATTTTCGTGGCAACGATGACAACAGGGGGCGTCATATTTTTTAGTTCAATGGTTGGGTATGCTTTGTCCCGAATGGAATTTAAAGGCAAAAACCTCATTTTTTACGTCATCATTTTTACGATGACGCTGCCCTTTCAAATTACCCTGATCCCGAATTATATCACCATGGTCAAACTCAACCTGGTGGATACTTACGCAGCCCTCATCATTCCCTTCCTGCTCAATTCTTTTGCCATTCTTCTGTTTCGGCAGGCTTTTATGTCCATTCCGCAGGCCCTGATTGATGCTGCCCGGGTAGATGGCTGTTCTGAATTTAGGATAGTGTACCAGGTCTTGTTCCCCAATATTATTCCAACGGTCGTGATTGTGGGTATTTTGACTTTTATGAGTTCCTGGAATGAGGTATTGTGGGCTCTAATCGTGATAAGAGAAGAGAATTTGATGACGCTTCCTCAAATGGTTACCTTATTTTCCGTAGGGGGCAGGGCAGAAAGTCAACTCGGCGTAAAACTGGCTTCCGCCGTATTTCTGGCTTTACCGATCATGATAGCATATTCCTTTTTCCAGAAATACTTCATACAGAGTATGGCCAGCTCGGGGTTGAAAGATTAATGCCGAAAAAACGCAGTTGAAATTGATACTCAAACTCTTAAAATTTAAAGCATGCAAATAAATCGATCCGATATCCGAATCAAGGCTGATGTAAAAAAGGTGATTGTAAACTATTTGGATTTAGGGCTTCCGGGACAATCTAAAAGAGTTGGCTTGATGGTGAACCGTGTCCTTGCACTGCCGGAAGAAGAGGTTTCCAGATTATACGAAGAAGTTTTAAGAGAATTCAGGAACCGGCATTTGGACTTAACCTGGTTTTTCAATGCTCATTATCAAAAAATCAGTGAGGTGATTCCGAAAGATTATGAGATGACAGAAACCCGTAAATTGTTATTGGGTGCTTTTTTTACCAAAGAGTATTCCATCCAATCAGCGGCCCTGTTCAATCCATCCATCGTGGCGCATCCGGATCAAAGTGGTTTGGCAGCTGGTGAAATTAGGTTTATTATAAGTTTAAGAGCCGTTGGAGAAGGACACATTTCTTCCATAGAATTCAGAAGCGGGACTTTGGATAGCAAAGGAAATATAAAACTCGACGAAAATTCCGGCTTTGCGACGACCGCCATGCAGGATCCCACCAAATCCTTTGATGCGGCGAAACTCAAAAATAGAACAAAAATTTTGCCGGGTTTTGATCCTTCCATTTTCGATGAACTTGGGCCTGTTTTTACAAAAAAAGATTACCTAAATGCTTCCGTTCAAACCTTCAAACAGTACGATGAAATATCACGTGAAGTGTTGGACAAAATACTGGACTCCAATTATGATGTAGTGGCCCAGGATGGCTCACAACTTTCAGAACGGGTGGTTTTCCCAAGTGCAAAACAGGAATCGAGGGGTATGGAGGACGTTCGTTTTGTCGAATTTTCAGAAAATGGGAAATCTACTTATATCGGAACCTTTACGGCCTATGACGGGCATCATATTTCTCCTCAACTTATCATTACGAAAGATTTTGTCAAGTTCAAAATAAGAACCATGTACGGTGCGGCGGTCAATGATAAAGGCTTTGCCCTTTTTCCTGAAAAGATCAATGGCCGGTTTGTGATGCTCGGAAGACAAGGCGGTGAGGAAATCACCATAATGTATTCGGATGACTTATTTATCTGGGAAGATTTCAAAACGCTTTTGAAACCGGAATTCAGCTGGGGTCTGCTGCAATTGGGAAATTGCGGGTCACCCATAAAAACAGAGGAAGGCTGGCTGGTCATCACACATGCCGTTGGCGCCCTTCGGAAATATGTGATCAGTGCCATTTTGCTGGATTTGAAGGACCCTTCCAAAGTGATTCGGAAACTGGACATCCCCCTGATTTCCCCCAATGAAGAAGAACGGGAAGGTTATGTGCCGAATGTGGTCTATTCCTGTGGTGCCATGAAGCACGAAAATTTACTCGTGATTCCCTATGCCATGTCCGATTCGGCTTCGACATTTGCTACCCTAGACCTACGGAGTTTATTGAACAAAATGAAACAATGTTAAATAAAATTTCTCTACCGTACACTTTTGCGGGAAGTCCTGAAAATGCATGGTTGGTCCTCGCAGAAAACGCAGATAAACGCAGATGGAATATAATGACATTCCGTACTTTAGTCGGAAAAACAAGGCAAAATTTTCGAAAATGATCAGCGAAAATCAGCGGAATCAGCGTGACACAAAAAAGTGTACGGTAGCGAAAATAAAACTTACTCAAACAACTAATCAAAAGAATGAATAATATTTTAAATATCATTATTTTAATTACAATAAGCACTTTTCTCGCTTGCAACACTCCCCACCCTACAGTTCAAAAAGCTGGAGACCCGGAACTAATGCAAGTAAACCTAAAGCATTTTGAGCACCTCTACAAGGAAATAAGCATTAATGGAGACCGTATGGCCATTGTACACATTTACAGTGAATACCCAGACTATTCCTATGCCATTGAACCCTCAGAAGGGTTTACCTGTGTGGATGATGTGGCTCGTGCAATCGTCATGTTATCCGAATACTATAAAACAGGCGTACAAAAAAAAGAGACGCTGAGAACAATAGAAATGCTGACTAAATTTGTATTGCACATGCAAAACAACAATGGGTATTTCAATAATTTCCTTTGGCACGACCTAAGCATCAATACCACTTATCAAACCACCGTAGCAGAATTAAACTGGTGGTCCCTTCGTGCTTTCTGGGCGCTGGAAACCGCCTATCCTCTGGTGAGTAAAAATACTGAATTGCAACATGAAATCGATATTGCAGTATCAAAACTGGTGGCGAATATCCAAAGGGACTTAACGATAGAAGAATCCGTCTTTGACACCATAAATACCCTGGTGGTTCCGGCATGGCTTCCGCAAAAATATGCTGCAGATCAAACGGCTGTTTTGATCCTGGGGCTACTCCCCTACTTCGCCCGCACAAATGACGCTGAAGCTAAAGTTTTGATCGATAAATTAGCCCGTGGCATAATGCAAATGCAAAAAGGAGACAAGACCCATTACCCATTCGGCGCCTTTCTCAGTTGGGGAAATTTATGGCACGCCTGGGGCAATAGTCAGGCTTATGCCTTGCTGAGGGCAGGCCAACAACTGAATAATGAGGCCTACATAAAAAGTGCACTCCGGGAAGTGGACCATTTTTACCCCTTTTTATTGAAAAGTGGCTTTGCCGAAGCATTTTGGGTGGAACAGGAAGAAGATCATTTTGTCGAAACAAAAAGAAATGATTTCCCCCAAATTGCCTATGGAGTACGTCCCATGGTCTGGGCCACAATGGAAGCTTACCATATTACCGGGAAACAGGAATATTTAGATTTGGCCAAGGATCTAAAATCCTGGTTTAAGGGGAATAATATTGCCCAAACGACCATGTATGATGCAAAAACAGGGCGGGGTTACGATGGTATTATTTCGGACACTACTATTAATCGAAATTCAGGGGCTGAGTCCACAATTGAATCGTTGATGACCCTGCTCAAAACAAATTAAAAGACTTCTCACTTAATACAATACACCATGGCTGAAGTACAATTAGTGAATATTGGAAAAACCTATAAGGAAGGAACACTGGCGGTTAAAGACATCAGCTGTACCATCAAAGACAAAGAATTTGTTGTTTTGGTGGGCCCATCCGGCTGTGGTAAAACAACCGTGTTAAGAATGATCGCCGGGTTGGAAGACATCACAAAAGGGGAATTATTTATCGGAAAAGATAAAGTCAATGACCTGGAACCCAGCAAAAGGGAAATTTCCATGGTTTTCCAAAACTATGCCTTGTATCCGCATATGACGGCTTATGGCAACATGTCTTTTGGGTTGAAAATAAAAAAAGTCCCCAAACAGGAAATTCACGAAAGGGTAATGAGGGCTGCCAAAATCTTAAACATCGAAGATATTCTGGATAAAAAACCGGGAAAAATGTCAGGAGGCCAACGGCAGCGTATTGCCATCGGCCGGGCGATTGTCCGACATCCAAAGGTATTCCTGTTTGATGAACCCCTGAGTAACCTGGATGCCAAATTGCGCGGACAAATGCGCATTGAGTTGGCCAAATTGCACAAAAAACTGGATGCTACCATCATTTACGTTACGCATGACCAGGTAGAAGCCATGACTCTGGGAGACCGGATCGTGATCATGAACAAGGGCGAAATCATGCAAATGGCTACCCCGATGGAGTTGTTTAAAAATCCTGCCAATAAATTTGTGGCTGAATTCATTGGCACCCCAAAAATGAATTTTCTCACCGGCACTCTCTTCCAAACAAACCAAAAAATAGTGCTCAAAAGTGATTTTTTTGAGTTCGATCTTTCAGGGCTCTCCCTGAAAGATATTAAAAATCACATAGGCAAGGAAGTAGACCTGGGCATCAGGTCAGAAGATATACATGCCGATGCAACAGGGTTAAAACAATTCGCCCGGATCAGCACCCATATTATTGCCAGTGAGTTATTGGGCAATGAAAAACTCATTTATTCAGAATTTGGCGGCAAGGATATGGTTTCGAAATTCCGGTCAGAATACGCCATAGAGATCAATACCACCGTAGATCTATACGTCAACCTGGAAAAGGCCTATTTTTTTGATGGAGCTACCGGCCAATCTATAAAATAAAAAAAAACGCACAGGAAGTTTTTTAGAACCTGTCTAATTTAATAGCTTTGCACTTTTATTCATGTTTTCAGTTTTTATTCAGATTCTTCGCATAGCTTTGCGCCCTTCTTTCATTTTACACCACAGTTTCCGAGATGAAAAATACATATTTCGACTTAATCAATCAGACCTACTATTTCCCGCAGGAAGGCCTTGATCTCAATAACGGATACCTTTATTTTCATGGAGTTTCCCTCCAACATTTGATCGACACTTATGGTACGCCGTTCAGGATTACCTATTTGCCAAAAATTGGAGATCAAATAAAAAAAGCCACCAACTGGTTCAATAAAGCCATGAAGGTCAATGGTTATAAAGGCGACTATTATTATTGTTACTGCACCAAGTGTTGTCACTTTGAGCACGTCATCAGTAAAGCACTCGAATACGGTGTGAATCTGGAAACTTCTTCAAGTTTTGATATTGATCTGATCCTTAAATTATACGAAAAAGGTAAAATTGACACCTCCATTGTTTTGGTACACAATGGCTACAAAACAGATGAATACCTGGAAAAAATCATTAAGCTGAATGAATTGGGATTCAAAAATTCCATAGCGGTGATGGACAGCATGGAGGAACTGGACAGGCTATACAAGCGCCTGAAAGAGCCTATTAAAATAGGGATCAGGCTGGCCACTGACCTTCAGCCCCAATCCCCCTATTATACTTCCAGGCTGGGCATCAGGTCGTCGGAGATCATCAACTTTTACAAAAGCAAAATTGCCCGAAAATCAAAAGTGGAACTGAAAATGCTCCATTTTTTCGTAGATTCAGGAATTCGGGACACCTTATACTACTGGGGTGAATTCAATAAGGCCCTAAAGGTTTTTGTTGAACTTAAAAAAATTGCCCCTTCCCTGGACTCACTCAACATCGGAGGAGGGTTTCCCATTAAGAATAATCTCGGCTTTGAGTATGATTATAAATACATGGTCGGGGAGATTGTTCAGAATATCAAGGAAGAATGTATGAATGCAGGCGTTGAAGAGCCCGATATCTACACAGAGTTTGGAAAGTATTCAGTTGGAGAAAGCGGAGCCGTTATCTTCCAGGTATTGGAACAAAAGATTCAAAACGATACCGAAAACTGGTATATCATCAACAATAGCCTGATGAATACCATTCCCGATGCCTGGAGTATCCTGGAAAAATTCGTACTCCTGCCCGTCAACAAATGGAACGATGAATACGAAAAAGTAAATATCGGCGGGATCAGTTGTGATCATTCCGATTATTATAATTCTGAAGAGCTCAATCAACAAATCTTTCTCCCTAAAATGGATCCTAAAGACAAGGAACCCCTTTATATTGGGTTTTTCTATACCGGGGCTTACCAGGATGCCATCAGTGGGTACGGAGGCATCAAACATTGTCTGATCCCGTCCCCGAAACATATTGTAGTCGACCGCGATAATACAGGTAACTATACCGTCGCTTTATACAGGGATGAACAGCAGGCTGAAGATATGTTACGTATTTTAGGTTATTAATTGTCGGAAGCATTTATTGTGAAATTTTAAATTTGAATAATAATGGAAAGACCAATCACAAATTTCATGCTGGAACATTACCGGCATTTCAATGCTGCGACCACTGTTGACGCAGCAAAGGCCTATGTGGACCAACTTGAAAGTGGACATAATATGATGATCACCCTTGCCGGGGCAATGAGTACCGCCGAATTGGGAAAATCACTGGCAGAAATGATACGCCAGGACAAAGTTCAGATCATCACCTGCACCGGCGCAAACCTGGAGGAAGACATTTTCAACCTGGTGGCACACACGCATTACAAAAGGGTGCCCAATTACAGAGACCTTAGCCCACAGGATGAAATGGATCTTTTGAACCATCACTTCAACCGCGTGACCGATACCTGTATTCCTGAAGAAGAAGCCATGCGTCGAATTGAGCAAAAACTGGTGGACGTCTGGACCAAGGCAAAAAATGAAGGAAAACGGTTTTTTCCTCACGAATTCCTCTATCAAATAATTCGTTCCGGCGTGTTGGAAGGATCTCTCGATATTGATCCCAAAGACTCATGGATGGTAGCTGCCTGTGAAAAAAACCTGCCAATCATCGTACCGGGATGGGAAGATTCCACGACCGGCAATATGTTTGCCGCAAGATGTATGCGGGGAGAGTTCCAGTCTTCCATTGTGAAATCAGGAATTGAATATATGATGTTTTTGGCAGACTGGTATATGAAAAACGCAGGCAACAAAGGAGTCGGTTTTTTCCAGATCGGAGGTGGTATAGCTGGAGACTTCCCCATTTGCACCGTCCCAATGCTTCGGCAGGATATGGAACTTGATGAAACTCCTTTTTGGTCTTATTTTTGTCAAATCAGCGATTCAACCACTAGCTACGGATCCTATTCAGGTGCCGTGCCCAATGAAAAAATAACCTGGGAAAAACTGGATATTGAGACGCCTAAGTTTGTCATCGAAAGTGATGCTACAATCGTTGCACCCTTAATTTTTGCATATATACTCGGGTGGTAAACGAGTGTAAAAAAGCTTAAAACAGCGCAGCATTATTTAGTTGAAATTCAGATTTCAATTCAGTATTTATTCAGATTTTACCTGTAAAATTGCACTGAAATAAAATCAGGACCCCAATAAGGTTAATTATTGTTGATTTAACTTTTTAAAAATCACCCGAAAAAAACCTGCCATGCCGGTCGTTGCGCCATCCCGCCCAGCAAAAAAAAATGGTAATAAAGGTTTTTTCTTCATTATTTTTTTAGAATTAAACTTGTATCTTGGCGGCGCATTACGAAATTTTAAACAACCAGGTATGTCTAATGAAAGCCCAAACGCGAACCGTTATTCCAACGAAGAGCTCGCGGAGTTTAAGGTAATTATCGAACAAAAGCTTCAAAAAGCCAATGAGGCTTTAAAGTTCATTCTCGATCAGATTGAAGCCATCACTGAGGTCGGAAGTGAAGGCGACTGGATGGACGACACTTCCAATAGCAATGATCTTAAAATGCTATACACTATGGAGGGCCGCCACCGTAAACACATTATTGATTTGGAGAATGCCATGCTCCGCATCAAAAATAAAACTTATGGAGTTTGTTTGGCAACAGGTGAATTGATCGACAAACGTCGTTTGATGGCTGTGCCTACGACCACCAAAAGTCTTGAGGCCAAAATGATTGAGGCAAATCCTCCTAAAAAAGTTAACCGTCCCAGTACGGATGAAGAGAAAAGGATTCGAAAAGAAACCAAGCCAGTTTCTATTGTTAAAATCAAAAAGAAGGAAGTTAAATCTCCTGAAAAAATCAATCTCAAAGATCCTCTTGATTTTGTAAATGACGATCTGGATGATGATTTCGATGATCCTTTCCTCGGCGAAGATGACTTTTTAGCGGATGACATTAATTTTGACATCGATCTCGACGATTAAATAAGGTGGGTTTGCCAAAAGTATCTTTGCTCTAAATTGAATTCCCGGTTTTAAAAGTTACCATTGAAAGTGCTTTTAACCGGGAATTTTAAATTCCACTTGAATCGTCTATAATCTTTTCTCCTCCAAAAGAGCGAATTTCCTGCTCCCGTGCATTTTTTATAACCATTTCTTTTTTATCTTAGGCCAAACAACCTCTGATCTTTATTCAAAGGAATCCATAATTCAAAGAAATGAAACTACTATTAGTAGAAGACGAACCGGATTTACTCAGCTTGATGGAGAGGTATTTAAAGAGAGAAGGATACCTTTGTGAGCACGCTTCCAATTTTAAGGATGGGTTTATCAAAATAAACAATTACGAGTATGATTGTGCCATCATAGACCTGAACCTTCCCGGAGGGGACGGGCTGAAACTCGTAAAAATGCTCAGAGAAGATAATTCTGAAACAGGCATCCTAATCGTCTCGGCAAGAAATACAGTGGAAGACAGGATCAGGGGGCTGGAGATCGGAGCTGACGATTACCTGACCAAACCTTTTAACCTTTCCGAATTAAATGCCCGTATTAAGGCAGTATTGCGTCGCAAAACCAACCAGTTTAATAATGAACTCAACTTCGGAAAATTAATCCTCAATACGGATGAGCGAACCGCTATCGCTGATGGCAATTTACTGCAACTGACCAAAAAAGAATACGATATCCTTGTTTTTCTGGCCAGAAATAAAAACCGCGTCGTTACCAAAGACAGTATTGCCGAACACCTTTGGGGTGATTATATGGACAATGCCGTTTCCTTTGATTTTATTTATGCCCATGTAAAAAACCTGAGGAAAAAACTTGCCGAGAACAACTGCGGCGAATTCCTTAAAACTGTTTATGGTATTGGTTATAAATTCCATGGAAATTGATGCAATTGAAAAAACAATACAGTTTACCTATTGCCATAGCGCTGGCCTCCGCCATGCTTTTAACCGTATTCTTATTCCCTCCGGAATGGTACCTGAAAGTGGCCATTGTCGTCATCGTCCCCTGCATGGTCCTAATTATTGGAAACCGTTTGGTTACCTCCGAGCGGATAAATGCCATCAGGAGTCAATTGGAAAATATTATTCAAACGCTTGAAGGATTTGACCTGGATGAACCTAAGAAAGTGACCTTCGAAATTTCACACCTTCCCATTTTTAATGAATTAAACGAATACCTGATGGATCTCATCGACCGGGTCAGGTCAAACTACCACGCTAATAAACAATTCACCCAAAATGCCTCTCACGAACTTCAAACCCCTCTAGCCATTATAAAGGGACATGCAGAACTTTTACTACAGTCGCGAAACATAAGAAAAAAAGAAAGCGAAGCCCTTGGACTCATCCTTCAAAATGCCAACCGGCTTTCAAAGATCAACAATGCGCTGATTCTATTGTCAAAAATCGAACACCATAGGTTTGCAGATACTGAAATGGTAAACTTTTCAAAGGTCACAGACGATATCCTTAGTAATTTTGACGACCTGATCCAGATGAATGGCATTACCATAAAGAAAATCAATAATGCCGATATGGTAGTGGAAATGAGTAAATCCCTTGCCGAAATACTCATCACCAATTTAATCCAGAATGCCATCAGGCACAATTTGAAAAACGGGTTCATAGAAATGGTGTACGCTGCCGATGAGTTTTTGGTGACCAACCCGGGAGTAGAACTGGAATATCCCCCGGAAAGACTTTTTAAGCGTTTTAAAAAACAGTCCACCTCTGAAGAAAGCATCGGACTGGGGTTATCCATTATTAAAAAGATATGCGATCAAAACAATTTGGAGGTTGCTTACCTTCACCACGATAATATGCACACCTTTAAGATCAAACGGCTTAAAAATTATGCCCGCATTTAATTTTACTCGCCAATCCACCTGTATTTTGCCGGATTAAACCTGAAGTATTGAGGATTCACCTCTTCAAAAGGAATTTTTTGAAAATTGGTCAATAAATACTTTTTCTCCGCCAACTCCTCTTTATATTGGCCTTTTCTTTGAAGCATCAGCAAGCAAAATGATTTTTCCTTTCCCTCCATGGCACTTAATAAAATAGATTCATAGGAGATTCCCCAACTGATGATCATTTTATCTTCAATCTCCGGCGAATTTTGCATGACAAATAACTGTCCTCCTTCCTTTTCCTGCTCCTCCCCTATTTTTTGGGAAATCCATTCCAATCTTTCTGTATATGGCTTATGATTCATAAAAATAGCGAACAGCCGGAATCCAAAAATAATAATCAAAAAAGTTACAATACGATTTAATTTAACCTTTGGGAGTATTTCAAAAACAAAAGGAGTCATCACAAATATGGTCAATGGCATGTAACTAACCTCAATGTAAAATCTATACGTAGCATGTGGAGAACCAATATGTACCAGGGCCAGGTATCCCAGGCAGGAAAGCAATACAAACCCTGCAGAGACCCAGTTTTTCCTCCTAAGATACCAGGCCTCAACCACAAACAGGAAAATGGGGAAGAAGTACCAGTACTTTAGGCTATTGACCAAAAATTTCCTGTTAACCGGCATAGACAAATAATTGGGGAAATAATCAGTCAACCCTTTGGTAAACTGTTCAAATTTGCCGGAATCATACCAGTTTCCGGCAAACAAATGTTTTAACACCATTACCAAAATGAAAAAACCGGCGGTGACATACATTTCCTTTCGCCTGAAATCCGGTTGGGTCAATAAGAAAAAAAGAAAAAGAAAGAAAAAGGGAACAAAAATGAGCGGATGGTAAAATACCAGGGTGGGAATCAAAAAGAAGACAAAAAGCTTTTGCCACCCTTTTTTCAGGGTTGGAAAACGCAGCAAAAAAGCATAAAAAAAGAGGGTAAAAGCCAGCCCCTGCTGAAATTCTGAAGTGGCCCAATAAAATCCATCCAACACCGTCAGGGTAAATAAAAATACGAGTACCAGCCCCATATAATCATTTTTGAACCATTTGACAATCAAAAGGTACAAACAAAGATACAAGAGCGTGAAAGATATGGAATACAGGATTAAAACGACCTCCAGTGGAAATCCTGCCTGAATAGCTAAATAGGGTAAAACATGAACGATGGCCGATCCAAATCGAAAGACCTGAACCTGCAACCCTCCCTCCTGTATCATCAAAAAAGTCTGGTAGGCAATGTCAGCAAAAAGGGTCCGCTCTTTATAAAAAACAACCGACAGCAACAGCAACAAAACCATGGTAACGAAGCCCGTTCTTGCCGGCCATCGATTTGAAAATCGGTATGGGTATTCCATGCTTGTTATTCGAAATCTTTGTACAGGATATATTTTTTCCTCATGATCTTATAATTCGTAAGATCTTCCTGCCAGGAGCTCCTGATCTGATCTTCCGACATGCCCGCTTTAATTTGCTGGCGAAGGGTTTCATTTCCGGCCAACTTTTCAAAAAAATCAGTCTTTAAGAAAAAATTATCCTTATCGGGAAACTGATGATAGGCTTTTAATAAATAGCCCAGGTCAATTCGCCGCTGATTCCTGATAGTCTCCAACGGGATAGTGGTCAGGTCTTCCCCATAACACAATTGATCCTGCAACTTGGGGAATTTTGCGCCTGGCATAGAGACCGGAGTAAAGGAAAAACCACTATCCGGCAAAGCAGGATGCCCATACAACTGGAACTGTTTGTTGGTTCCCCTGCCTTCACTAAGCACCGTTGCTTCAAAAAAACAAATCGAAGGATACAGGTAAATGGACCGGCTATTGGGCAGGTTAGGCGAAGGTTTGACAGGCAATTCATAAAAAGTATTGTGGTCATAATTTTCACAGGGAATCACCGTCAGATCACATGATTCCGCACTGTTTATCCAGCGCTCGCCAGTGATCATCATCGCAAACTCACCACTGGTTAAACCATGAACCACAGGAACCGGATGCATGCCTACAAAAGACCTCCATGCAGTATCCAATACCGGACCATCAACATAGTAGCCATTGGGGTTGGGCCGGTCGAGAATCACCAGGGGAATCCCATATTCCGCACAGGCTTCCATCACCAGGGTCATGGTAGAGATATAGGTATAAAAACGCACCCCGACATCCTGCACATCATACACCAACAGGTCTATCCCTTCCAAATCTTCCTTAGAAGGTTTTCGCTTTTTGCCGTAAAGGGAAGTTATGGGTACTCCGGTTTTAGGGTCAAGGCCATCGGTTAGCTTCTCCCCGGCGTCAGCGTCCCCCCTGAATCCATGCTCAGGAGCAAATACTTTCCTGATATTTACACCCAGAGAGAATAAACTGTCTACCAAATGAACGGAGCCAATGGTTGAAGTTTGGTTGACTACCATAGCAATGCGATTGCCTTCCAATAATGGCATATAGACCTCTACCCTTTCAGCTGCTGTCTTGACGACTTTATTTTCGGCAACAGGCTGAGGCATGGCCTGTGTTTTTGATTCGAATACACAATTTTGTTGAAAAATTGTAAAAAAAAGAACAATTATTTTTAACTTCACCGTGTTGATATTTTGATGCTGTGATATTGCGATTGTTTGATTCTATGATTTGATACTTTGATATTGTATGTCGGATAAAATTTATGCCATTGTAGATATCGAAACGACAGGCGGTCGGGCCAGCCGGGATAAAATTACGGAAATTGCCATAGTTTTACACGATGGCGAAGATATTATTGATACTTACGAGACACTAATTAACCCTGAATGTTCCATTCCTTATGGCATAACCGAACTCACAGGTATCAACCAGGAAATGGTAGCCGATGCTCCCAAGTTTTATGAGGTGGCCCGGAAGATCGTCGAAATGACGGAGGATTGTATTTTTGTGGCACACAATGTCCGGTTTGATTATGGTTTCATCCGTACGGAATTCCAGCGATTGGGATTTAGTTTTGTCCGCAAACAATTGTGCACGGTGCGTCTGGCCAGAAAAACGATCCCGGGACTTGGATCTTACGGCCTGAGTAACCTCATCCGTTACATGGGCATTGAAGTGGACAACCGCCACCGCGCTATGGGTGATGCCCTGGCCACTGCCGAATTGTTCCGACGGATCATGGAAGCTCAACAGAATAAAACGGAAGTAGCCAGTATGGTCAACCTGGGGATCAAGGAATCCAAATTGCCAAAGAATATCAACATGGAATACATTCATGCCTTGCCAGAGGAATGTGGCGTTTATTACATGCACGACAAGGAAGGGAAAGTGGTTTATGTTGGAAAAAGTATTGACATCAAAAAGAGGATTGCCAGCCACTTTGCGGAACAATCCTCCAAAGCCTCCAGGTTGCAGCAATTGGTCCATGAGATCACTTACGAACCCACCGGAAGTGAATTGATCGCCCTCCTGCTCGAATCCCATGAGATCAAAAGAATTCGCCCACAGGTAAACAGGGCACAGCGATCCCAAAGATTTCCCTGGGCCATCCATTATTATTACAATGACGACGGGTTTATTTGTTTTGATGTCATAAGAGTGGCGGCTAAAGACAGGGCGAAATATCATTTAATTTCTGAATACCCCAAACCGGCCATTGCCAAGGGGCGGCTCAACTTTGTGCTGGAGAATTTCGAACTTTGTGCCCGATATTGCAATATTCAAAAAGGAAATGGCGCTTGTTTTAATCATCATGTAGGCAAATGCCACGGGGCCTGCGCCGGCAAAGAAGACAGGGCGAGTTACAACATCAGGGCCCAGGAAGCCCTGGAATCTTTAACCGCCATTTTTAAGGAGAATTTTTTTATCATAGATAAAGGCCGATCTGAAGAAGAATTAGGCGTGGTGCTGGTTAGTGATGGCAATTACCAGGGATTTGGCTACATTGACAAGCAGGAGAATCATAATGCTTCTACCCTACTGGACGCCATCAAATACTATCCGGGCAACCCTGAAACCACACGAATCATCCAGTCTTTTTTGAGTAAACATCCGGAAGTGAAGGTGATTAAAATATAGTTTTACACAGGGCCACTCTAAAAAAGGCAGCCCCGGAAAATCCGAAGCTGCCTCAGAAGGAATTAAAATTTAAGGTGCTTAATTCTAATATTCTAAAATCAATCCTTTACAATTTTCAAAGTCGTCGTACCTGTACCACTTTGTATCCTGGCAAAATAAATGCCTTCGGGAAGGGCGACAATATTCAGCTCTGCCGTATTGGTTCCGATTTTGCCCTCTCCGGTTTCCGACATTACAACGGCACCGTTAATACTCATCAGATCAATCTGATACCTGGTGGCTTCTGACAGGTCAAAACGAAGATTGACTTTTTGGGTCGCCGGATTCGGATATGCAGCGGTGGCAGTAATCGCTTCTGTTTCATCAACACCTGTGGTCAGGGAATACTGAGGTGTCCCCGCGAAATCATCTTCATCCAGATTGACGGTGGCGCTTAGCGTATTGGTACAACCCGAGGCACTAATGATCGTAAGGGTTACCTCATAGGTTCCTCCTGCCTGATATTGGTGGATAGGAATAAACTCATCGCTGGTTGAGCCATCACCAAAGTCCCACTGGAATTCAATGGCGTCCGGTGACGACAAATTGAGGAAGAATACCGTATTATCATCGAGGTCGTTGGAAGGGTCACCACCAATAAATGGTACGAACAAGGCCAAACATTCATTTTCATACCAAACGTTGGGATCGGAGAAAACCAGCATACTCACCGTGCTGCTGCAATCATCATTTCCAACGGTAAGGGTAACGATGTAAACACCCGGATTTTCATATACATGAACGGGGTTTTGTTCGCTGCTGGAAGTGCCATCACCGAAGTCCCATGACCAGTAAGTCAGGTCGCCTATAGACACATCGTGGAAAGCAAAAGAAGTACCCACATCATTGGCCAGATCAAAATAGAAGATCGCCTGGCAATCAGGGCCCTCATAGGATCCACCGTTTCCAACGCAAATGTGGAGTTCAAAAACGGAAGTGCAACCTTCTGATGTTTCAATTTCAAGGGTTACTTCGTAGATGCCCTCTCCTGGAAACAAATGCGTCGGATTTTGCTCGGTACTGGTGGTACCGTCACCGAAATTCCAGGCCCATGAAGTGATCTCACCTGTGGAGGCATAAGAGGCATCGGTAAATGAAACTTCAAGTCCAATGATGCCTATCGGGTTATCATAGTTGATGTAAAATTCGGCATAACAATCCTGCTGCCAGTTGCAATCGACGTATGAATCAGGTCCATACCCTTCACATTCGGCAAAACAAGCGTTCGGGAAAGTAAAAATAGCTCCTCCCGTGGCAACGCATACAGGATCCCAGACGTCCGGGCAATTACAATCATTTTGACAATCTACAAAGGAATCAGGGCCGTAACCCTCACACTGTGCAAAACAGGCGTTGATAAATTCAATGATCTGTCCGTCAGGCATTATTACGCAAACCGGATCATAATTCTCGGGGCAATCGCAACCTCCATCGCAAGGGAAATACATATCTGCAGTGAAGCCTTCACACTCCGCATAACAGGCATTTGGAAAAGTTAGGAAGCCCCCGGAAGGAGTAGCCACACATACCGGAGCCCATACATCAGGACAGACACAATCATCCACACAATCTACGTATGAATCCGGGCCGTAACCTTCACATTCGGCAAAACAGGCATTGGGGAAGGTTAAGATAGCTCCCCCTGTAGCCACGCAAACAGGATTCCATTCATCTGTGCAATTGCAATCATTACAATTAACAAAGGAGTCCGGACCGTAACCGGCACACATGGCATAACAATCATTGGAAAAAGTAATTATTTGTCCATCCGCTGTTTGCACACAAACCGGTGCATATAGATCAAAACAATTACAGTCATCTTCGCAATTTACATAAGTATCGGCCCCATAGCCCTCACATTCCGCTAAACACTGGTTGGGGAAGGAAATAATGAGTCCATCCGGAGTGGCCACACATACCGGATCCCAGATGAAATCACAATTACATGGATCCACCCAATCGCATTCGATTAACTGGGCATCTGTATAACCTTCGCATTCAGCAAAACAAATATTACTAAAAGTCACCGTATCGCCGGCGTCGTTTACCGCACAAACAGGATCCCAATAGTCAGGACAGTTGCAGGAAACAATATCATCGATCCAGACTAAAGAGGTAAAAGTGGAAGAACAGGAATCACTCGCGATAGTGAGGGAAACCTCATAAGATCCGGTTTCGGCCCATTCATGAGTGGGGTTAGGTTCAGTGCTCGTGGTGCCATCCCCAAAATTCCACAACCAGGAAGTGGTAGGAGGAAAAGAATAGGAAACATCATAAAAAGCGACTTCATAGGGCTGAACAGAAACCTGCTCGTAATAGAAATACGCATCGCAAACAACCGGAGGATCAACCGGATCGTCGTTGGTGCAAACATAAAAATCGATTACAAAACTCAAGTTGTCCGGGATAGCTGCCAGATCTATGTCCTGCTGTTCCCCGGTACAGAAATCAAAAACGGAAACCACGGCAAGAAAGTCAACAAGTGGACTTATCTCTGCCTCAAATTCAACAGAATAAAATCCGGATTCATCTGTAACAGCATCAAAAACATCTCCTGTGGAGGTTACGATCATCACCGGGTAACCCGGTATTGGCTGAGCCAATCCATCGGGTCCAAAGTAAACATGTCCGCTTATATTAGCTGTTTGGGACATCCCCCAAAAACTCAGCAGCATTAAGGTGAAAGTGTAAAAGGTTTTTAAATTCATTTTTTGTACTTTTGTAATGGTTAAATAATTGTAGAAAATTTATTTTTCCATACAGCCGCCTGTTTTCAGTCGGCTGTATTCGTTTTTTTATAGGTTATTCCCGTTGGATGATCACTTTTTTGGTCAATGACCCCTCCTCTGTATGAATCCTGAGAATGTAAATCCCCGGAGACCATTTTTCCAGATGCCTCACTTCATAAAAATACCTTTCCTCAATCCGCTGCGCTAGAATACATTCTCCTAAGGTATTGAATAATTCAAGGCCCGTCAAAGGAATTTCTGATTCGATATAAAAATAATTTCGTGCCGGGTTCGGGAATAACTTAATACTTTCTCCCAATGGTTCACTAAGGCCAACAGGCAGTGCCTCCGGGCCATAGATCATAAGATTAACACTATCTGAAACGATGGGAACCGACCAAAAATCAGCGTTGACTGATTTTATGTTCCGGATATTGACAATTACATTCGAACTGTCAGCTGGGGAAGCAAGTAAGGTGCCCAGGTCGTCAATAACGATAAGAGAAAGCGTACCGATCTTCCCATGGCCGGCGACTGCCGACATTCCATTTCGGCTTATCGCAATTTCCTTTGTGCCCAATTCACTTTCAGGACCCTGAAAATCAAAACATCCGACACCTACGTTAATCCAGGAATCTTCCTCGGGCACAAAATGGATAGCTGCAATAAATTCGGGATCGTACTCAATGGTAAAGGCAATGCCCTGAAAAGATTCAAGCGGAATATCCTCACTACCCAAATATACCGGAATTTCAAAATAACTTCCTTCGGTGGGAAAATCCGGCACCTCACTTTTGTCTAAATACAATGGAGAGTGTACCCCCGGAATGCCGGGATAGAAATTTACGGTTTCTGAGCCATTAGGATTTTCTGAGCCGTAATTTGCCGAGACGGTGGCGATATCGAGATAATTGACCCAACCATTTCCATCCGCATCGGTAAATGCAAAATTGAGTCCTTGTGGAAAATAATCCGACCACAAGATGGTAAAAGTTTCAGTTCCGGGCTGGGCTCCGGTTTCCAAACGAGAGGGTCCATAAGTTCCCAAAGCATAACCAATATTCAGCACATCCAGGTTATTGACGATCCCGTTATTGTCAGCATCCCCGGGAAAAACCTGTCCGAATACCGATTCAGCCGACAAAAGATTGATTATCAGAGAGAGCGCTAAATAAAACCGCATTTTCTTAAAAGGCATAAGTAGGTTTCTTTTAATTGCACGGTAAAAGTACGCCCTATTATCCTGTCAAACAATTACAAAATTTATAATTTATCAAAAAATATTTATTGTTAAATTATTTTTAATAATTGATTATCAATCATTTAAAGTAAATATATTTTACGAAAAATCATTTTTTTATTTCATCTCCGTTTAAATTTTGTTTTATTTGCAGTGCAGATGACACTTTAATACCAGGCCAATTCAACCACCTTTATGAAAGACAGCAAGTTATTAAGCCTGTTCAGGCAATTCAATTCAAAAGAATGGCGGGATTTCACCCTCTTTTGTGCGTCCCCTTATTTTAATAAGAATGAAAACGTTCAATCATTATTGGAGCATTTAAGAAAACTTTCCCTGAAGGAATTCCCGGAAAAGGAAATCGAAAGAAAAGTTATTTACCAAACCATGTTTCCGGAAAAACCATATAACGATAAAGCTTTAAACCATATCATGAGCCAGTTATTTCAATTGGCCGAAAGGTTTTTGAGCATTGAGACTTTTGAGGCGGACGGCATCCTGCCTGATTATTATTTACTGAGCAGTTATGTGCATCGGAAACTGGAAAAACCATACCAATTGGCCAGTCAAAGAGCTGGGAAAAAATTAGCCGCTTCCCCATTCAGGGACGATCATTATTACTTCCAGGAATACTTGCTGGAAGATATTGGTGACAAGCAATTTCAGACCAGGGAACTGAGGGAATACGACGATCATCTTGAAAAAGCATCCGCTGCTTTTGATAAGTTTTATTATGCTCAAAAACTCAAATACATCGTGGCCAAACTGGGATGGGAAAAGATCATTTCCAGGCCTTTTGAAAAACCAATGATTGAAGAGGTAAAACAGATTGTAGTGAAATACGATATGCTCTCTGTGCCCCAGATCAAAATATATTACCAGCTGCTACTGATGCTTTCTTCCCAAAATGCTGAGCAGCATTACCTCGAAATGAAAAAAAATCTGGAATCATATTTAGGTCTTTTTCCGGAGAGGGAATTAAAAAACCTTTATTCTTTTATCAGTAATTATTGTACTGAAAAAATCAGGCAGGGAGATAAAAAATATACACAGGAACTCATGGATGTTTATCTGAAGGGGCTGGAAGAAGGCTTTTTCCTGGAAGATGGATTGGTTTCTCCCTGGCTTTTTAAGAATATGGTAAAACTAGGCATCGGGCTGGAAAATTATACCCGGGCAGAAAAATTCATCATGGAGTATTCTGACAAATTACCAGAAGAAAAGCGAAAAGATGCCTATTATTTCAATATGGCTGATGTGTTTTACGCCCAGCAAAAATACGATGAAGCTATTTTTTACTTAAACCAGGTGGAATTTTCCGATGTTCATTACAGCCTGGGCGCCAAAGAATTATTGCTCCGCATCTATTATACCCTTGGAGAAACCGAGGCATTTTTATCGCTGGTCTTTTCGTTCCGTATTTATTTAAAAAGAAACAAACTGATCACCACGGAAGTGAAGTCCGCTTATGAGAATTTTATTCGATATATACATCTTTTACATAAATCGGGAGACAAAAAAGCAAAAGAGTTCGAACAAAAAATCAAATCAACAAAATCACTAATAGGCCGGAATTGGTTGCTCCAGCAGGTCGGTTCCTTCAAAACTGATTAAACTAAAGTGACTCTAATCTTAATTTATAACGAATTGCCTGCTGATCACTTTTCCCGACTGGGTTCCAAGCTGAATAAAATAAATTCCAGCAGGAAAGTCATTGACCGGCACAACAGTCCTTTCCTGGTTTTCCCCTGTTCCCAATTGCACTAAACGGATAAGCCTCCCTGTTGCATCGTATAACCGGATTGAAAAAAGAAGATCTTCATGATTGTAATAAATTACTTCAAGCTGCCCTTCCGAAACCGGGTTGGGGAAAATTTGGATTCCAGCATTGGCCGTTTCCAGGTAGATGACCTTTACGGGACTATAAGTAAAAATGCCATTCACATCTGTTTGCTTGAGTCGGTAATAACTTGTTCCGGGCAATGGTTTATGATCCAGGTAATGGTATTCATTCAGAGAATTTACACTCCCGGCGCCGGAAATAGTGGCAACAAATATAAAATCCTTTCCATCTGGTGACCTTTCAATGGTAAAAAAGGCATTATCCGTTTCCGAAGTGGTTGTCCAGGAGAGCTCCACTTCTTCTTCGATGAGCCTTGCCTCAAAATCAAGAAGATGAATGGGCAATACAGA
The DNA here is from genome assembly GCA_020636105.1 of Lewinellaceae bacterium. NCBI lineage: Bacteria > Pseudomonadati > Bacteroidota > Saprospiria > Saprospirales > Lewinellaceae > Lewinellaceae bacterium. Next base: position 688,990 of record JACJYL010000001.1, read on the forward strand.
ACAATTAGCAGGATCGATGGCTGTCATGGGGCCTGGAGAAGGAATACAATTATCTTGTATGCTGTGGCTCATTTTAAAAAGTCCTCCCGAAATATCATCTGGCGACAAATTCCGGATATCATTTCCTGCATTCAACAAAAAATTCATCACCTTACCTGGTGCATTAATATGCGCCATACCATGACCATGTCCCAGTTCATGTAACGTCACGCTTTCAAAATCAAATTGAGCATTATTGGAAGCTCCGGGTCCGAAATTCCAGCTATAACCTCCGGAAAGGCTATTATCGAAACGCATATCTATTTCTTCGAGATACCAAAAAGTGTCTTCCATCGTACATCCGGTATTAGCTAAAGCAGCATACCTGCTGGTGGTAATGCCGAGTGTCCCGCCGCTCAAATTTTGAAACATAACAATACTCCCGTTATCTGATGCATGTCCCTCGAAAGTTCCGGAGTTATCAATCTCCCAGTTTACAAGGGTATTGCACATCCAATTGTCAACGGATCGTCCAAAGGCCTGTTTTGCAGGACCATTGGCAAAAAAGCTGGATCCTGGGGCAGGATTGTTATTATTGAATTGAAAAGTGTATCCTCCCAGGTTGTTCATATCCACCATTTCAATCCTGTTGCGCTGGTCGGAAGGCCAGAGATAAAAATTACTTGAGACGTTTTTAACGCTGTAATCTATGACAATGGGGGCAGAGCCTTTGGAACTTCCCGATGCATCCCTAATCTCTACACTTCCGGTTCCCGCTTCGTCAGGAATTTTTACTCGAACCTTAGTGTCAGTCCATGAAACAATATCCGAAGCAATGGTGTTCGTTGGAACGATAATTTCAGTGGATCCCCCATAGTTTGCGTCCATGAATACCACAGAGCCCACCGTGCTCCCAAAACCACTACCGGTAATAACGAGTTCATTGTCCGGTTCAATGGTTCCTGCTATAAAACCGGAGGGAGTACTTCCTGCCCCATTATCCAGGTAAAGTAAAATTTTCGGAAGGCCCGAATTTTCTTTTGCAGCTCTTGGCAAAAAGATTTGTCCATCCGGTCGTTGCGCCTTTTTATTAGTCAGGCCTTCCGTGATCTCCAGGAGCTCACCTTCAGTCATCAAAGCCCCCGACAACACATCATGATAATATCCGTTTTGAAATTTGAGTACTCCCTGAACGCCAAAACTACTGCGGCATTGCAAAAGTTCAGGTCGTCTCGAGCGTAAGAGCCTGTTGTCCAATAGTTGCTCATCGTTATCCAGCAAAACCAGCACCTCCTCCCCTTCACTCAATTGGATGCCGGGAAAATTTATTTCCATTTTATTGTCCAAAATTCCGCCTGAACTGATCAGCCCGATTTGTTTTGCATCAATTGCCCCTTTCAGAAAAGCCGTTACATCAAGTATGTTTAACGTATAAATATTGCTGTTGGACTCATCGCGATATGCCGTTTTTTCAAGTACCTTTCCAATTACCATGAATTCCGAACCCGCTACCCTCTCAGAAAATGAAACCGGATATAACTGCGCCTCAATGCCGGTAAGAAAAAAGAAAGTGGAAAAAAGAAGCATAAAAAACCGAAGAACTATACTGCTGCTTGTCATGAAAGGGGGAATTAAAAAGTTAAAAAATAGTTTATCCTTTGATTTGAAACCCAAGAGAGTACAAATCAAAAAGCAGGGACAATCAGGGATTTAGCCCAATATTTTAGGATGAGATAAAAAAATTAACTGCAGTTTGTTCAAAAGTCTTCTTACAACGGGAAGTTGAATAAAAACGGGGGTGAAGTGATGTGTTGTTACAAAAATATAAATAAAATCAAATCCCTGCCGTTATCAGGGAATAATTTCTAATTCAAAATGAAAAATTCTTGTATTTTGAGTTAACTTTTAACAAAAACCGAACATACACATGAGATCGTTAAAAAAAATTTCCCTATTTTTTCTGTTTATTATTTTAACTCAATGGGTATCTGCACAAAGCGGATGTCCCGGATGTGGGATAGGACTTCCTGTGAACATCCCTGAAGATACTATTTTCATCACCGATGCCCCTAACGGGCACATTGCTACCTATTACGACGGAGATATCAGCTTCAGAATGCCCAAAACCACCACACCGGTGCATGATTCCGACCCTACCGTTCCGGCCGGATTCGATATCAACAGCATCTCCATTTCCGGAGTCTCTAATTTGCCCCCGGGATTAACCTGGGAACCCAGCCAGTTTGATTTTATCCCTGCTAATGAAACTGATGGCTGTGTGAAAATTTGCGGCACACCGCTTCAATCCGGACTATTTTTAGTGGAAGTCAATGTTACGGCACAGGTCTTTGTGGTTGAGCAATCGACCTCTTTCACCTTTCCCATTCTGATCCAGACGGATACCAGCACTACCGATGGATTTACCATTATCAATGACAATGGCTGCGGAGAGGTGACCTCCGCTTTTATCAATAATGTGCCTTCCGGCGGGGTGGACGGATTTTCTTACCACTGGAATTTTGGCAACGGCAATAGTTCCATCGATGAAAATCCGGGAAATCAAACTTACGATGAACCGGGAATCTATGAAATAAGTTACCAGGCTATTGTGGATACCAGCAAATACTACCTTTCACAAGTAACCGTAAACAGTGTTTCCTGTTCCGATTTGCTTAACGGGCCTGACCTTTATATTGAAATTTCTGATCCCCAGGGCGAGGTAATCTACCAACCTGCAGAGTTGGTCAATGCAAGTACCCCACTCAACTTTTACCTTTACCTGCCCATTGGAGCGGGAGATTATACCCTGCGGGTGATCGATGATGACCAGGGCATTGACGGAGGAGATGATATTTGCGGAGTGGTCAACTTCAGTCAGCTTTCAAACGGCACCCTCAATGACACGGAAATGAGCCTTTCCATTACCATTCTGCACCAGGTCGATACCATAACGTCGGTAGACACAGTTTGGGTTTATCCAATCCCTGACATGCCGGAAGTTACAGATGACATTACCGGCCCCCTATGCAAAGGGAATATGGTTACTTTAGTATCATCTTATGAAACAAGCAATCAATGGTTCAGGAACAATATACTAATGGAAGGAGAAACCGGTCAGGAGTTAACCGTTACAGAGAATGGTTCTTACCAGGTCGAATACACCTCTCCGGACGGCTGTACTGCCCTCTCCGAAGCCGTGGAGATCTTTTTTAACGAAGAACCTCCTGTAGCTCCTTTTGTAAATGAAAATAATTTACTGCAGTTGAGCGATCCTGGCCAGATTTCTGACCTCTACAGTCTTCAATGGCTCTTGAATGATGTAGTCATCCCGGATGGAACGGAAGCAACTTATTGCATCAGCCAGGATGGTTTGTATAGCCTTGTGGTTACGGATATTATTACGGGATGTAAATCCGTATTTAGTGCACAGGAAATTTATAATCCCGGTTATCCCAATTGCGTCAACGCCACGGAAGATATTTCAATGACTGATTTCAGGTTATTCCCCAATCCTTTTAAAAGTGCTTTTTCCATTGAAGCTACCTTATTGGAAGCGGGGAATATTGATTTAAAAATCAGCAACGCCATCGGACAAGAGATTTTCCAAAAGGATTTTGGTATGGTCTCCGGTGTTTTCAATTACCAGCTGGATATGTCAGACCAGGCGAATGGGATTTACTTTCTTTCGTTGCAATTAAACGATCAACAAATCATTGCAAAATTGATCAAATCAAATTAAGGATAAATGTTTAAAATTGAGACCTATACCTGGCTTGACGATCGGGAAGAAATAGTCATTATCAATCAAAACAAGCAAATTTATGTTTCGATCCTTCCTTCCCTGGGAGGTATATTAAATGGTTATAAAATTCATGACGTGGAAGTGATCGACGGTATAAGCCTTGATCAAAATGGCATTGATGATTATTTATCTGCCTACAAATCGGCCTTTTTGACGCCTTTCCCTAACCGGATTGCGGGCGGAAAATTTGAGTATAACAGTCAAAATCATCAACTGGAGTGCAATGAAAAGAGCCTGGGAAACGCCCTCCACGGATTTGTTTATGATAAACCTTTTACGGTGAGCAGTAAATTAATCACCAACAGCAGTGCCTCGGTTGAATTGTCTTATGATTATGACGGAAAGACCGACGGTTTTCCTTATCCCTTTCAACTTGTACTGCGATACAAAGTTGAATCTTCCGGTTGGCTCATCTGCACCTGCATCATTACAAACAGCGGTGAAAACGTTATGCCTTTCGGAAGTGGCTGGCATCATTATTTTTCCCTTAACCAGCCTATTGATGATCTGGAGTTGAGCTTTCATCCTGCCGAACATTGGCAAATGAATGATAAGATGATTCCGACAGGCCAAAAAACATCAATAGGGCCGGTGGAAGGGAGAATAGGTGGAAATACTTACGATGATTGCTTTACTCTCGAGGAACAATTTGTGAGATTGAAAGATGGAGAGGATAATCAATTGCTCCTCGATTTGGGGAAAGATTTTCCTTTTTTACAGATTTATACACCGCCTCATCGCAAAAGTATTGCGATCGAACCAATGACATGTCCACCGGATGTATTCAACAACCGCGAAAAGCTAATTGAAATACTTCCAGGTCAAAACGGGGTTTTCGAATTTTCGATGCTTATTGAATAACAGAAGGCAGGTACAAATTAGATTATTATTACGGGGATGCGAAGGAAATTGACCTTCACATCCCCGTAAAATTTAGTTCTCTTACAAGTGGATCACTTCATCATAAGCAGCAGCTGCTGCTTCCATGACCGCTTCACTCATTGTTGGGTGAGGATGAACGGTTTTGATGATCTCGTGTCCGGTAGTTTCCAGTTTACGTGCAGCCACCACTTCAGCGATCATCTCGGTAACGTTGGCCCCTATCATGTGAGCGCCCAGGAATTCACCGTATTTGGCGTCAAAAATCACCTTGACGAACCCTTCTTTCACTCCGGCGGCACTGGCTTTTCCAGAGGCTGAAAATGGGAATTTTCCAACTTTTATTTCAAATCCTGCATCTTTAGCTGCCTGTTCGGTATATCCTACAGAAGCGATTTCAGGACTACAGTAAGTACATCCGGGAATATTGTTATAATCGAGCGGGTCGGGATTAAGTCCCGCAATTTTCTCAACACAAATAATCCCTTCAGCACTTGCAACGTGAGCCAATGCCTGCGTCGGCAAAACATCTCCGATAGCAAAAACACCCGGAACATTTGTCTGGTAATAATCATCCACCAGAATAAAACCACGATCGGTTTTAACGCCCAGCGATTCGAGCCCAATACTTTCGGTATTAGGCGTAACGCCTGCCGCCGAAAGCACGATATCACATTTTATTTCCTGCACTTCATTCGTTTTCATGTCTTTCACTTTCACCGTGCACCCGCTGCCTTTTGTATCCACTGATTCAACTGAAGAATTAGCGAATACATTAATGCCTTTTCTCTTATAGATACGATTGAGTTCTTTTGAAATGTCGGCATCTTCCCGAGGAACCAGGCCTTGTTTTAAAAACTCTACAATAGTTACTTCGGTGCCAATGGAATGATAGAAATAGGCAAACTCAACGCCAATTGCTCCTGCGCCTACCACCACCATCTTTTTAGGTTGTTTAGCCAGCGTCATAGCCTCTCTGTACCCAATAATCTTTTTTCCGTCAATGGGTAAACTAGGCAACTCTTTCGCCCGCCCGCCGGTAGCTACAATGATGGCATCAGCCGAGTAAGTGGTCTTTTTGCCCTCAGCATCGGTTACCTCCACTTTTTTCCCTCTGCCCAGAACACCGTTCCCACTGATTACCGTAATTTTATTCTTCTTGAATAAAAACTGGATGCCTTTGCTCATTCCCTCTGCCACTCCGCGACTTCTTTTGATCATGGCACCAAAGTCGGCTTTTGCCTCCTTAACCTTGATTCCGTAATCTTCGGCATGACTGAAATATTCGAAAACCTGTGCACTTTTCAAAAGCGCCTTTGTAGGGATACAGCCCCAGTTAAGGCAAATTCCTCCAAGAGATTCACGTTCAACCACTGCTACTTTTTTGCCTAGTTGAGCCGCCCTGATGGCTGCTACATACCCCCCGGGGCCACTTCCTATAACTATGATGTCGTAATGCATATTGATAATAAGGATTTTGATTTAAAAAATTTGGCGTAAAGCGATTAAGCCTGCAACATGAAATGGGCATACCTGATACCTGGTATTCAAAAAGGTTGCTTTACCGCGCAAAGATATAGCTTAGGATGTAATTTATAATAGTTAATCCCATGATTTATTCCAACCTCAAATTCATAGTCTTGGGGTATTTCACTGAATATTTAAAACCAAGCGTTTCCGTTTTTCCGGGTTTCAACTTAAGTTCCCATCTCAGAATGCCCGTTGCGGGATCTACTATTGCTCCGTTGGAGGAATCAAGACTCACCTCAATCTCATCGGAAGTCGAAACAGGAATCTGGTCTTCAATAACGATATTGATATCCTGCTTCCTGGTGTTTCTCAAGGCTATATTCCACCCGATCGTCCTGGTGACTTTACGGCCTATAAACTGTTTATCCTTGTATTGCTTGTTTTGCTCACGTTTGATCACAATACCCGCATCCCTTCCCAGGGAAAGGTCAAGGGTATCATTTGAGGTAGCCACATTGATATAGGATTTTCCAAGGTAAGTTCCTTCAAAGAAAAGGCTGGCCTCCCCATTTAGCAAATTGTAGGCTTCCCATCCCGTTACCCTGGCAGTCAGGAAAGCATTCTTATCAAGTTTTGGGGCCGCATAATAAACGTATTCAGCCGGAAGTTCATAATCGGCAATATTGACGGTATAGGGTTTTCCGTCGGCGACTATAGTCTGAGGAAGTTTAATGGCAAATTCCGTAAAGGTGGTACGTTCAATTTGCTCCACTTCTGCATACCCTGCATTTTCGGCTACATCATCACTGTATGCATAAGGGGTAGGAGCTGAAGCCATCTCTCTTTGCATTTTTTTCTGGGCGGCATAAACCACAATATTTTCCCGCAGCCACCAGGTGGCCATCGTGGGTTTGGTACCTCCCAATGACGGGTTTCCGGTAGCCAGACTTAAGGCAACATCCTTCCAGTCTTCGCCGGAATTTTGGCTCACCAAAGCTTTGTAGGTCAGGCCCACCGGGTTGTTGACATCCATCACCCTCAGGTCATATACGGGTTGCCAACTGGCCTGGTTGACAATGTACTGAAGCACAAATTCTCCCTGGCTTTTTTTATCCGCCTGCACTGCGACTACAATTTCACTGGTGGCTTTGGATACATTTGACGCATTGTATTCATTGATCTGCTGCTGAATCGCATTGATCTTTTCATTTAATTTTGCCATGCGTTTGGCATCATCCAGTTTGGCTTTTTTTATTTCAAAAATATGCTCCCGCAAAAAAGCCGCGTTTTTGGCCAGGTTTTCAGCAAGGACTCCTTGCTGCTGACTGCCGATCATTTTGTTGGCCAGGATCATGTCTTCTTCCTGGGACAAAGTCTGTAAATGTGCATTTTCAATATTCAATTCGTCTCTGAGCCCGTCCTGTTCATCTTTCAGTTTTTGTATTTTTTCAGGAACCTCTTTGGGCTGAATGTAATTAAGCCGATGGTTTACCGAAAGGATCGTAAAAGTTCCCAGGGCCTTGAACTGGATGCTGGAAGGATCTACAGAGGAAGAAATGCCTGTAAAAACAAGATTACTTTTACCCGCCGGAATCATTTCTTTTGCCTGACGCTCTACCTGGGCAGATCGGGGAAAAACGGTTACATTTTTAATTTCAGAAGAAATTTTAACTTCAGTATCCTGCGCAAGCAGAATGGAATTAGCCAGAATCGCGATCAGAAAGATCAATAAATTTTTCATCATATCAATTTTTTATCAGAAAGATGCTGTTTGGGTCTAAATTACATAAAATATGTAATTAAAATGCTGATAAAAACTATTGATGCTAAAAAAAAACTCCATTGCGTAAAACACAATGGAGCTCATCTAACTTACTGATACTAATATTATTCCTTTCATTTGATCTTGGGATTGTAAAAGTATAAACTAAAAGGCTAACTGGCAAGAAAAGGAAAGAAAAAATGCAACCAAATTTAATTCGGAAAAAATGTAATTTTTTTGCTTAATAAGTTAATAATGAATATTTTACATATTATTTTATTTATTAACTTATTTTAAAAAGGAAACGTAAAGTACCTGAAAAACAAGGGAATACAAAATGGTAAAACACTTCCGAAAAAACTAAAAAAAAGTTTTTTTATAAGCAATACATGGATTCGAATGAAATGATCTAACCGATGGCTTTTTCGACTTCAATGATTAGTTGATCCATTAAATTGCCCTCCAGCCATTCCAGTAATTCGGTAACGGATTGGCCCGGTTTTATGACCAGCGTTGGAGAGTCTGGATGAATGGCATTCACCTGTCTCATTGACTTTTGGCGTTTATAAGTTTCAGCCCGGTGGATAAGTTTTGGAGTAGGAATGGGAATATCTGAAACTGAAATAATGAACAAACGTTCCTCTTTTTCTCCAAATTGCCAGCTTTGGGTTCCCGACTCAGCCTTTAAAGCCAGATAGGCGCAGGTCCCGGACACTACAAATTCAACGCCATACAGGGTATCACTTTTTTGTTCAGGTATGAAAGGTTTTGACCAGTCCTCAATATGTGTTTTAAGGTAGGATTCTCTTGGAGTTCGTCGTTTTTGTCCAACCCCGTCCTCCTGTTCAGATTCAATTAAAATTTCCTGGTAATAATATTTCTCCCGAAACCAAATGGCCTGAGCATCCACCCGGCAATCCATTTCTCTAAAAAGTTGCAGGTAAAATTGGACAACTTCTTCGGGTTGTTTGCCATAAACAGAGAAACGGGCAGTATTCACTTTGGGCATCAAAATGCTCAACAATTCCATTTTGTAATGGAAAAAATCAACCGACCATGATTCAATTTTTTGATTGATTTCCGGATGATAAAATTTTTGATTCAGATAGGCCAGGCATAAATCCTCCTCATATTCTCCAATCGATTTGGAAAGGGCTTCATGAGTCTCCCGGCATTTATAATAATCCGCGTATTTTTTTGACTCGATAGCATCTTTCCACCTGGTTCCCGGTTCAGGCTCTTCTTCCTCTCTGGCTTCCATCATTTCCAATTCACTCTGAAGCCATGTAAAAAGATGTCCCTCCTTAAGATTATTTATGGCCCGCCTTAAGCTGGAGGCATGGTTGGCATAATTGGAGATTTCCAATTCCTCCAGAAGCAATTCGAAGCCTAATGGATCTTCCGTTGCTTTGATCTCAATACCGGCAGGGCCCATTTTGGCATTTACCACCAATTGTTCGTCTGCTTCAAACCGATTGATCACCCGTGCAACGGGAATGATCAGTTCATCCCTGATGGTTCGTTGCAGGAAGCGTGCCCCGTATTTCTCATCATACCCGATTTTTCCCAGGTGGTCATAAATGGCAGGATGGATTTCAAGGTTAATTTTTCGATATTTTATTCCTTCCCGTTTAAAGAAAGCCGCAATTTCCCGATCTACTACAAAACGGATGCCCTTCGCATCAAGTGGATTAAAAATGACCACCTTATCTATTCGGTTATACAATTCAGGGCGGAAGAATTTTTGCACTTCTCTGTCCAGTTGATCCGCAAGTTGGCTGCCCTGGGTTTTATGGGTATTTCCTCCCAATCGAACGGCAGATCGTTTTAAAAGATCTACCCCAATATTGGAAGTCATTAGGATAATAGTGCTGCAGAAATTGACCAGTTTGCCCGTGCCATCCGTCAATCGGCCCTCCCCCAGTATCTGCAACAGGAGATCGAAAAACCCCTGGTCAGCCTTTTCCACTTCATCAAACAACAATACACAAAAAGGTTCTTTGCGAATCGCATCACTCAGGAGGCCTTCATGTCCGGAATACCCGCTAAGTCTGTAAATGGAGTATGGGTCAGCATATTCACTCATATCAAACCTGACTATCCGCTCGCGACTGCCAAACATATAGGCCGCCAGCGTTTTGGCCAATTCCGTTTTTCCCACTCCGGTGGGTCCGGTAAACAATAAAGACGCAATGGGTTTATCTCTCCGGGTAAGCCCCATTTTAACAGAAGCCAGGGTATCCACCACGGCATCGATGGCTCCTTCTTGCCCAAAAATGATGTGTTCAAAATGATTTCTTACTCTGTCCAGATCAATGGGTATCTCAGGATCTACAATAAAAGCAGGCAGACCCGACTCAATACAAAAATGTTTGATCACATCAGATGCTTTGATTAAATCCTCCGTTTTTCCTGATTGATGCCTTTGTAAGATGAGCCTTTCCAAAAATCTTATCGGACTTCCCGGCATGCCTTCATACGGCATAAATCTTTTGGAAAGACGAATCATCTCAAAAACGGCCTCATCGGCAATTGTTATGTTTTTACTGTCCGCAATACTGAGCACCTTTTGTTTGATGATATACTCTAACACCTTTCCTTCGGGTTGTTCCAGCCGGATTAAATGGAAGAGGGAAAGAAACCCCGGGTATTCGAGTTCTATTCTCGCCAGTTCATCGTTGGTGCATTCGGAAATCAGGTTCAGTTCTCCTTTGGATAAAAATGTTTGCATATACTCAGCCATACTTACCGAGTTGCCCACATATTTGCCGACTTCAAACAATTCCATCAGGTTTCGGACAAATAAAAAGTCATTTTGAGCGGAAAGCTCTTTAATAAGGGTAACCAGGTTCGATTTCCAACCGCCTCCAAATACAAGTTCCTTGATCAGGAGTGAGGCGGTGGTTTCCCAAATTTTTCCCGAAATCCCATGTTGTTTCTTGATGTACTCCAGCTCCCGGATCATGGTTGTTTTCCCCACACCGGAAGGCCCCACGATGAGAATATTTCGACTGTATTTATTATGAGTATCCCGGATTAATTGCTCCATTTCTTTTTCAAAACCAAATAGCTGACGCGTTTCGATTTTTAGGGAAAACGCCAATTGGGGCAACAACCCATCCGCCTGATCAGACTCATTCGCCTCTATTTCTCTGGGGGTTGGAATTTTGAAATTGACCTCGGTACGGGTTAATTCTACGGATTTGAACCAAATGGTTTCCAGAATATCCTGTACAACCTGGAGACGCTTTTTTTTCAGAAATTCCAACCGAACGATTTCTTTCAGTCCTTCCTGTAATTCGACATCATCTTTACCGAAAGCCTCCAGGCCCAGGGCAGGAATGATGCCCCAGAAACCATTTGCAGAGATATTGTAGTAATATTTAAAGGATAGCTCAATAGCAGGATATGATATTCCATCAGCCGACGCAGGAAAATCAACCACGGTTTCATTGTGATAAAAATCTCCGTCACGGTATTCGTCCAATATATCGTAAAAATTGCCTTCGTCCAGCATTTTGGATTGATACAATTCTGTAAACCGTTTGACCAACGCCTCCTGGCTCTGACCGATATGCAGCGCATTTTTATCCGTCATAGGATACCGGATGACAATGCCCTCACCAAGTTGAAGGTGAAGTATATAAAAGGGTATTTTGAGTTTAAACGGCATGCCTTGCAAAAGTGATTAGAATGCGCTAATTTAGGATAATTTGGGATAAAAAATCCCTTCGAACCCGGTATTTCAACACTTAAATACCATCATTCATTTTCCTCATCCAGCTCACTCCCCTCCTCCAGTAAGTCTTTTGGCAAATTTTTAGAGGCCCGGGCGCCCAACATTTTAATCTTTTCGGCCCGGCCAATTAGCGTATCTCCGAATTTTTTAGATTCTGTGAGTTTATTCATAGCCCCCTGGTAAGCTCCCTGGGCCTGGTCGAGCCGCAGACCAATATCTTTAAGGTCGTCCACAAAGGCACAAAATTTATCGTATAACATCCCGCTCTGGCGGGCGATCTCCAATACGTTTTTCGTTTGTTTTTCCTGCTTCCAAATATAGGAAACTGTTCTCATGGTAGCCAAAAGCGTTGAGGTGGTTACAATGACTATATTTTTATCCAGGGCGTCCAGAAAAAGGTGTGAATCTTGTTGCAAAGCAAGGGCAAGAGCACTTTCAATGGGCACAAAGAGCAAAAGGTAATCAGGAGAATTGATTTGGTATAATTGCTCATAATTCTTGCCGTTCAGATCCTTGACATGCCGACGCAGGCTGTCCACATGGGCTTTGAGATGTTTTGACTTGTCGGGCTCATCCGAAGCTTCACAATAATTTTGATAGGCAGTAAGAGAAACCTTGGAATCGAGAATGAGTTGTTTGCCCCCGGGCATATTGATGATAAAATCAGGTCTTTTCTGATTGCCATCCTGGTCGGCAAAAGAACTTTGGGTATGGTAATGAATGTCTTTATTGAGACCGGATTTTTCCAGGAGCATTTCGAGCTGGAGTTCTCCCCAGTCCCCCTGCGTTTTGCTGTCGCCTTTGAGTGCAGTGGCCAGGTTGTTGGCATCCGTACTCAACTGCTGGTTCAGGGCGCGAAGGTGTTCGATTTCCGTTTTTAGTGAAACCCGGTCTTTGGTTTCTAAAAGGAATCGTTTTTCCACATTGTCTTCAAAGGTTTTTATTTTTTCCCGGAGCGGGTTCAGGATATCACTTAACTGACGGTGATTGTTTTCCATGAATTTAAGGCTCTTTTCCTCCAGAAGTTTGTTGGAAATGTTCTCAAATTCTACACGCGCCTGCTTTTGAAGCGCCTCCATCTCCTGCATTTGCTGGGCAAGTTTTTCCTGAAGATGTTTCGCCGACTGGTTTTCAGCGGCCAGGGAAGCGGTCAGCTCTTTTATTTCCTGGTCTCTTTCTGCCAGGTCTTCTTTCAACAGATCTGCCTGCATCTGGAGACTTTCATGGATCTGCCTCAATACGTAATCTTTGTCCAGCTCGGACTTACTCACGGCATTCACCCGCAAATTGATTTTGGCATAAAACCATACTAAGGCCCCGCCTAAAAACAAACCAATGAGTAAATAGAGTATTCCCAACAATAAAGGGTCTTGCATAAAGCATCGTTTTTGTTGCTTTCAAAGTTAACAAAAAAATGCGTTACTTACCCCTTTATCATTCTTTTGATGAAACCTTTTTTTCAGGAATTTGGCAATTCCCCCCCATGCAGGCCCCACAGGCGACGTTAAATACCCCCTGGTAAAGGAATATTCCACCAATGATTATTGACAATGCAAATCCAGTGACTATCCCGTCGATCAAGATTACGCCCCCGATAACCACTCTGAGCACTCTGAAAAAGGTCCAGTCATTTAACAATAATTCTTTCATAATTATTTTTTGGCTTTGTTTAACCCAAGGTTCAAATGTATGAGTATTTATCCCTAACCTTACGTGACCAGCATCACAAAAGTGTCGGTTTTGCTTCATTAAGGGTTGAATTTTTAAAGTTTGCCGAAAAAGTCTTTATTTTTGGCAACAATTAAAAAATAACGGACGGATGAAAAAATATTTATTACTCATTTTTACCATTTTATCTGCATTTTCTATTCAGGCCCAACAGGAGCCGGAACGAATTTTACCCCGTGGTTTTGCCAAAGGGGAAGAGGCGCAAATGCGTGATTACATCCAGTCGGTTCATCTTGAAAAAAATGTCAACTGCATCACTACAGCTCCTGAGCAAACACCCCGGTCTATGGCAGAATGGGAAGAATTACAGGCTGTGGTTATAACCTGGACTTCTTACAATGCAATTCTCACGGAAATTGTCAGGCACGCCAAAGAAGAGGTGGAGGTCATTATCGTTTGCTCCAACCCGGCCCTGGTAAAAAACACCCTGGGAGGAGCCGGTATTGACTGGACTACCAACATAACCTTTGTTCAGGATGAATTCAATTCCGTATGGGTTCGTGATTACGGCCCAAATACCATTTATCTGAATGAGGTAGAATCCCTTGCGTTTGTCGATTGGATTTACAATCGCCCCAGGCCCAAGGACGATGTGATTCCGGAGGCCATTGCAGAAACGCTGGGGCTTGATATTTACTGCACGACCCAACTTCCTACTGACCTAGTTCATACCGGTGGCAATTATATGTCTGACGGAATGGGGACTGCTTTTTCTTCCAACCTGGTTTTAGATGAAAATGGCCCGAATAATACCTGGGGCATTAGCAATCATTCCGAAGAAGAAGTAGAGCAGATCATGTTTGACTTTATGGGAATACAGACCTACCCGAAAATGACCAATCTCCCTTTTGACGGCATCCACCACATCGATATGCACATGAAATTGCTCGATGAAGAACGTATCCTGGTGGGACAATATCCTGAAGGCATTGCCGATGGCCCCCAGATAGAAGCCAATATTGAATACATCCTCAATAATTTCGTTACCGCTTATGGCAATCCTTTTGAAATTATTCGAGTACCTATGCCTCCTGAAAACGGAGCTTTCCCTAACACCAACGGTGATTATCGCACTTATGCCAACGCCATTTTTCTCAATAAAACCATCCTGGTGCCCACCTACGAGGAACAATTTGACACCACAGGGCTCAGAATCTGGGAAGAGGCGATGCCTGGTTATAACATCGTAGGCATCAATTGTAACCAGATCATCCCCGCGAGCGGAGCCATCCACTGTATTACTAAGGAGGTAGGCGTAAATGCCCCCCTGCTGATCAACCACGAGCAGGTTCGCGAAGGATGCCTGGGAGAATCCACCTATGTTGCGGCAACCATGAAACACAAGTCGGGCATATCCTGGGCGAAGGTGCATTATACCACTGATATCAATTCCGGTTATTTGTCGATGGATATGGTTTATGCAGACAACGATACCTGGGAAGCCGATTTGCCGGCGATAAGTGAGGAAACGACCTTGTATTATTATTTTGAAGCTGAGGCCAATGATGGCAAAACCATGGTGCGGCCCATTACAGCACCCCAGGGTTATTTTGACTTTGGTATTAAAAACTGTAATGTTGGTACTGAGGATATTACCCTGGGATATACACAATTACTTGCTGCTTTTCCAAACCCCGCTTCAGCCATTACCTGTATTCCTGTGGAAAGTCAAAGTGCTGTAGAAGCATCCATTGAATTGACCGATGTACTAGGACGCAGGATCATGAATATTTTCGAGGGTAAGATTGCTGCAGGTACTTCAAAATATTTTATCGATGCTTCCTATCTTGAATCAGGGGTTTACTTCATAACCCTTAAATCAGGGGGAGCCTCACTGGTTCAAAGCCTTGTGGTAAAATAGACCATTTTGGTGGGTCAGGTCACCCCGTCTAGCTCCATCCCAAAGGGGTAATAAAGCTTTTAAAAAGGCAAAAGGCTAAAAAATATGAGAAAGAACTTTTACTTTTCAGGTTTGGTAAATTTAAGGGATTATAGGTTGCGGTCAAAATGTGAAGGCAAAAAGCCCGGCGTGCGGCCAGGCTTTTTGTTTTCGTTTCAGTGTCTGTGTATTTTATAAGGCCCAGATTCACCTGGCTTTAGATCGGCTGCAAGCCTTGCAAGCATAGTCCGCTTAAGCGATGACGCTTAAACGATCGACCTTTTTTATTTTTTGGTCGATATGCTTTGGCCATCAGGGGAAACAGATGAGGATTGATCTTCTCATTCATTAGCACTTTTTCATAGAATTTTAATCTGCATTTTAGCACCGCAGGTCAAGAGCAATTTGGATGACAACTCGGTTGGCGTCCAAATTGCAATCTTGCATATTGAGTTGAGGAAAGAATAACCTATCGGACATTTTGATGTTTTGAATAAATGTCCGATAGAATTCATTCATAAAAACAGTTTAAAACCAAAAATAACACAGCCCATAATGGACGCGATTACAGTCATGCTCCCATAGCTCGCACTTAACGTATCGCTTGGCCATTATGAAGCCATGTATAAAGCAGAAAGCCCGGCACAAAGCCAGGCTCCCTAAGTAATAAATAATCTTATTTCCAAATACATCTGGATTCTTTGTCACGGCAGGTTTTTTCGCTACCATGCTTCATCAATCATGAGATTCAATAATCATGTTGTGTACTATCAATAAGTTCAAGAAGTTGGTTTTTTATTGAATCTTGAGGGTTTACTCCATTCGATAACCATTCCTTATTTGCATTTCTAACGCCCTCTATTGTTTTTACAGTAGCTCGACCAAATCCAATTCCCAGATGGTAATAAAATGCAAACATTAGGATTAATAAAATCGAAGCCATCCCAATTATTAGTTTTACTTTTTTTTTCAAAACAAATTCAATTTAAAGGTTTATAAATTATAGCCCTGCTTTTTTTAATTCAATGACTGAAGGGAGTTTACCTTCGTAATAAGTATCTTTTTGTAACTCTTTTTGATTCGTATAACTTACAACAACTTTTCCAGTAAATTCCATATCATCATTTCCAAATTCTACATCATCAAATTGGCCCCTATATATGCTTGTAAATTTGCGATCATATGACTGTCCTTCAGCATTTATTGCTTGCCCTTTTGAACCATCATAGTCATATAGCCCTGTCAAAATATCTTGATCAATTAATTCATTTACACTTCTTAAGAGGAATTCCATATAGTAATTGAAACGGTGATCTTCGGAACTTAAAGAAAGTCCTTCTTCAACACTACTTGGAGTAAAAGCTTTTATCGCTTTATTAATTCCAATTCTGGCAGCCCATTTTGGAATGACTAATCCACTAGGTCTATCAGCCTCAAAAAACATCTTACCAAAATCAATTTGGGCTTTATTTGACTTATATCCATCTTCTTTTGAATATGTACCAGACACTCCTCCGAGCCCTTCTAAAGCAATGCTATAACTAAAACTATAATTGTTACCGATATCTATACTCGCTTTACCGGCTACTCTATTCGAAGTTTCTCCTATTTTAATATATCCAGCAATATTAAAACTCACTTTCTGCAAACCCCAAAGATCAATATGCCCAATCGGTTCATTCTCTGCATAATTAAACGGACTAACGTGAGCGAACTTCTCCGCAATTGGATCGACCCCAGTAAATCTACCTATTACCGGATCATAATGCCTGAACCTGAATTCATACCACCCAGTCCCCTCATGCCACTCCTTATCATTAAACAGCCTTTTGAGCATTGGAGCTGTAGTATCCGGCGTTACCCCGTCTAGTTCCATCCCAAACGGATAATAAAGCTTCTTCAAGAGCACCTCCCGATGGTCGCTGCTTTCAGCCTTATCCTGTCCCATAAATCATGGCGGTTTAGTTTTCAGCATATAACCTAATTTCATGGCTCGTAGTAATTTTAAACTTTGCCATAATAATTTTTCTCCAGGCAAAGGTTGAACTTTTGATTTTGCAAAACCTGATAAAGAACCTAAGGCTAAAATAAAATCTGTTACTGTTTTTATTTTTACTCCAGTATATTGTTTCAAAATTTCAATTTCAATTGTATCAAAGACCTCTGCTGCTATTGCATTGGGCTTAGCTTTCCCTATATATGCTAACCACAATAGCTGCCAGGCGACTAAAGAACAAACTTCTAAAGCATGTTTTAACCTAATGAAAACATCAAATTGCAAACGCTCCACTTTTAACCCTGATTTGAGTACTAAATGAAACCGTTCGATAGGCCAGCGTAAAACATAAAAATGTAATACTTCATATGCCTCATCAAAATTATTTACTTCTAAAGTCGTCAATAAATACCATTCAACAGGTGATTTTATTCCTTCCTTTTCTATTTCTTTAACATGGACTAATGTTAAGGAATGGGTTTTACCTTTTTTATGATAAGCAGGGGGATATTCTATTTTTGCTACTCGAAGGGATAACTGCGCCTTCCTTTTTTTTCTGTTTTTTTGACGAGGAATGGTTACTTCTAGCTTCCCTAATTCTTCTACCAATTCTGGGATTTTTGATACTTTAGTTTTATTTCCCTTATAAAAAATATTGCGATTAAGGTGTTGTGCTCGAATTAAAAGTTCAATCGACTGTTTTCGTGACCATGAAAAATGTTCATAAAAATCAGCCTCCCTGTCTCCAACTACAATTACCTGGCCGTGATAGTCCTCAAACCATTCATTAACCCAGTTTTTTGTTCGAATCCATTTGAAACTTTCCTTTTCTTGTATTGAATAGTTATGGTTTTTCTTCTTTCTCCCTGAAGCTCTAGGAGCCCAAATATATTGACCAATCAATCCTAATGGCTCTGCTTCTGTAGTCAGAACCATCGCAGAATGAATATTTAGCCCTTTTGTATTTTTTCCACCAAGACCACCAAGACCTTTAGTGCTTTTGTGGCTACTATAATTCAAATCAGCTGTATCCTCAATTACTAAAATCCGGTTGTGATTTTTACACCGCTCTAGCGTTTTGTGCCGATGCCCAAGTTGAATATCAATTGATTCTTCTTTTGAAAAAAGACGATGTGCTGATTTTCTCACGACTTCTCCACATGCAGATGAAAAAGAATGTTCTGGCTTCTCTTGCAAAGAATGGCACATCTTTACCAAGTTTGATCGAAAACGTTCATCAGGTAATTTTGAATACTCGAGTTCTTCGCTCCAAAATTCTAAACTAGCCGTATTTTTATGCATAATAAACACTTGTATTTGACATAAAAATAAACTTTTTTAAATTTATGGGACAGGATAAGGCTTTCAGCTTCGACCCTATACGCTCATCATATCACCCGGGCAGGTGCTTCAAAATATTTTATCGATGCATCCTATCTTGAATCAGGGGTTTACTTCATAACCCTTAAATCAGGAGAAGCCTCACTGGTTCAAAGCCTGGTGGTGAAATAGCCAATAAATTGAGTAATGATGCTTGTTTTGGGCATCAAATTGTGATCTTTTTTTCCGCCATCCTTTGTTTGAACATTGGCAAGGGTTTACTACTGATCAGGTAAACCCCCATGATGACTAAAACGCAACAGGCGATTTTCAACAGGCTGATATCATCTTTATAGGTATCCACATGCAGCCAAAAAGAATAAATACTTACCACGATGAAGGAAATGGCTGGTTGCAAATAAATATAACTTCCCGATACACTTGGTAAAAGGTGCTTGGAAGCATAAATATTGAACAGGTAGGCCAGGAAAGTCGGTCCCATTACCACGAAAAAAATAACCAATACCGTACCGGTGGTAAACCCGGCAAAATCAGTTTCAATAAATTGTTTAATGGCAAAAGGGACCATAAAAACAAACCCAAAGAAGAAGACCCAACTGAGCACCGTAATGGGCTTATATTTCTTCATCAGCGGTTTGACAATCACCAGGTAAAAAGAAAAAGCCAGGGAATTCATCAGCACCAAAGAATTGCCCAAAAGCGTTCCGGTTCCTTTTGAGGCTACGCCTGCATAAATGAGTAATATGGCCCCCAGCGCACCGACCAATAGACCTGCTATTTTCTGAAAAGTAATTGTTTCTTTAAGCAGGATGGCGCTAATGATTAGAACAAAAACCGGGGTGGCGGTCATAATGATGGAAGCATCAATGGGAGAAGTAAGGCTGAGTCCGTTAAAAAACAACAATTGGTTGGCAGCCGCTCCTAATAACCCGCACAACATGAGCCTGCCCATATCTTTTCTTTCCACCCGTTCATAAAAGAATACCTTGATCATCCAAAACAGGCTGCCTGCACCCGTTATGCGGATAAAAACCAGGGCCGAGGCCCCTATCTTATCCGGCATAATGCCTTTGGCTATGAGGTAATTGACGCCGTAAATAAAACTTACGGCCAATAAAGCCAGGTGGGCCTTATGGGTATTGGAAATGTTCATTATATTATTTTACCCTGGCGGTTAAATGACCCCAAGTTCTTTTCCTACTTTCGTGAAGGCCGCTACGGCCTTTTCAATATGCTTGCGTTCATGCCCGGCAGAAATTTGAACACGTATCCTGGCCTGGCCTTTCGGCACCACAGGATAAAAAAAGCCAATCACATAAATGCCTTCTTCCAGGAGCCGGTTGGCAAATTTTTGCGAAAGCGGTGCATCGTAAAGCATTACAGGTACGATGGGATGCACTCCGGGAATGATATCAAACCCAGCCCTGGTCATTTCCTCCCGGAAGAATTTCGTATTTTCCTCCAGCTTATCGCGCAAAGCAGTAGAAGCCGTCAGCAAATCAAGCACTTTGATGGAAGCTCCGGCAATGGCAGGGGCAAGTGTATTGGAGAACAGGTATGGCCTGGAGCGCTGGCGCAGCATCTCCACGATTTCTTTTCTGGCAGCGGTGAACCCGCCGGATGCTCCGCCGAGTGCTTTTCCAAAAGTTCCTGTTACAATATCCACCCGGCCGATGACATTCCTGTATTCAATGGCTCCTCTACCCTTTTTTCCGACAAATCCTGTGGCATGGCATTCATCCACCATCACCATAGCGTCATACCGATCAGCCAGATCACATATCTTATCCAATTGAGCGATCGTTCCATCCATCGAAAAAACGCCATCTGTCGCGATCATCCTTCTCCTTGCTGATTGTGCCTCTTTTAATTTTTCTTCCAAAGAAGCCATGTCGTTGGTCTCATAACGATAACGTTTTGCTTTACACAAACGGACTCCATCAATGATAGAGGCATGGTTCAAGGCATCGGAAATAATGGCATCTTCCTCTGTGAGCAAAGGTTCAAACAAGCCACCGTTGGCATCAAAGGCCGCGGCGTACAAAATGGCATCCTCCATGCCCAGGAAATCAGCAATTTTGCGTTCCAACGCTTTGTGAAGATCCTGAGTACCACAGATAAAACGCACGGAGGAAAGCCCAAAACCGTGAGTGTCTATGGCCTCTTTTGCGGCTTTGATCACCTCGGGATGGGATGATAGCCCAAGATAGTTGTTTGCACAAAAATTGAGTACTTCCGCTCCTTTATTCGTTGTTATTTCTGCTGCCTGGGGGGTAATGATGATTCGTTCTTCCTTATAAAGTCCGGCTTCACGGATCTCATCCAGCTCTTTTTGAATTTCAGGTTGAATATTTTTATACATAATAGAAAAATTACGAATGAAAAATGAGAAAAAGTTAATTGGAACTTTCTAATATCAAAAGTGCCGGAAAATTAATTTCCGGTAGGCACCCCGTCAGGGACGGAGTATCTTTTTTAGATTTTTGATCATATCTTCGGTCATGGATTCAAGATCGTAATCGGGTTTCCATGCCCAATCACTTCTTGCCTGTTGGTCGTCAATCGTTTCGGGCCAGGTATTGGCAATTTCCTGTCTGAAATCAGGTTGGTAAGTGACCTTGAAATCAGGGTAAAATTTTTGGATTTCGGCACTAATCCCGGCGGGCGTGAAACTCATTGCCGCGAGGTTGTAACTCGTCCTGACCTTAATATGCTCAACCGGAGCTTCCATGAGTTCCAAAGTGGCTTTGATGGCATCGTCCATATACATCATGGGAAGCATCGTATCTTCTCTGAGAAAACATTCATAATCCTCCCCCGCGACCGCCTTATGGAAAATTTCCACCGCATAATCGGTAGTCCCGCCACCAGGAAAGGATTGATAGCCAATGATTCCCGGGTAACGAACGGAACGTATATCCACCCCATAATGCAAGTGATAATACTGACACCAGTTTTCTCCGGCTGCCTTACTAATCCCGTACACGGTTTCCGGATGAATGATGGTCTCCTGGGGGGTGTGACTCCTGGGGGTATGGCTTCCAAAAACAGCAATGGAACTGGGGAAAAACAATTTCATTTTGTACTCCCGAGCAATTTCCAATACGTTGAAAAGTCCGTTGGTGTTGATATCCCAGGCCATTTTAGGATGCTTTTCCCCCGTAGCAGACAGGATGGCGGCCAAATGATAAATTTGAGTAATCTTATACTTTCTGACCAACCTGGACAACTGTTTTCCATCCAGTATATCAAGCAGTTCAAAAGGACCATGATCCCGGTTTCCCATACGGATATCCGTAGCGAGAACAGCCTCTTTACCATATTTGGCGCGTAAGGCTTCAGTAAGCACAGAACCGATCTGGCCATTGGCCCCGCTCACCAAAATTTTTTCTTTTGTCATATAATTCGGTTAGGCATTATCTTCGGAAAAAAAACAGCACAGAGGCCGCATAAAATCTAAATAACTCTGAACCAATCCTTTCTGGGCCGAAGTACAATTTTCGCTGTAAAATACAAAGGTTTGGTAAAAAATATGTGAGACATCGGGATTATTTTGCCACCGGAATGTCATTTAGAAATTCCCATGATTTTTTGATATAATCCATCTTGCAACAGTAGGTTTGTATCCCATTGGTTACCAATAAATAATCCACTTCAAAAGACATGTTGTAAATGGCGATTTGCCTAAAAACATCCTGCGTTATCTTAACCTTAGGAGCCTTACATTCCACCAGCATCAAGGGTTGTGTATTTTTATCAAAAAGCAAAATATCACAACGCTTGCTCAAATTATTGACCTTAATGCCCCGTTCAATGGCAATGCTGTTTTTGGAATAACTTTTTTCCTCGATTAAATATAAAATCAGTAATTGACGCACCAGCTCTTCCGGTAATAAAACCAGCCATTTTCCGCGGATGAAATCAAACACATAGGTTTTTTCCTCCGTTTTTTTGAGCCTGAGTTTTGACTTATAGGGTATGAGGTCGACTGAAATCATGCCTAAGTAGTTGATTTGCTTGTAATAAAAATACTGCCTAAAGCAAAAAAAAATCGTCAATTACCGGTCAATATACGCATTGTAATTGATTCCGGCAATTGACGATTTCAAATATTATCTTTGAACAGTCTAAACTGTTTGTTATTCGTTTACTTTCTTATGATCGGCCAAAAAGGTAGCCAGGCCGATGTCTGTCAACGGGTGTTTTAACAATCCCATAATGGAAGATAAAGGACAAGTCACTACATCTGCTCCTGCCAGACCGGCATCAACGATATGTTTGGCATTACGGATGGAAGCTGCCAGGATCAGAGTATCAAACCCCTGGATGGCGTATAATTCCGCAATCTCACGGATCAAGGCCACGCTATCCCAGTTTACATCATCAATCCTTCCCATGAAAGGAGAAAGGTAAGTAGCGCCTGCCTTTGCCGCAATAAGGGCCTGCCCTGTTGAAAATACCAGGGTACAGTTGGTACGGATACCATTATCAGTAAAATAACGGATAGCTTTTACCCCTTCCTTAATAATTGGCACTTTAACGACAATATTGGGAGCAATGGAAGCTAACTCCTCTCCTTCTCTTACCATCCCGGCAAAATCCGTGGCAATGACCTCCGCACTTACATCTCCTCCCTCTACGATTTTACAAATATCGGCATAGTGTTTCATGATATTGTCTTTCCCTTTAATCCCTTCCTTTGCCATAAGAGAAGGATTCGTGGTAACACCGTCAAGAATGCCCAGGTCTTTGGCTTCCTGGATTTGGTCGAGGTTTGCTGTGTCGATAAAGAATTTCATAATAAGTTGAATATTTAAGGTTTGAAAAGCTGCGCCACGGGAAAACAAGCCTTCAATAAGGCCTAAAAAAAATAAGGTGAGACAACATACCGACTGCTCAACCTCCTACCCTTGCTGCGTTTCCGCCCTGGGGGAGTTCAGAAGGAGCTATCGTATGCCGCTCACCGGGCGCAAAAGTAAATAATTTTCTTTAGAAGACAAACTTTTTATACTTTTTTAGTGACTAATACACAACCCGGTTGAATCTGAGTCTATTTTGGTTCTTCCTTGGGAATGATGCCGGTTTCCAGTCCAAAGAAATGAACAAACTGCTGCATTTGGGATGCCAGCTTAGCATTCTGGGTGGCCTGGTAATAAGTATCTGTCAGGGAACGCAGGGTTTGAAACATAAACCGGTCCATTTCATTGACCATCATCTCCTTGGTCCAAAGGTCCACCTTTATCGTCTCCTGTTGTTTTTTATCAAATAAAGCCAGTAACATGGCTTTACATTCCTGTTTTTTAGGGCCGTCCGGATTATCGGTAGCTTCCCAGGTCATCTTTTCGGGAATATTATTGGGGTCGCGATCAATCGTTATATTGATTTTTGCTCTTTTGTTTTTTTCGTTCATCATCTTTTATTTAAAAATTCTCTTTCTTTTGAGCCTGATGGAATTGCCTATTACCACCACATCTGAAAAGGCCATAAACAAGGCGCCCCACATGGGATTTAAAAATCCCATGGCTGCAACTGGAATGGCTACGACATTATAGGCAAAGGCCCAGAATAAATTTTGTTTGATCGTTAACAGGGTGTGTTTACTAATGGCATGAGCCTGTTTTAAATGCTCCAGGTTTCCGTTGAGCAGCACGATCTGAGCCGTCTGTATGGCTGCCTGGGAAGCATTGCTCATGGAAATCCCAATGGTGGCTTTTGCCAGGGCAGGAGCATCATTGATACCATCCCCGACCATAGCGGTGTACGCTTTTTGTGAGAGCCGCCCAATAACTTCGAGTTTTTCATTAGGGAGCTGTTCTCCGAAATAATCCGGGATGCCCACTGATTTAGCGATAGAAGCCGTTTTTTCCACCTTATCCCCACTCAGCACATAAGGCCTGATATCATTGGCTTTCAAATAGGCCACCACTTCAGAAGCCTTTTCTTTAATATCGTCGGTGATTTCCAGGGCTGCTAATAACTGGTCATTTTCCGTCAGGTAAATATGCGCGCCTGAATTAATGGGCCGTCCGTCAAATGAAGGGCGACCGGATCCAATTCGAAAAACATTTCCCTGTGGATCAACGCCTTCCAGGCCGCTTCCCCGATGTTCTGAAACCTTTAGTTCCAATGGAGGTGAACCGTTTTTCCTGTTTTCCATTTCTTTCACCAGGGACCGGGCAATAGGATGGCTTGAATGCTTTTCAAGCAGGTAGATCATTGCATGGACTTTATTCTGGTCAGCGGTAAAATACTGAATGTCCTTGAGTTTAAAGGCTCCCGTGGTAAGGGTGCCTGTTTTATCAAAAACAATATTTTTGATTTTAGCAAAAATTTCCAGCGTCTGCCCGCCTTTGACCAGAATACCGTTTTTAGCCATCCGCCCCACTCCTACCATAACGGCTGTCGGAGTGGCCAGCCCCATAGCACAGGGACAGGAAATGACCAGAACGGCGATACCATTCATGAGGGCTTGTTGGAAAGAAAGTCCGAAAACAAAATGCCCGATCAGGATGGTTCCCAGGGAGATCAGGATAACCGCCGGAACAAAAATGGCACTTATCTTATCGGCCAGGCGCTGGATATCGGGTTTGTCTGCCTGAGCCATTTTGACCAGCTCAATCATTTGGCCCAATACGGAACCCTCGCCGGTGGCTTTCACTTCCATTTGGAAATTTCCTGAAACCAGCAGGGAAGCGCCCACTACCCCATCTCCCATATTTTTATCAATGGGTAAACTTTCCCCGGTAAGCATAGATTCATCAATGGTGGCATTTCCGGAAATGATGACCCCGTCAGCGGGAATTTTATCCCCTTCATTCACCTGAAGGATGTTCCCTTTTTTAATATCCCTGGCATCAATGGTCACCACGGTGCCGGAAGGCATCACCTGGCGGGCCGTTTCCACCTGGAGTTTTGTCAGTTCACCTATAGAGGTGGTCGTTTGTTCCACGGCTCTTTTTTCAAGCCAGTTTCCTACAAGTACCAGCGTAATGATGGTTGCTGCTGTTTCGTAAAAGATATAATCAGCCTGGCCCGTTAAAGTACCTACCAGGCTATAGATAAATGCGGCAGAACTTCCGATAATGATTAATACATCCATATTGGGTACTCCTCCTCTCAGGGATTTCCATCCACTGACCCCAAAATGAGCTACCCCAATGGCGAAAACAGGAAGGCAAAAGGCAAACTGTACCCAGGGATTTTCCATCCAGTGCAGATGAATCCCTGCCATCATCAACAAATGTTGAAGGAGCAGTGGCACGGTGAACAGCGCACTGAACCACAACTTCCTCTTCAGGCTCCACCAGGATTTTTTGGTGCCGTCATCCATGACAACGTAGCCCAATTTATGGATACCGGCGGTTATTTTATCAAGCGATATTTTTTCGTCGTCCTTTTTAAAGCGGACTTCCTTGGTCTGGAAATTCACATAAACCTCCTCTAATCCCTTACGTTCTAAAAAGCGGGAAATGGACGTAGCGCAATTGCTGCAATCCATTCCATCCACTTTTAACTTTATGATCTCATTACTCATTTTTCCAAATTATGAATGAAGGGGCAAAATTAATCAAGTTATTACATTTTTGCGCGAAGCGGGTGAGGAAAATGATAAATTTTAAATCGAACAAGGCTAAATTTTAAAACATTGATTATCATTATCTTGCACCATAAATTTAATAAGATTTATTTTTCACCCCCCTTGAAAATGGCGCCTACAATAAATACTTCTGAAAACCACTCTTCAATCCTTTATAAAATTAAACCGATTCAGGAGATATTAGTTCAGGTAAAACCCGGCTGATTGAAGAATTGTAACAAAACCGCTTTGAAATTAATAAATCGAAGGAAATAGAAACCCTTGAAAGGTTTTCTAGTAAAAAAAACTACCATAAGGCCTGATTAGCACTTCAAACATTCAATCCATAAAATTTTAAATTATATTCCTTTCATTTTTTTATCAAGAGGATAGAATTATTTACATTGCGTGATAAGTCCGACTCCAATGAGTTCGGAAGAATGATATTTAAAATTTTAATAATCAATAAAAAAGAAATTGTTATGAAGAAATTTTTATTTATTTTTTTTGCCTTGAGCCTGTCGCTCACCGGCTGCAAAAATAATACAGCCAGCACTGAAACAGCCCCCGCTGAATCAACGGAAACGGTAGCCAATAAATACACCCTGACCCCATTTACGCCCTCAGTCTCATTCCCCGGGGCCAAAATGGAATCCATGGATTATAAAAACGGCCGTTTCACCTACGTCCTTGGAGGCGAAGGATATGAATTAAAAGCTCAAACGCCTGATGCCGATCAGAAAATGTGCGCCAATTCCGGTGAAGGACAACACATTCACCTTATTGTGGATGATCTTCCCTATGCGGCCAAGTACGAAGCTTCCTTTGAGCACCCGGTGGAAGATGGCAGTCACTATATTTTGTCTTTTCTTTCTCGTTCCTACCATGAAAGCATCAAAACCAAAGCGGCTCACCTTGCCATGAATGTTAACGTTAAAGATGGAAGCATTACAGGCAGCGTCCCTGTTGAAACCGAAAAAATGTTGTTTTACAGCCGGCCTAAAGGAACCTATGTTGGCCAAAAAGATACCGAAAAAATCATGCTGGACTTTTACCTGATCAATGTAGAATTAGGTGACGAGTACAAAGTCAAAGCAGAAATCAACGGAGAAGCGCACATACTGGATACCTGGCAGCCCTATTATATAGAAGGGCTGGAAATGGGTGACAATACCATAAAACTGACGTTGATCGACAAAGATGGTAATGCAGTGAACACCCCTTTAAACCCGGTAGAACGTACCTTTACCCTAAAGCCTGATCCGACTGAATAAGGAAAAATTTACGTTAACAGGAGGCGTACTGGCAGTTCAATCTGAAATGATTGTGTTTATTGCAGGTTGATGGTTTATTTGCCATCAACCTGCAACATTTTGATTCCCCTAATTTATGACTATTATTTTCGGCCTTCCCGGGTTGAAATAATATGGAACTCTTGATTCCTTTTTCCTTTTTTAAAAAGTCAAAGAAAACTACCAACGATCAAAAAAGCAGGAAAATCGAATTTCTGAGGTTCTTTACCCCCAAAATGGTCAGAACGATATCCATGGCTTTTTAATAATTAACTACCGGAAATATCGCAATTGATTTTTTTTTCCTAATTTGCTTTCAAATTAATGGCCTAACAGTAAATTTGCCTTTTGAAAAACCTTGGGGTATTGAAATAATCATGTTGATCAATACCTATTGAATTAAGTTTTAAGCTTAATCATTTTTCAAACCTAATTAAATAAAACTCCGGTTGCATCCTTAGGGCTGCTACATAAATTTAAAGGACAATTTTTATGAAATTTTTTTTAAACAATCTCCTATTCAGTGCCCTGCTGCTGGTTTGGTTGCCAATATTATCGAATGGCCAGATAACTACAATTGAAGGGGTTATCGTGGACGAAGATCTTGGAGAACCGCTGATCAATGCCTCCGTATTGGTCAAAGGCACAACAGATGGCACCATTGCCGATTTTGATGGTTATTTCCTGGTCAAAACAGATCAGCCACTCCCCGTGACCCTTGTTGTTTCTTTCATTGGGTATTCCACCAAAGAAGTAGAAGTGACTTCGGCAGAAGGCAGAATCCGTATTAACCTGGGGTCAGATGCCGTTACCATTGCTGCCGTAGAGATTAAAGGACGCAGGATTTCTGAAAAGCAGCAGCAGGCAGCACTCACCGTCGAAACCCTTGATGGCATCGGGATAAAAGAAACACCTTCCGCCAATTTTTACGATGGTCTGGGTTCATTGAAAGATGTGGATCTCACCGCGGCCAGCCTGGGATTCAAAATCATTAATACCAGGGGATTTAACAGCACAAGCCCTGTAAGATCCCTTCAGATTATTGACGGGGTGGACAACCAATCCCCGGGATTGAATTTTTCTCTGGGCAATTTCCTGGGAGCCTCTGAGCTGGATGTCAACAGGGTTAACCTGGTCATCGGCGCAAGTTCGGCCTTTTATGGCCCCAATGCCTTCAACGGGGTGCTTTCCATGGAAACCAAAAATCCATTCGTCCATAAAGGACTTTCGGCCATGGCCAAAGGAGGTGAAAGAAGTTTGTTCGAAGGAGGCTTTCGTTACGGGGATGCTCTTCGCAACAGCAACGGCGATGCTTTTATGGCTTTTAAACTGAATTTCTTCTATTTTTCTGCCAATGACTGGGAAGCTGACAATTACGACCCCGTTTATGATACCCGCACAGACCGAAGTAACCCAGGTGGATACGACGCGGTGAACATTTACGGTGATGAATACAGTGGTTCCAGCGATTATTCCAAAGTGCTTGCTTCTCCCGGTCTGGGCATCATTCACCGTCGCGGGTATAAGGAAAGTGACCTGGTGGATTACGATTCAAAGAATATGAAAATGGGCGCAGCAGTTCATTTTCGTTTGCAACCCGGAAGGGAATTTGATTCACCGGAACTGATATTGGCGAGTAATTACAGCACCGGAACCACTGTTTACCAGGGCGATAACCGATTCAGTCTGAAAAATATCCAATTCTTCCAGCACCGGATAGAAATACAAAAACGCGATCATTATTTCCTGCGCCTTTATGCCACCCATGAAGATGCAGGGGATTCTTATGATCCCTACTTCACGGCACTCTTATTACAGCAGGATGCAAAACTTGACCGATATTGGCGTTCCGCTTATAAGAACTATTGGGATGTTAACATAGTTCCCAAGATAAAAGGTACAGAAGGATATCCCAATCCACTGGATTACCTCGGCATGCCTGCTGAATTTAATGCGGCTACGTCTGCCTTTCTCCATAGCCCGGGCATGCAGGATTCATTATTCATTTGGCATGCACAGGCCCAGCAGGTGGCTAATCAGGATGACCCCATCAACAATCAGGGGGCTTTTTATGCACCGGGCACCCCTGAATTTGACGCCAAATTCCAGGACATCACCAGTAAGGTTTCATTCACAGAAGGGGGCACCAAGTTTTATGACAAATCCGCCCTGCTTCATGCGCATGGAGAATACCGGTTTAATGATCTTGTAGCAGGCGACGGCATTTCCGATCTTGACCTCGTTATGGGAGCCAATTACCGGATGTATCTTCCGGATTCCCAGGGTTCTCTACTGCTCGATACTTTCGGCAGGGATATCAAGACTTATGAATATGGAATTTATGGCGGCGGAACCCTTGAAGTGAGTCATAAACTAAAAATAAACGCCTCATTAAGAGCAGATAAAAACCAAAATTTCGACCTGCTTTTTTCTCCGGCGGCTTCTATGGTGTTTACGCCAAAGCCCAACCAAACCATGAGGTTATCTTTTTCCTCGGCTATCAGGAATCCCACCCTTAACGACCAATACCTTTTTTACAACGTAGGAAGAGCTATTCTTATAGGCAACCTTGACGGCTTTACAAACCTAATCACGGTTGAGTCGCTCATTGAATATCTCAATACCAATGACTCGGAAAAACTGGTTTATTACGATGTAGATCCTATTCGGCCCGAAAAGGTAAAAACAGTGGAAGTCGGATACAGAACCACCATTTTTAACCAGTTTTATGCCGATGCCACCTACTATTTCAGTTTTTATGAGGATTTTATCGGGTATAACCTGGGAGTGGATGCCCGATTTGATCAGCTCACCGGACTACCTACTGCTATCCAGGCCTATCGGGTAGCTGCCAACGCTGTTGATAAGGTAACCACACAGGGCTTTTCTATTGGATTGAACTTTTATTTCTGGAACAATTATGTCGTCAATGCCAATTATTCCTGGAACAAACTGAATACAAATTCTGACGATCCGATCATTCCGGCTTTCAACACCCCCGAAAACAAATACAACCTGGGACTCTCGGGAAGAGACATCAATTTAGCCATTGGAGGCCTCAGAATAAAAAACCTGGGCTTCAATATTAACTATAAATGGATAGATAATTTTATATTTGAAGGTTCTCCCCAGTTTACCGGGAAAATTCCCGCTTATTCCCTACTCGATGCACAAATAAATATCAATTCGAAAAAACTGAACAGCACCTTTAAATTAGGGGCTTCCAATTTACTCAACGTCCAGACTTTTCAGGCTTATGGCGGGCCGAGAATCGGAAGGTTACTCTATTTTTCTGTACTTTATGAATTTAAAAAACAATAATTTTTTAGTTACAACTTAATCTTACTTATCAAAAAAACGAAGTTTATGAAAAAATTCAACAATCTTTTATTTTTATTATTTGTCTTTGCCTTCATTCATTTGAATGCCCAGGATACACGGTACATTGACCCAATCTTCAGTAGTGTATCTGTCGAGTCCAATGTCACGTATGCCACTAATATTTCGATTTTGACAGGTGCTCCGGCAGCGACAAACCTTCTTATGGATGTGTACACACCAGACGGAGATGATGTGACTTCACGTCCTGTGTTTGTCGTCATCCACACAGGAAGCTTTCTGCCACAGTATTTCAACGGACAGGTGACCGGTTCCCGATTAGATTCTGCAGTGGTAAATACTTGTAAAAGACTTGCCTCAAGAGGTTATGTAGCCGTTGCTGCAACCTACCGCCAGGGATGGTTACCTTTGGCTGAAGATCAAAATGTTCGGACCAGCACACTGCTCCACGCTGCTTACAGAGGGATTCAGGATATTTACAGTTGTGTTCGCTATCTGCGTTATACAGTAGCCGAAAATGACAATCCATACGGAATTGATCCTGATAAGATTGGTGCATTCGGGTTGGGTACCGGAGGATATATTTCTTTTGGCGTAGGATATCTCGACAGATATGAAGAAACGGTCGTTGATAAATTTATCGACACCGAAACGCTTACTCCTTATATCAATCCTGCGGTTGACGGTGATCCATTGGGATTGGATACGGCTATTTTAAATATGGTCAATTATCCCGACTATGATTCAAAAGTTTCTTTCGTGGTAAACTTAGGAGGTGCCATGGGGGATATTTCATGGTTGGAAGGTAATGATGACGAACCTGCTGCGGTAGGTTTCCACGTGGTGAGTGATCCATTCGCACCTTATGCAAATGGTCCGGTAATTGTTCCTACCACCGGAGATTTTGTCGTCAACGTATCCGGAACCTGGACGGTGATCAATGAAAATAATTTGTCGGGGCAAAACGATATTCTGGCGCCGGTGAACGCTCTTGACAATCCACTCAACCAGATCGTCAATTTCTACAAAACCCAGCAAATTCAATACGGTGGTGAAACCATCACCCTTGCCGTGGACAATATTTACCCGTTTATTATGCCTGGTTACCAGGGCAGCCCATGGGATTGGTGGGATAAGCCAACGCTTGATGTGCTGATTCCTCAAATCAATGCATTGTTCGGTCAAAACTTTAGTGCAGATCAACTCCATAACGACGGACTGATTACGAGCCCGAATATGGGGCCAGAACAAGGCAATGCTTATCTGGACACCGCTTTCATGTATATGTTGCCACGTGCCTGTAATGCTTTTGAATTGGGTGAATGCATGACGGTAAGTGTTGCGAATCCGATAGACAGTAAACTGGTAGACTTTAAGGCTATGCCTATCCCGGCAGACCAATACATCACATTGGAAAGCAAAGAAACTTCTCCAATGCTGAACGTTTATCTTTTTGATGTAAACGGTAAAGTGATCCGTTCTTATACCAAGATCGATCAGAGCCAGCTTACCATTCAAAGAGAAAATCTGCCTTCAGGCGTTTATTTTGTAAAAGTAAAATTCAAGGAAGGATGGTTATCTGACCAGGTGATGTTCAAGTAATTTTTTCCTTTAGCATAAAGATTAAGCCACAAATGCCGGATGAGGTGTTTGTGGCTTTTTATTTCTAAAACAGCTAATATAGGACCGTTTAAAGGCAAAGGCCGCCAAGTTAGCGCAAGGTGCGCCATGCAATTTTTGATTATTCAATGGTAATTGCTTGACCGGGAATTTTCAGCACACTCAAGGGGTGAAAAAAATCATTTTTACAGAACCATATTGTTTGTATCTTCCGGCTGAAATGAAACATCATGCCCTATTCAAAATCAATTCTGGTCACCCTCCTGCTGACGGGTCTTTTGGCCTGTATCAAACCAACACCCATCGACAAAAACATTCCGGATACTTCCAGCTGGATCGTGCATTGCGAAACCATTAAAAAAGAACTTTTGGACCATGCCCCGTCCGAACCCTATACGGAAGTGCTTTCTTCCGAGATCAACCGCTTATTGAAACGATTGCCCCCCTACCCGACCGATACAGATCCGACGGGTCACCTGGAGAATCTCAAAGCTTTTGTAGCCGAATTAAATTTACAGTGTGAAGCTGTTTTTGAAATGGAGCTGGGATGTTATGCCTGCCTGGAGCCGGGGAATACAGCATCTATGGTCTATTATAAAACTTCAGAGATATCCGACCCTGTTATTTTAAAAATTATCACGCCGGCGGGCAAACCAATGCGGTTGGCGAAGAATGATTGAAATTGATCAGAGGCCAGGCTTTTTGATTTCTTCATTGTCTGTGTATTTTTAACACCCGGACCTGTCTGCTGTCGCAGAAAGGCAGGCTGTAAGTCCTGCCTACATAACCCGCTTAAGCGAAAACGCTTACCGATCGACCTTTTTTTATTTTTTTGTCGACATGCTTCGGCCATCAGGGGTCCTGAAGTCTGTGGTATGAGTGATTGTCCATTCATGTTTATTACTTACCCATCGATTGGAGAATTGACCGTTAAAATCGCAGAAGGAGAAACTTTGACAACTTTGTATCCACAAATCAGTAAATGGACAGCTCAAAATACTCTATATAATTCCTTAGAGAACAATCCAGGGTTATTGGGGCAAAACACTTCTGTAGATAATTTCTATGGCGCTACAGCTGTTACAGAAATTCATGATTTTTATGCTGTAAAAAGTGATATTACTAATGCCTGGACAGGATTATCTGCCGAGTTGGACAATTTGGCACTTCACAGCAGCCAGCTTGCGGCTTATTTAGATACACTTCTTGATGTAGATGCATTAATTGCGATTAACCCAACAACTGCTTTATTGCAACAAAGGGAGAATTTGATTTTGAATATTGAGACAGAAAGTGGTAATATTGAAACCATTTTGACAACTCTGGCATCAGCAAGAAAGGTAAAAGTAACTGTTACAAAGCAAAATAATACTGCTGTTTATACCAATACTGTTTTTGAAGATAACCAGCGTACTGTAAATGATATTTATTTAAACACAATAGCTTCTACAGAAGATGTTACAGTTTCAGAAACCCAAGCTGCAATTTTGGAATATATTGCAGGACAATGCCCATTAACAGGCGGTAATGCAGTATTTCAGGCCAGGGCTTTATATGCATTAGTTTCCGAAAAAGATTTTGATGATGAAATATTGTGTGGTGGAAATGCCCCAATGGAGGCTTTTATTGGATATGACGAAGAAGTTTCTATTTTCCCCGAGGATTCGAAGGAGGAAATTGAATCAGTGCAATCGTTTTTAGTCTATCCGAATCCGGCCAATGATGAAATCATTATTGAATTTTCATTAGATTCAAAACCAAAGTTGATTGTATTATTTGATGCTTTTGGAAAACAGGTTTATAAGATTATTCCTGATGAATCCGGTAGTCACATAATCAATACTTCTGATGTTAATAGTGGAATATATTTCCTGAAATTGTTTATCGAAGGCAAGCGAACGGACTTCACA
The DNA here is from genome assembly GCA_020636105.1 of Lewinellaceae bacterium. Taxonomy (NCBI): domain Bacteria; kingdom Pseudomonadati; phylum Bacteroidota; class Saprospiria; order Saprospirales; family Lewinellaceae; species Lewinellaceae bacterium. The sequence goes on from JACJYL010000001.1 coordinate 723,302, forward strand.
AAGAAAATTATCATTACACATTAATAAATTTCAAAATTAGAACCGGGAGAAAATTCTCCCGGTTCTTTTAACTTTCATTTATGAGTAGGCAGTTAATAATCCTGATTATTTTTTTCGCAAACCAGGCTATAGGGCAAGTCCCTTTTTTAGAAGAAAAAAGAGACTTCATCTGGTTAACAGGTTATGATGATACCTTCCCCCCCTTTGGCGGTACCGTCATTAATTTTAATAATGATACAGTTTTAGTTCAATATGAATACCGCGAGATGAATTTTGATGTAACAAATTCCAGCATCTGTAGCACAGAGGGTGAATTGTTATTTTATACTAATGGCATTTATATTGCTGATCAAGAAGGAGAGTTAATGGAAAATGGAGATAGTTTAAATCCCGATCCATATACTTTGAGTTGGGCTGAAAATGGACTAATACTCCCCCAAGGTGCATTAAGCATTCCAAAACCAAATCACCCGGATATATATTATTTATTTCATGAATCACTTTCATTCGAAGTAATCCCAGACGGTCCCATTGCAAAACCATTATATTTTTATTATTCATTAATTGATATGAATGAAAACAACGGCTTGGGGAAAGTCCTTGAAAAGAATGTACCTCTGATACAAGATACCTTAGATCTTGGAAAAATAACATCCTCCCGTCATGCCAACGGAAGAGATTGGTGGATCATATTTGGAGAATTTAATAAACAGAGTTTTTATATATTTTTATTGAGCCCAAATGGGATTGAACCATATGATCACCAATTATTACCTAATGCCGATAATTATTTTTCTGGTTTAGGTCAAGCTGTATTTACACCTGATGGTACTAAATATGTAAGATTAAATCTACATAACCTATATACTGACCAATTCATTGACATCTTTGATTTCGACCGTTGCACGGGTGAATTCTCAAACCCAATCCAAATCACCTACATTGACACAGCTTATGCAGGAGGAGTTGCTATTTCTCCTAATAACCAATATTTGTATGTGTCTTCTTTTAAGTACATATATCAGTATGATCTGGAAGCAAATGATATCGAAGCCAGTAAGCAAATAGTAGCTATCCTTGATGGATTCCAATCCGAATCATTTGGCTTGTACACAACTTTTTTCCTGGCTCAACTGGCTCCGGACAACAAGATTTATATCAATGCTAATAATTCGGTGGAATATATGCATATCATTCATAATCCCAATGCTGGCGGGGAAGATTGTCAGATAGAACAACACGGATTAGTGCTATCGACCTTAAACAGTTTTTCGATGCCTAACAATCCCTATTTCCGTCTCGGGCCTCTTGACGGCAGTCCGTGTGATACCCTGGGGCTGGATAACCACCCCAAAGCAGATTTCTATCACATAGTCAGTGATACCCTGGCTTCCTTCTGGGATTACTCCTTGTTTGCACCTACAGAATGGAAATGGGATTTTGGAGATGGAAGTGAGCTTAGTTATGAACAAAACCCTCAGCATATTTATGCCCAAAGCGGCATTTATGAGGTTTGTCTGACCGTCAGCAATGACAATGCAAGTGATACCCATTGTGAGTGGGTAGAGATCATTATTACCGATACTCAGGTCCCTGACAGCCCTGTCAAAAATCCACGTCTGTTTCCCAATCCGGTAGGGGATTATTTTTATTTTTCTTATCATTCTGATAAAACCGGGAGTTGTACACTATATGATGCTTTGGGACGGGCGGTTCTACAACGGCCTCTGCTATCCGGTAATGTCACCCAGGCATGGGATGCCCATAGGCTTGCAGCAGGGGTTTATTATTTGATGATTGAGGTGGAGGGGCAGGTGGTGTTTTCGGAGAAGGTGATGAAGTTGTAGGTGAGTCACAAACTAACTTTCTTTTTTTATCTCATAATATGTGAATTGATTCCAAAAGATCATTAATAGGAATAAGCGCTATATTTTTCCCAGAGAGGGTGTTTCAATAACAACTGACTATTGAGATTAGTCTTCAGTTGCTCGCTTCGTTCAGGTTTCAAACACATTCTATTTTAGGGTGCTTGAAGAATATGCACTTTCATGGTTGCGTTGCATAGTTGTTACTTTTGCTTTAAGAGCAAAAGACTAATAAATCCAGCCTATCCGGAGGAATTAAAGACTTTATGGGATGGTCGCAGCCTGCCTGGTGACGCAAGAGACAGGCTTTCAGCTTCGACCCTATACGCTCATCATATCACCCGATCAAAAATAACCCATTCCTTTTCACAAATCAATATATCCGATAGGGAAAAAGCCCGGCGCGGCCAGGCTTTTTGTTTTTTCATTTTCTGTGTATTTTCCTAAGGCCCAGGTTTACCTGGCTTTAGACAGGCTGTAAGCCTTACAGGCATATTCCGGTCAAAGCTTTAAGCCTTGACCATCGACCTTTTTTATTTTTTGCCGACATGCTTCGGCCATCAGGGTGCGGCATGCTTCGGGCATCAGGAGGTTCCCCTTTTTTTGAAGGAAAAATCAAAGAATGCTATTAATACAATAATTACTAGCAAAACAAATTTTTCAAGCTGAAATTTATGCTCTAAAAATCCTCTAAAAAGGTGTATCCCCAAAAGAAATACTACAGGTAAACCTATCCCAAACTTTCCTTCTCGAATAGATTTGAAAAGAGCTTTTTCACTTTTATGCCAATGAAGAAAATAATAGATTGTCAAAGTTACAAGTAATATTATTTGGTAATTTAAGTATTTTTGAGTTAAATAAAGTTCTGAATACATGAAAAACGGAATTACAACACAAATTCCAATCAATGTTCCTTTTATTACATTCACTTTTTAACGAATTAAAATATAAGTAGAATAGACAATTTCTTGCTTAAAAACTTATTATTTATTACCTAAAAGTCTCTTTCTTTTGATCTAAAACCAATCTTGTATTTTCAGGTTTAACCCATGGACCTGTTTTATTTGTCAAGTAATCCATTGTTAAACCAACCGCTATCCCAGTTTTAGGATTCTTAGTTAATAATGTTGTAAGAACCCCGATCGACCTTTTTTATTTTTTGGTCGATATGCTTCGCCCATCAGGGGACAGCCGCTTGATCTTTCTTTCATTGTCTGTGTATTCAATACCGCCCGGACTACAAGTCCTGTATGCATAGCCCGTTTAAGCGTGAACGCCTAAATGATCGACTTTTAATTTTTTGGGCGATTCGCTTCGGCTATCAGGTTGAGGACACTGCCAAATTTCCAGACATACTCTCAATTATCATTTTCGTAAATTTCTACTGAAAGAAAATTTTTCTCCCATGCTGGTCCTATCCAAAATCTTCTGTCATCAAGATTGTACTTATATATACTTTCTCCCTCTCTATTTTGAATTGAGGCTAACTCATTGAAATATTTACTTCTTATTCTCTGAGATGCTTCTTCATAAGAATGGAAATTACTTATATTTAAAACCCTCATCCATGCTAAGTGATATTTTGTTTCGGGGTCTTTTTTCTCCCCTAAGAAACAATACGCGTCAAAATGAAATTGATCACTTGGATATTCTGGAAGTTCACCTCCTCCTAATAACTCAAATTTTTGGTTTGAATTTTTAGTTATCACAAAAAACGCAATCTTGTTCAAATTAGGACTATAAAGGATAGTATCAATTAAAATCATTGTTTCATTGTCGTTTTCACTCGAATGATAAGGTTCTGTTCTGCTTTTAATCAAATCCATTATGTCATGAATTAAGGAAATACTATCCTTTGTATAGTTTTCTATTGAAATTGAATTTAAGTAGGTGAACTCTTGAGGGGTGGTGGAAGAAAAAAAACCAGAATTAAACAAAAACACGCGAACAATTATGATAAAAATAATGGTTCCAAAAATAATTGATAGAAATAATGAAATAATAAATTTGGAGTTCTTTCTCATTTAATAATGTTTGATGGTTCAAAACATACACTATAAATAAACAGGACTTTCAATTTAATGAGAAAGCCCTGTATTATTAGCCGTTATTCTTATTCCTTTTTATCACCCTGTAGTTCCCAATCCTTACCATTCCAAATATAAGTTCCTTCGCGTAAATCCTGAATATTATTGAAGAATGACATTATTGAATGGCTTCCGCTATTTGGGTCTTCATTGGATTCTTCCTCCCCTGATTGTGATTGATTTGCTAGCTTTCCGGTTATCGATCTCTTTCCAGAACCTCCTTTGTGGGTAAATTCCATTATTTCCACCATGTATATATGATGCTTCATGATCTCCAAGTTGATCCATTACCGCTAAATCAAAAGCTCGCACCCCCCGATGGTCGCAGCCTGCCTGGTGACGCAAGAGACAGGCTTTCAGCTTCGACCCTATACGCTCATCATATCACCCGATCAAAAATAACCCATTCCTTTTCACAAATCAATATATCCGATAGGGAAAAAGCCCGGCGCGGCCAGGCTTTTTGTTTTTTCATTTTCTGTGTATTTTCCTAAGGCCCAGGTTTACCTGGCTTTAGACAGGCTGCAAGCCTTACAGGCATATTCCGGTCAAAGCTTTAAGCATTGACCATCGACTAGTGCGGCATGCTTCAGCAATCAGGGGACCTTTTTTATTTTTTGGTCGATATGCTTCGCCCATCAGGAGGTGCGCAGACATTCCTTCGCATTATTGTTCATGCGGCCACCTCACAGAAAAATAAACGGCCATCTCCGATTTGAAGACAGCCGTTTACTTTTATCATTTCATTGTCTGTGTAACCCTGACGCCCGAGCTGAAAGCTCTACAAGCGTAGCCCGCTTAAGCGATGACGCTTAACCGATCGACCTTTTTTATTTTTTTGGTAGGCATGCTTCGGCCATCAGGGGGACATGCTTTGGACATCAGCGGTATCCATATGTTTCGGCCATGAGGGAACGGCATGCTTCGACTATTAAAGCTATTTACTTTTTTGTTGAATAAGGAAATGTACATAACACATATTTCATTCCAATGAAATCTTTTTTAAATCGATCATAAATATATAATAAATTAAAATGTGATTCAATTTCATAACAAATTGTATAATATTTCGTTTGTTTTAAATTTCGACTCCATCTAATATGTGCACTGTGAACCTCTCCTAAAGAATCAACCTTTAAAGAAAACGCTATTTTAAAATAATCATCATTCGGATCAATGTAATAATCTTTTTTTATTATTTTATTTAGTTCCTCTTTCAGACTAACATCATTTGGAATATTTATTATATATGATGAAAAATCGGTTTGACAATATAAAGTATAAGAACTTAGGACTAATATAAATGATACAAGATTCAAAATCTTAGAAACTTTTTTACATCTCATAATTATTATTTTTTAATAAAAATCTCCATTTTCCAACCTTGGGCCTATTAAGTTATCTTCATTTGCCCTTGCTTCTCGAAAAACTTTTTTTAAAGCTAAAGCCCCTACCCTTGAATTTTCTTGAACATAAGAGAAAGGAGCTTTAGTGCCAAATTCTTTCTCTCTTTGCTTATAATAATTAATTCTTGCATCAACGGCAATATTAAATTGTTTGTCAAAAGCCTCTGTCATAACAGACTCATCATATATTCCTTCTAAATCAACGAATTCATAATTTATTCCTTGATCCCAAGGGGTACCGATAAATCCAAATGGCGAAACATCCATTGCAACATTTGCGGATACTAAATCTGCCTCCGTTTCTCTTACCGATTTGTCATTACTATCATATACACCTAAATCACTTTGATAGGCATGGAATAATTCTTGAGATAAAGTATGAAGGTCATTAACTGAATGGATTTCATTTGTATTAGGATTAAAGGAACCAGAACCATCTCCACCAGAGCCTGGTTTTATATAATAGGTAACCTTTGAATTAACTAATCTTGTATAATAAGCTTTGAATAATTTATTATTGTTTAATTGTTTAATGTTTTTGGAGTAAGCCTCTTTTTCTGATTTAGATAGACTTCCAAGATCAATATACATTCCATCGATATCAATAAATTTTATCGGACTATTAGCAACATAAGCATATGGAGATATGTTCGTGTATTTTTCCGCCAGCGGATCCACCGCATTCCACCTCCCGATAGCAGGATCATACCATCTGGCGCCATAATCATACCAGCCAATCTCCTCATTATACTCCTTGCCATTATACAAGTAACTATTCCTGCGGATCTGCGCTCACATTCGCATCCCCGATTTTGATGCCGATAAAGTTGACATTCAAAAAATCGGCATCGAGGAAAAGGGTGCCCGTTTGGGGGAAAGGCGGAGTAAATGGATCATTCAGATCAGGAAAAGTATAACCGGCGGGCACAAAACGCCAGGAGGGGGCTCCTCCGTCGCCAAAGCCTACCTGGATGGCCAGGATGCGCTTTTGTATGCGTATAATGTCAGCCGTAGTCACCGAGTTGGAAAGGTTTGCATCTCCGCTGATGATCTTATAGGGGGTGTCAAAATGTTCCACTCCCAGGATGTGTTTCCTGATCTTGATCAGATCGGCGGTGGTGACCCCGTTGACATAATTGGTATCCTTAGCTACCGCTACGAGGTATTCTTCCTGGCCGGGGAGTTCCGCAGCCTCAAAATATCCGTTGGCGTCTGTGGTAAACTGGAGGAGTCCGTATGTCGCATTGTCCAGGAAAACTTTTGCATTGCCGATTCCGGCACCGTTTTCGTTGACAATATGTCCGCTGATGGTATAAACGTCCCCGGCCGGCTGTTCCATGCCGTGAAGAGTGTCATTTTCCATTAAAACGGGCTCCAGCCATTCTTTCAGGCGCGTTTCAGGGGTTTGGCCATTTTCCCAGGCATAGGTAAAATGACCGAAATATCCGATGGTGGCTGTATCAGGACTACAGGAAGCGGTCCCCCCGTTCAACTGTCCCACAATAAGCCCGTACTGATCTAAAAGGCCTGCCCCGGAAGATCCTACCTCAAAAGTGCCCCCGGTATAATCTACCCGGTAGTGGTGATAGGGAGGTGTGATCACACCATTGTTCCAGTTGATTGCATTCGGTTCAATACCGGCACCTATACTGGACCAGGCAACCTTTTTGATATCCCCCACGGGATGATGTATAATGGTCGAATGGGTTGGAGCAAACTGGGAATGACTCCAACCGATAAAGTACAAATGATAGGAAGGCGGAATGTCCGGGATGAGTTCCAACAGGGTAAAGTCGCTTTGCTGACGACCCGCCACCAGTTGACTGCCAAGAATCGATTTGAAAGTGGGTGCCGTGGCCGGATTACTACAGGTTGGGCTCTCAAACTCAAAATCAAAGCGGTACATGTCCCATAAAGGGGTATAACCGTCCTGGCAGTGATAAGCGGTCAGGATATATGGCGTGGCGTCGCGATTGCTGTTGTTGATCAGGTTGCCGGTACAGTAGCCCATCCCTTCTTCTACCACAAGGATAATCCGGCAAACGCCTCTTTGCTGGTCACGGGTACTGTTACCTTCCGTGCAGTTCACATTTTTGTGACAATCCCAGGAAGCGCCGAATCCGAACGCCTGGGTATCCAGGGATTTTTCTGCCCCAAAATTGTCTTTCTGATAAACGTGGTCGGCCCTGAAAATATGAAAACGGCCCTGCCCAATGACGGACAGTGGTTCGTAATATTCGAGAATGGCTTCCTCGCCCAGAATGAGGCCGGTCCAGAAACGACGGGTGTCCCGGTTATTGCGCCAGGTATAGGCGCCTTTTACCTGGGATTTGTCCGGACTGTACATAAACAGTTTAGCGCCCTGGGGCAGGAAAAAGTCGTCATAAAAAACAGCAACGGCCAATGCTCCGGAGCTTTTCAGATGCAAACGCCACAAGCGATCGCCATTGGGCAAAATCGTCCATTCCCCGGCAGATTCTGTGTCCATATCCAGGGGGATAGGCACTGAAAACCGGGTACCAGGCCCTTCGGCATCTTCCCGGGCCACTTTTTCCCAATCGGGGGCTTTTAGCATGACCGGAGCCGGGGCAGCTGAAATAAAAGGTTGTAATTTTGGATCGGAACTTACCGGTACTCCACCGGCGGTTATTTGTGCCTCAAGGGATTGATAACCTAATAACATTAAGGAAAGCAGGAAAAGTAAAGTAGTTTTTTTCATGGGATGTGAATTTATGGAAACCGCAAAATGTAAAATTAACCAATAAATCAATACTTCTCCCGGAATTGAAAAGCCAAAATTTACATTTTAGATTTTTTATTTTACATTTTGGGGTTTAAGAAAGAAATCAAAAATAAATTGAACTATTTGCCGTGCTCGCCCAGCCTTTGTAAGGCGGGAAAAATAAATTTACACTCTTGCTCCCTTCCTCCCCGGCCCTAAAGAGGAGTCAGCGCAGAAAATGTAAATTTATTTTTGAACCATCCTTTAAAGTGGTGATTGCTCTGAATAGTTCAATTTATTTCGTCACTTTGCAAAGAGTCTTAAATGCCTAAAACATCAGCTCCCTGTTCAAAAATGACATCAACGGGAATATTGGCCTCCTGCAGACGATCCAGGTCTTTTTGCAATTCTTCGCCAATACCGCCCATTTCGGTGACGAGTTGGGCCACTCCGTCATAATCTCCATCTCCCTGGAGCGTGAGTATTTTATTGGCTAAAGATTCCATAGCTTCTTCGAGTTTATCAAATTTGACAGAATAGGTTCCGTCAGCATTGCGTTCAAATGCACCAAAAGATTTGAAATAATTGAAGCGGATCATATTGGCTCGACCATGAGCACTGGAGCTGCCAAACCGGACGGATCTGAAAATGCCGGCCATAAAGGTGACATAATAATCCTTCAGGTCTGCCGTCAACTCTCCCTTATCGTGAAGCTGTTTGATCATGAAAAGGCCGAGGATGTCAGCTTTTCCTTCTTCCAGGGCTGAAGCATGTTCTTTCAATGCCTGACGTACGGTACCGCCTTGGCCTTTGATCACATTTTTGATCCCCAGTCCGTGAGCCACTTCATGGAACATGGTATTGCTAAAAAAGGCATCAAAAGTAATATGCTGGCGTTGGTCTTCAGCGATCAACACATCCGCGATCGGCACCATGATCTTATCGAATTTTGCCTGCATGGCATTTTTCAACTGGAGGCGGCGGGTTCCCTTTTCCAACTGGACCTTTTCGTCGTTGGGCAGGTTGATGGCAATGGTTTTGCTTCCTGCATTACAATCGCCGGCATAATAAACCACATCATAGGCATTGAGGTCTGCATCGGTCCCTGGCTTTTCCTTTTTATAAGGGGCCTCCACCGGCAGGGCTTCCTGCAATTCAGGAAGAAAAGCCGCATATTTGGCCAGGCGGCCGCTCCATTCCATATCCTTGATCAACACATAACATTCGTGGGAAGCTTTATACCCGAACAATTGGTCTTCATAAGTCTCAATAGGACCGATCACCACATCGATCTGGTTGTTTTTCATGTCCATCCAGGCCATATCGCTGGCCAGGTAGTCGTCATTCATCAAGGCATCGGCTCTCAATTTCAGGTAATTTTTCAGATCAGCATCCTTGGTAAGCTGGGCCGCTTCCCTTAACAAGGTAGCCGCTTTATCAACTTCAACTCTAAACATCTGATTGTAAGGAACGGTCACGAGTTTGCCGTTTTCATCTTCCCTGATGAAAGTATAAAGCCCATCCTTTCCGGGAAGGTCAGCGGCTTCGAAAGCTTCTTTGGTCATGGACACCGGGTAAAAATTAGCGCCCGCTGGTTTTTCCCCAATGTTGTCAATAAAGGAAGCATTTCCGTCCAAACGGTCCCATGGACCATAATTGATCTTCACAAAAGTTTTGGTATCTTCATCCTGGATGCCATCCAGTAAACCCGCTTTGTCGCCATAAGCCTCGTACCAGAATAAATCATCCATTATTTTACCTGCCTCGATCAGTTTTTTGATCATTTGCTTTTGATCATCAGATAATTTGCTGAGATCGGAAGTCAGCCGAACGGTCACATATTTATTCAAATTAGCCTGCATGGGAGTCAGCATTGTTTCTGTTTCAACCTCCTGTGTATCTTGTGTGCTATTGTTGCAGGAAAAGGCCAGAAATGCCAATAACAGCAACATAAAATTCATCTTTTTCATTTCCTTATAAATTGATATCATTAAAAATTAAAATTCAACTTCCGTTTTCATTTCCTTGCCGTCCCGCAAAAAGACAACAGTCGTTTTATCCCCTGTATTAAACTTCCCAAGGGCGTCCATATATCCGTAAATATCCTTGATCTCAATATCGCCTATTTTTATGACGACATCTTTGGCCAGCATCCCTGCATTAGCGGCAGTGCGGCCTTCCATAACGCCATCTATCCTGAGACCGGTCCCGTCGTAAACATAATCAGGCATAACGCCAAGTGTTACTTTGTACGATCTGCGGCTTTCTGTCGCTTCTTCTTTTGTTTTGGTGAATTCAAGCTTCTCGGAAGCATCCAGTTCATTAATCACGGCCATGACGTAGTTGGTCACTTCCACAATGCCTTTAAAATTGATCAAATTAGCATCGTCGCTGGGCTTATGGTAATCGCCATGCTGACCGGTGAAGAAAAACAGAACGGGAATGTCCTTCAGGTAAAAGGAAGTATGATCGGAAGGGCCGATCCCGGAGTCGGTAGTTTTTACTTTGATTCCGTGCAACTGAATATTTTCAAGAACAGGTTTCCAGGCGGGAGAGGTTCCTGCGCCACCAACAGCAAGGACCTTTTCTTCCTTCAGTCGGCCCACCATATCCAGGTTGAGCATATAATTCACTTTTCCAAAATCTATCGTTGGATCATCGGCGTATGCTTTTGAGCCAATAAGGCCAAGTTCCTCCGCAGAAAAACTGATGAACAGGTAATTATTGTTTTTGGCTTCCCCTGCCTTGAGCCGGGCAGCCAGGTTGAGCATTGCCGATACCCCGCTGGCATTGTCATCGGCCCCGTTATGGATCGCAGGTTCTCCTGCATGTAAGGAACCACTTATGCCCATCCCCAAATGATCGTAGTGAGCGCCGATGATAATCGTGTTCACCGCACCATTATCGAGATAGCCAACCACATTCCTTCCTTTGCGCGGTTCCGGATTATCTTTGGAATGAGGGTTTGGGTAATAGTTAAAGTCAAACTCGTGGAACCAGGTATCGTCGGTGCCTTTAGGTTCCAGGCCGATCTGTTCAAAACGGCGGGCAATATAATCCGCAGCCATTCTGGCTCCCTCCTTGCCGGATTCCCTGCCTTCAAGATAATCCGAAGAAAGATAAACAAGATCTGTTTTAATATCCTGCTTTAAGGCGGTGCCATTTTGGGCAGAAGAAACGCCAGAAAGTAATAAAATAAAAATGAAGGTAAAAAAATGCTTCAATTGAATTTTTTCATTAGCCATTGATCATAAATTTTATTTTCCGTACCTCTCTATATCCCAGCGCGAAATTCCAGCAGGTGACTTTAAAAGGTTAAACGGTTGTTTTTCAATATTTTTAATCCTGCAAACTTACGGAAAGGAAAAGAAAAAAGAGCTAAGAAATGAAAATTGGAATAGGCAAAAAGTGTCAGAATTAAGTAAATTTATCAGCATGAGAATAGAATAAAACAAAAAACGGCTGCAACTTTAAAAGTTACAGCCGTTTTTGTAAAGAACACTAATACGTTCTTTGCACTTCTGCCTGGTTAAAAACTATCAGGGTGGCCCGAATTTATGAGCCTTTGCTGATCGGTTTTGTGCAGACGTGTTTTTCAGTTTGTTAATGTTCATGTTCATGAGATTTAATGTCCTCGAGGAGAAGGACGTGTTTAAAAAATGGAATTAATAGCCTAAAGATAGAAAATATTTTAATTCAAAGAAATTTAATTTAATAAATATTGCAAAAAAAATATTCACCCAAAATCATCGGTGCTTCTGACTCAAAAACATTGCCCGGGACAAAATAAAATTTCAGGTTTATTTCCCTTTTGAAAAAATTATACCCTCCTCTACTCTTCTTTGTTTTTTAATCTTGTATTTTCTTTTTTTGTAGATAAAACAAAAATAGAAAGAAATTTTTGAATGAGTAAAATTTAACATAGTATTTGTTTTATTTAATATTTAATTAATAAAATTTGTTTTTGAATAAAAACTTACTTAAATTTGTTAGGCACAACTACCAAAAATTAAATTCGAAATAACAGGTAATGAAAAAACAGGTTCAACACAGACAATACAACTACCCTGATGCCGACCTTTATCTCCAGTGTATGGAACATATCCGCTACGCCCTCAGGGATATTCAGTTTTTCGAGCAGTACGGGTACGGCAAGGATCGACTGGCCGTATTCAAAAACAATTGTGAAAAATTCAGATCGCTACCCGATGATGATGAATTATTGGGGGATCAGATGATCACCACGGAAAAAAAATCGGACGCTGCCGAAAAACTAAAAACAGCCATCCGGAGCATCATGACCCGTGTGGCCATGAAATACAGCACCCGAAGTGGGCGCTACAGAAAATTCGGAACATCGAAAATCGGAGACATGACGGACGCCCAGCTCCTTTTTTGCGGGCGACGGGTAGTCAGGGTAGCCCGCCAACAATTTGACTTCCTCGCAGAAGTAGGGCTGACGGAGCAAGTGATCCAACGCACCGTGGAGGCCTGCCAGGCTTTTGAAAACAGTATGCATATTCAGCAAGACCGTGTTTCTGAAAGGGATATTGCAGTAGAAAGAAGGATTGAACAAGGCAATGAGCTCTACCAGGAATTGATCGTCCTTTGTAATATAGGTAAAGACATTTGGGTAGAAAAAGACCTTTCCAAATATGAAAATTATACCATTTACGAGAGTAATAATGAACAAAAGAAAGCCAAAAAATCCAGGGAAGCTACTGAAAAAAGCTAGCCGTTATCCTAAATATTACTTGGGCCATTCATCACTAAAATGCTAAAAAGATGCAAAAATTCTCCGTCCTTGCTTTCATGGCTTCTGTTATTATTTCCGCCTGCTCCCCTGCCCTGTCCCCCATGGATCAACTCAAAGTTGATATCCAGTCCATCATCGGAGCGTCTCCGGGTACCTACGCAGTCGCCCTCCAGGATTTGAAAGACAGCAGCATTCAATTGCTGATCAATGAAAAGGTCGTTTTTCATGCCGCGAGCACCATGAAAACACCTGTAATGATGGAGTTATTCAAACAATCCAGGGAAGGAAAACTAAGCATGGAGGAGGAACTTCCTGTGAAAAACGAATTTATCAGCATAGTGGACGGAAGTACGTTCAGTATGGATATCGGGGAAGATTCCGATGAGATGCTCTATGAAAAAATTGGAGAAAAAGTGAAAATTTATGACCTGATGTACAATATGATCATCCATAGCAGCAACCTGGCCACCAACCTGCTCATCGAAAAGGTGGATGCCCAAAATGTAACCCAAACCTTACGGGACATGGGGGCAATGGATATCAAAGTGCTGAGAGGCGTAGAAGATATAAAAGCCTACCGCAAAGGATTAAGCAACACCACTACTGCCTATGATCTTATGCTGATTTATGAACAATTGGGGAAGGGAACCTTCCTCGACAAATCAAGTTGTCAGAGAATGATCAACATCCTGCTCGACCAGGAACACAACGACCTCATCCCTGCCAACCTTCCCACTGAAGTAAAGGTGGCTCATAAAACCGGATTCATTACCAAAATCCTTCATGATTCAGGAATCGTTTTTCTTCCGGACGGCCGCCAATACGTTCTGGTCATTTTAAGCAAGGAATGGGATAAAGAGGAAACGGCTCAAAAAACCATCGCGAATATCTCCAAAAGGATTTACGATTTTTATATTACGAACCCCTAAATGACCCGGCATTGAAATTATTGCCCTTTAAATTCCATTGATTCAGTAAAATTTTCAGACATTAGCCATTCAACAATTTTTATCGAAACACCATGCGAAAAATCCTAGTAGCTAACCGTGGGGAAATTGCCTTGCGCATCATGAAAACCATCAGGCGCATGGGCATTTCCATTGTCGCAGTTTATTCAGAAGCTGACCGCCATGCTCCACATGTGAGATTTGCCGATGAAGCGGTATGTATTGGTCCTCCGCCATCCTCGGCCTCTTATCTGCTCGGGGATAAAATCATTGAAATTGCGAAAAAACTAGGGGTTGAAGGCATTCATCCCGGGTATGGTTTTTTGAGTGAAAACGATGATTTCGCCAGGAAGGTGGAAGAAAACGGCATTATTTTTATCGGCCCGGGGCAAGAAGCCATCAGGATGATGGGGAATAAATTAGCCGCCAAGGATGCTGTAAAGTATTACAATATCCCTATGGTGCCTGGGACAGACAAAGCCATTTCTGACATAAAAGCGGCCAAAAAGATAGCGGTAAAAACTGGTTTCCCCATACTGATCAAGGCCGCAGCAGGCGGAGGGGGAAAAGGCATGAGGGTAGTGGAAAATGAAGCGGATTTTGAAAGCCAGATGAGCCGGGCCGTAAGTGAAGCCCTGTCTTCCTTTGGAGACGGTTCCGTTTTTATCGAAAAATATATTTCACAACCAAGGCATATTGAAATACAGGTATTAGCCGATACTTTCGGAAATACCATTCACCTGTTTGAAAGAGAATGCAGTATCCAGAGAAGGCATCAAAAGGTGATAGAAGAAGCCCCTTCTTCTGTTTTGACGCCAAAACTCCGGGCAGCCATGGGAACCGATGCCATCAATGTAGCCAAAGCCTGCTCTTATGTCGGGGCCGGAACGGTTGAATTCCTGCTCGATGCGGAAAATAATTATTACTTCCTCGAAATGAACACAAGGTTACAGGTAGAACACCCTGTCACTGAATTCATTACGGGAATAGACCTGGTGGAACAACAGATCCGCATTGCCAGGGGAGAGCCATTGAGAATCGACCAGGAGAGTCTTTCTATCAAAGGGCATGCGATTGAGCTTCGCGTTTATGCTGAAGATCCTGATAACGACTTTTTACCCAATGTAGGAACCCTTAAACATTATCAATTACCTGAGGGAGATGGTATCAGGGTAGATGACGGTTATGAAAGCGGGATGGAAATCCCTATTTATTATGACCCAATGATTTCGAAGCTCATTGTTTTTGCTGAAAACAGAAAAGCTGCCATCCGTAAAATGTTAAGCGCCATTGAGCACTATAAAGTGGACGGTATCACCACTACCCTGCCCTTTGGGCGGTTTGTCATGCTTCACGATGCTTTTATCTCGGGAAATTTTGACACTCATTTTGTAAAAAATTATTATTCCAAAGAGGCCGTTCGGAATACTAAAGAAGAAGAAGCGCGTCTTGCCAGCCTTCTTGCATTAAAACTTCAAAGAAATCACGCTGGAAAATTACAGGTTCCCAAAATTCATGACTCAGCATGGACGAAACGATAATACCGTTGCCCCTATTGATTTTTGCTCGAAACCTCTAATGAAAGGCAAGTGATTATGATTTCGCAAACATAGTAAGCAAATCTCCTACCCTTTCCTTAAGGTCTTTTCGATCGACAATAAAATCAAGGAAACCATGTTCAAGCAGGAATTCTGAGGTTTGGAAACCTTCAGGTAAGTCGCGCTTTATGGTCTCTTTTATCACCCTTGGACCTGCGAAACCAATGAGTGCCTCCGGTTCGGCAAAATTAATATCCCCCAACATGGCAAAAGAAGCCGTTACCCCTCCGGTGGTAGGGTCGGTCAGGAAAGAAAAATAAGGGATTCCGGCCTCCGCAAGTTGCGTAAGTTTGGCGGATGTCTTCGCCATTTGCATCAGGGAATAAGCAGATTCCATCATTCTGGCCCCTCCGGATTTGGCGATCAACAGGAAAGGCGTATCGTGCTCCCGGCAATAATCAATCGCAAGAGCTATTTTTTGCCCTACCACTGACCCCATGGACCCTCCGATAAAGGAAAAATCCATCGCAGCGATCACTAAAGGCTTTCGGGATGATTTTCCCACCGCAACTGCCATTGCATCTTTAAGACCGGTTTTTTTTACGGCTTCTTTCAGGCGTTCCGGGTAAGGTTTTAAATCCACAAAATGCAGCATGTCCTTAGAAATCAAATTGGAAAACAGTTCCTCATACTGCCCGTCGAAGATGATGTCAAAATAATCGTGAGAACCAATACGAACGTGGTAATTGCATAACGGGCACTTATAGTAATTTTCCCGCAGATCCTTCATGGTTGAAGTCTCCTTACAGGATTTACACTTATACCACAATCCATCGGGCGCTTCCTTTTTATTTTTGGTGGCCGTTTGGATGCCGTCCTTCAATCGTTTAAACCATCCCATGTGTATAAATTAATCCCCGACTATTGTCAGTTATGTTTTAATTCTTGTTTTTTACTGACCCAAAATTAAACAGTTCAGCCAAAAACCGTACATTTCTACCAAAAGAATTTAAAATAATCACAAAATAAGTCGAAATGATTTGGAAGCACAAAATTGATCTGGAGGTGCTCAATTCCTTTAGTTCGAGAACGATGGTTGAACATCTTGACATACAGTTTATATCTTTTGGCGATGATTTTATCACCGCAAAAATGCCCGTTGATCACCGGACCGTTCAGCCTTTTGGTCTCCTTCACGGAGGAGCATCCGCGGCACTTGCAGAAACCATTGGAAGTGTAGCCTCTTCCTTATGTGTTGAAGATATCACCAGGGAAGCTCCGGTAGGCATTGAGATCAATGCTAGTCATTTGAGCTCTGCCCGTTCCGGGTATGTTTATGGCACCGCCCGTCCAATACGTGTCGGTCGTAAAATCCATGTATGGAATATAGAAATCAAGGATGAACAGGAAAGATTAATCTGTGTAAGTCGCCTTACCGTTGCCATTATTAATCATGGCCGGGTAAAAACACAGTGAAAGGGACTTGAGATTCCTCGATTTTTTGAAAATTATTAAAGTCGAGCTAAATGGAAGAAGGCCACCCTGAACTTTACATTGACAAATTCAGGGTGGCCTTCTTCTTTTCATCTCAAAAAAAATTAATCTTTCACCAATTCAAAGTCGGTTCGCCTGTTTTTAGCACGTCCATCCTCGGAATCATTTGAAGCGACAGGTTTGTCCGGTCCGTTTCCGATGACAATAATCCTGTTGACATCCATGCCGTGTTCTTTAATCAGGTAATTTGCCACAGATTGAGCACGACGCTTAGACAATGCTTTATTAGAGGCGGCGCTTCCCACATTATCCGTATTGCCTTCAATACGGATACGTGCATTACCGAATGCTTTGGCAATATCAATAAATTCTTTGTCTATAATGTATTTGGCGTTTTCATCCAAAATGTACTCGCCAGTTCTGAAATTAATGCTCACCCTTTTGGTGGCAACCGCTTCTTTATCCTTAGCGTCTGCGTCATCAAGTTTGGTAAAGGATTTGGATTTTTCAGCCTCGTGAATGGTGCCGGAAAGAGAGGCATTTTGCACAAATGCAGGATAGGCAATCTGTCGCCAGGTAGGTACGGCATTGCCTGTAAATCCGAGCGCTTTGTATTTGGTAGCCATTTGAAGGTACAAATCATTTCCGGTCACGCCTGAATAGGAAGTATTCAACCCAAAGAAATTTTTATTATCCCCAAAGGTGGCTAGTCGGACATTATCAATAGCCCCGACAGCATCCTCCTCAGGAAGTCCCAGTCCGTCGGCCAGAATTTTAGCTGCTTTATCTTTAGCCTTAGCGGAAGAATTGATCTCCGCTGCACCGATCATCCAGCCTTCAAACAATTTTTGCAGTTTATCCCGATTGGCATCTGCATAAGCTCGTTTGGCGAAGAAAAAGTCAGCAATAATATGAGAGGCGCCTCGGCTGCTTTCCAATATAATAGAACCCGGCACATCCCGCACACATTGCAGATCATCAGGGCTCCATACTACCGCAGCATCCACCTGCTGACTTTTAAACGCCGCTGCAGCATCCACGGCACTCGCCTGGGGAACCACCTGAATATCGTCAGCGGTCAAGCCCGCTGCATCAAGGAGATACAACAAAAAGGAATGCGAAGGAGTCAATTCAGCCACCGCCACCTTTTTTCCGCGCAGGTCGGATGCATTTTTGATGCCCCGGCGCACCACAATGGCGTCCCCACCTCTTGACCAGTCGGCCTGCCAAAGGGCTACGGGGTCGAAGTCACGCAATCCTTCAATAATAGTAGGGAAAGCATCTATGGTGTACCAATGCAAGTCGATATCACCGTTTTTCCAGGCGTTGAGGGAAGCATCCAGATCATCATTCACCACGAACTCCACTTTCAAACCATAATCCTGGTAAAAACGCGAGGTTTTACTGGCTTTAAAGCCTTCGTTAAAATATTGCCCCCCGGCATATCCCCCCCAGGTAACCACCCCCACTTTAATCACATCATCGTCTCGTGTACTGAAATCACCACTATTTTCTTTCTTGTCCTGCACTGGCTTATCTCCACCGATAACACCGGTTTGGAGCAAGTATTTCACGCCAAAAAATGCAGCTGAAACGATCACCAGAACGATCAGTAATTTGGAAAAAGACGTTAATCGTTGTGCCATTTTTATAAGTTTAAAGCTTGTATGTTGATTAATAAATTAAATTGAAAATCGTTATTCAAAAAATGAGTCGTACTGGTTGCGTTGCCCTTCTTCCCGAACAGCTTCCTTAACCGGCGCATTTAGATCCAGAATATCAGAATCATTATTAGCCTGTTCCAATAACTGGGTTTTATTATCGCCCAAAATGAGGCTCACGCCTTCTTTTTCCCATTTTTCAAGCATCTTCAGGCCTTCTTCCTCAAAAATACCGTTTTGAAGGTCAACGGACTGCATGAAATTAGCAGACAATTCCATGAATTGCTCCATCTCCCCTACCTTACCGGCAACATCATCCGTAATCGCCTCCATTGCGGCATCAAACATGGCTCTACGATCCGGATCCCCGGAAATAATACTCATGGCTGAATTCATGGCATTGTGGCTCGCATGGATCGCTTTGCGTTCCTGCTCCTTCACCTCTACCTGGTCCTTGATATCTTCCATCAGAATCTGAGAATTCTCGTACATTTTTGTCAAAACCCGGTAAAGGATTTCCATTTTTTTGTACAGATCATCCAATTTCATGTTCGATTCTCTCAGACGACCAGCTTTCCTGGATTTCAGGATCA
Source organism: Lewinellaceae bacterium (assembly GCA_020636105.1). Lineage (NCBI taxonomy): Bacteria > Pseudomonadati > Bacteroidota > Saprospiria > Saprospirales > Lewinellaceae > Lewinellaceae bacterium. The sequence continues at coordinate 742,371 of JACJYL010000001.1, forward strand.
TTACGGCCTCTTTGTTAGAAGCTTTGGCCTTACTGGCCAATTGTAGGTTGCTGGTAATTTCTTTTTTGTTATTATAAATGATCTCATTGAGCTTATGCATCTGCCCGCGAAGCATACTGATCTGCTTATTCATTTTACGCAGATTATCTTTAAGATCATCCACATAGGATTTTAAAATGCCGATGGGGTCGATTTGAACGAAAAGGCCTGTAACCCAGCGCATCACACTTTTATACATATAAGAAACCATGGCACGCATCTTTGGATCAAGCACCATATAAATAATGGCCCCGAGTGCCACGAGCATTCCTGCCAGGTACAAGGTATTTTGGGCCAGTGTGATGAGGGTTGGCAAAGCCATGGTCAGTAAAACCCCTCCTCCAATGATTATCCCGGCAAGGAAAATAATGCCGGTTACCCCTTCAGGGCGTTTCCAAAATGATTTGGATTTTAATTCTTGTGGATTCATTTATTGTTATTGACTCTTGTTTTGTAAATAGGTTTTTATTTTGTTTACATCTTCTGTAATTTGATTGGCTACTGATTCATAAGAAGCCTGAAAATCTGCGCTTGTTTGCTTAACTTTTATTACAGCCGCTTCAATCTCGCTTTCAAGTCCTGTCGCTTTTTGCTGGCTTGCCGTGATTTCTTTTTGAAGCTGTTGTATTTGCGCTGATTTTTGTTTGACCAGGGCTTCAAGTTGTTTCAACTCCTCCTCCTTGCTTCCGATTTGTTTCACCCTCTGGTTGGCCAAAGCTTCCTGGAATTTATTTTCCTCTAACTTCAGCACGTTGAGATAATGATCAGCCGTTTTTAGAATTTCTTCTGTTTTGACGCCCATGGTCTGAGCCATGGCCGCTGCCGACTGAAACCTCGTTCTTTCATCCATTTGCATTTTCTGGAGGGATTGAAGCGAATTTCTGAATTCAAGGTAGTCAAATCCTTCAAGATTATTTTCTTCTATGGCCCTGAATAAAATCTCTCTGAATTTATTGGTGGCAGCACCCTTTACCGGCTGTTGGTCACGAGCCGGCGTGGAAGAATTTGCCGTTGTTTTAACCGCTTGACTTTTATCCGGATCTGCCTTGATCTCCTTTGCTTTTGCCTGCCTGGAAGAAGAATCTTCTTCAATAATAAAAAGCGACTTTAAATTTTTTAACATAAATTTTGCTTAAGTCCAAAAAGAAAGAAAGGTTATTTCAAACAGATTGTTTTTATCCTTAGACAAAAGTATCAGAATTTTCTACAAAATCCAAAAGCTAACCTCCTATGATTCAAAAACCATGAAAGGTGGCCGTACAAATCGTTTTTTTTTAAATGAATATTACCCTTAGTCCCGTATATTTGCAATATGCAAAAAACTAAGACCTTCGAGATTACGATTCCTGTCCTGAACGAAGAAGAAACGCTGGAAAAAAACGTAAAAATACTCTACGATTTTATCTGTTCTCATTTTCCGGATAAGAATCTTTGGAATATCGTAATCGCTGATAATGGTTCGACGGATCGAACCCCTGAAATCGCAATGGATTTAGGCAGGATAATGCCTGAAGTCAAACTGGTCAGGGTTCCTGAAAGAGGCGTAGGGCTTGCTCTTAAAACCTCGTGGGAACAATCCAATGCTGACATTGTCGGATATATGGATCTGGATCTTGCCACTGACCTTCGGCATTTCCTTGAAGCATATAATGCACTTGCCCATGATGATTACGATTTAGTTTATGCTACTAGGCTGCATAAAAAGGCTAAAGTGATCAATCGTACGCTTAAACGGGAAATTTCTTCCCGGGTTTTCAATTGGCTGGTAAAAATATACCTGGGCACCAAATTTTCGGACGGTCAATGTGGTTTCAAATGGCTAAAACGGTCGGTATTTGCAGACCTGAGGGATCACGGGGTTCGGGATAACGGCTGGTTCTTCTCCACGGAACTACTCACCGTAGGGGAATGGCTGGGGCTAAAAATTTTCGAGCTTCCTGTCAAATGGACGGACGATGTCAGCAGCACCAAAGTAAAAGTTATCCCCCTGGCAAAACGGTATTTAAAAAATATGCAGGAGTTAAAACAATTCAGGCATGCAAAATAAATCTTTCCCGATTCTTGGAACAGCCATGTGGGGATGGACAACGCCCAAAGAAATTTGTTTTGAGTTGTTGGATACCTTTTATACCCGGGGATTCCGCCAGGTGGACACGGCCACCAATTACCCGATCAATAAAAAACCCGAAGATTTCAGAAAGGCAGAAAATATCCTCAGAGAATGGATACTGGCACACGGTATTTCCGATTTGACTATAATGGTAAAAGTCGGAAGTTTGAATAATTTGGGCGGCCCGGAGAACAACCTGTCAAAAAGCTTTTTATTGCTGGCCCTTGATGAATATAGTTTTTTGTTTCACGACAACCTGCGAACTTTTTCCATACATTGGGATAACCGGGAAAATGAGGCGGACATCCGGGAAACTTTTGAAGCCTTAAAAATCGCCTCTGACAACGGTTTGAATATCGGTTTATCGGGCATCAAACACCCTGAAATTTATGCAAGGATTAATGAAGCATTTGGGTTTAAATTCAGCATTCAATTCAAACACAACCTGCTTTATTCGGATTTTGAACGATACGCCCCCCTTCATCATCAGGGCAAGTTTTTAGCCTATGGTATAAATGCAGGCGGCCTTAAGCTCAATCCATCAGCCTATCATGATAAAAGTACCTTAAACGTAAGAGGGGGGCATACTGAAGACCAGCCCCCTTTCGCCCCTGCCCTGCTCCAATTGATAGAAAAAGCCAATCAAAACAACCGACGACCGGCAATCGAAAATTTTAACCAGTGCGGACTCTGTTTTGCCTGGTATAAAAAAGGGATTGAGGGCATCCTGATCGGAACTACCAAGGTAAAACAATTGGAACATTCCCTGGATTTTATGGAAATTTTATCCAATCACAGTTATCTTGACGTTTTTGAGGATTTGAAGACCCTAAATCAACCCCAATAATTATTCAATATTTATGGCCACAGAAAAATACGATTTTGCTATTCTTGGCGGGGGAATTTTCGGCATTTATTCTGCACTTTTTCTTGCGGAGAAAGGGTTACATATCTGCCTGATTGAAAAAGAAAAAGAATTGATGAAAAAGGCCTCGGTGGTGAACCAGGCACGCTTGCACAGCGGTTACCACTACCCCCGTAGTGTAGCTACAGCCATTATGTCCAACGAAAACAAAGCCCGGTTCACGGAAGATCACAAGCAATTCATCAATTTCCATTTTGAAAAATATTACGCCATCGACAAATACGGTTCCTTCACGGATTCGTTGCAGTTTGAACGGTTCTGCCGGCATATAGGCATCAAATGCGATAAAATTCCCCGGCACAGATTATTTAATTACCACAGGCTCGAAGCCTTGTATTCCACCATTGAGTATAGTTTTGATCCTTTTTTAATAGCTCAGTCTTATCGAGAAAAAGTTGGAGGAGTAAAAGAAATTATTATTAAAAAAAACACGGTCGTCAAGGAAGCTGAGGCCGTGGGGGATGAATGGATCCTGAAGCTTAAAAACATTTCAGGAGGAGAACAAGAGGAAATAAGAGCCTCCCAGGTGATCAATGCCACTTATAGTGCCAGCAATGCCATCAATGCACTTTTCGGGGTCAATCAAATCGACCTCATGCATGAAATTTCGGAAATTGCACTGATGACTTCCCCTCAACTTGGAGAAATTGGCTTAACAGTCATGGACGGGCCATTTGGATCAATCATGCCCTATGGATTGTCAGGGCTGCTTTCCCTTTCTTCAGTGGTGTACACCCATCACAAGGTTTCCTATGAAAAAACGCCTCATTTTAATTGCCAGGAAATCAATACCGATTGCCGGCCTGACTATACAGGCAATTGCAATGACTGTGTGGCCCGTCCCAGGACACATTATCCCAAGATGATCAAACAAATGAGTCAGTATTTCAGCGAGGACGTGGAATTTAATTATTTTTCCTCCCTGTTTACCATAAAGTCAAAACTGATGGCCAATTACATCGACGACGGCCGACCAACTGAAATCAGCGTTTTGAATGAAAATCCACGTTTTTATTGCATATTTGCCGGAAAAATAAACTCCATTTATGAAATCGAAAAAGTCGTGGACATTTAGTTTACGTTGTCCATTTCTTAAAGATTAGATTGACCACCATAAAAACAAATTATGAGTAAGATTCATGTTTCTTCAGAGATCGGAAAGTTAAAAAGAGTAATTGTACACCGCCCGGACAGAGGCATCGCCAGGATCAGCCCCCGCCGGGCTGAAGAATTGTTATTTGACGATATAGTCTTCCTGCCAAAAATGCAGGAAGAGCACGATATTTTCACCAATGTCCTGAAACGATTCATCGGGGAGGAAAATGTACTGGAAACCCAAACCCTTTTGGAGGAGTGTTTTGGAATTGACGTAGAGATCAAGGAAGAACTTATCGATATGGCCATCAGCTATGAAGAACTTCCCACCTACACCAAAAAAACATTGATGAACCTTCCTGATGACGAACTGGCCCGGGTGCTCATTACCGGTTATTATCCTGCGGAAGAACACATCCTCTTTGACCCCATTCCCAATTTTATTTTCACCAGGGATATCGCCGTAACGGTAAACGACCATATCATTATTACCAAGGCATCAAAGGAAGCCAGGGCGAGGGAAAATTTACTCACCCGGTATATCATTCGTACCCATCCCTGTTTTAAATCATTGGTCGACGAAAAAAAGATCATTAACCTGAATATGATCGATGATTTTCCTCCTTCAAAACGGAATGAAAAGGTTTCCATTGAAGGAGGAGATGTGATGATCATCAATAAAGATTACCTGCTCATAGGTTGCAGCGAACGTACCACTACTCATGCCGTACGGTCTTTGGCCAAAGTATTGTTCGAAAAAAATATCGTTTCAAATGTGGCCATGATTGACGTGCCCAACGAGCGATCTTTTATGCACATCGATACTTTGTTCACCCAGATCAATCCGACTGATTTTGTCGGCTACAAACCCATAGTCGTGGACGGGCATGGATCGAATGTAGAGGTGATTCATAAGAATGGGACAAATACAAAATACCTGAGCATTGAAGCCTTTTTAAAAGCTGAGATCAATCCTAATATTCGTATCATACATGCAGGAAAAGGGATCAGCCCCTATCAGGAAAGAGAACAATGGACCGATGGATGTAACCTGGTTACCATAAAACCTGGCGTTGCGCTTACTTACGACAGAAATCCCTGGACAGAAGATGCCTTTAAGGAAGCCGGTTATCGCGTGGTGTACGCCATCGATCTTTTAAAAGCTTTTGATGACGGCATTCTCACTCCCGATGAGGTAAAAAACACCATCATCACCCTTCCCTCAACGGAATTATCCCGGGCACGTGGAGGATCTCATTGCATGACCTGTCCCATTGAAAGGGAAGAGATTTGAAAGGGAAAAGGTTAAAGACTAAAGATTAAAGTTTTTATCGCAGTATCATAAAATTATACCATCAAAATATCAATACATGGTTAGCATAATAATGGGATCTGACTCTGATTTTCCGGTCATGAAGGCGGCCAAAGCAATGCTTATTGAATTAGGGGTTCCCTATGAAATAAATATTGTTTCTGCCCATCGCACCCCGGAATATATGTTTGACTATGCCAAACAGGCACATTTGCGCGGCATCAAAGTCATCATAGCAGGAGCAGGAGGAGCTGCCCACCTTCCGGGAATGGTGGCTTCATTAAGTCCGCTACCTGTTATCGGCGTTCCGGTCAAATCATCCAATTCAATAGATGGCTGGGATTCTATATTGTCTATTTTACAAATGCCAAATGGTGTTCCGGTCGCTACGGTGGCATTAAATGCTGCAAAAAATGCAGGAATTCTGGCGGCACAAATTATTGGAACCCATAACCAGGAAGTACAGGAAAATATTCTGAAATACAAAGAAGGTATGAAAGAAGAAGTATCGGTCAAAAGACAGAAACTGAGAGATTTGGAAAATTAAACAGGGCTAAAACAATTAAAGTCACAGCCTGTTGTTTAAGGTTGTGGAAGAATTTACTTCTTTCAAAGGTTACGGGTTGCGGGGACTATTCACCCGCAACCCGTAATGTTATGATTGTCATATTTTTACAATCAATTACCTTTCGGTTTCATTTTTATTCAATATACAAATTAAACTCCACTCTCCTGTTCAGTTTCCGTCCTGCGGCGGTCTTATTATCTGCCATTGGAACGGTCTCCCCGAATCCGGAGAAGCTCAGGCGGGACGGGCTTACGCCTTTGGAAACCAAATACTGGAAACAGGCCTTGGCCCTGTCTTCAGATAAAACGCGATTCAATTCTTCATTTCCAACATTATCGGTATGTCCGGCTATGGAGAGGCGATATCCCACGTATTCTTTCATGATATCAACGATCTGGTCCAGTACTTCAAAAGACTCCTGCTTCAAGGTAGCTTTTCCTGTCTCAAACCGGACAGCACGCATGGCGAATTCCAATACCTGCTTTACTTCCTCTTTAATTTCCGGGCAGCCTTTATTACTTGCCAGCCCGGGCTGATCGGGACATTTATCGTCCGGATCGATTACAGAATCCCCATCTCTATCCGGGCAACCATTGATATCTCCGGCTAAATCCGGGCACGGGTCGTCTTTGTCTGCAATGCCATCTCCGTCTTTATCCGGACAACCACTTAAGGCAACAGTTCCGGGAATTTCCGGGCATACATCATCTGTATCAGGAACTCCGTCTTCATCCTGATCAGGGCAGCCCTGGGTAGCCTCAGGACCTGCTTCTTCAGGACAACGATCGCTGGAGTCCTGCAAACCATCCCCATCTGTATCCGGGCACCCGTTAAAAGCTTCTAATCCGGCAATATCAGGACAATCGTCAGAAGCATCAGGAATACGGTCCATATCAGTGTCCGGGCAACCGTCAGCATATTTAGGTCCAATTTCATCGGGGCAGGAATCTTCAAGGTCTATGATTCCGTCTCCGTCTGAATCCGGACAACCTTTACTCGTAGCAGGGCCGGGAATATCAGGACATTTATCATCAGTATCGATCACCCCATCACCATCCCGGTCAGCTTTCACGAAATTATAAATATAACCCACCCCAAGTTGCAGGTTATTTCTATCCTTTGCCCGCGACATTCTGTATTCGCCCTGGGCATTGATGATGGAATTTTCTCCAATTTTATAATTGAGTCCAATGCCCATAGGTACCTGAAAACTGGAGGAGTTGTCTTCATTGATAAAACCGCCACCACCAAAAACATAAGGAACCAGCTTGTTTTCCGCTTTGTCGTATTTGACCTGAAAAACGGCATCAAGACTTACAATAAAATGATTGTTGACATCCCCGGGAACATTGGCTACCCCTACCTTAAAAGGAAAAGCAAGATTCAAAAAATTATTAAAACCGTGAATATAGGATAATTCAATGCCATTGGTAATCGAAAGACTATCGATCCCATTAGGAATACCATAATCAATAAATAATACTTTAGCCCCGAGGCCGCGGATATTCTTACCGGAGGGTTCCTGTGCCGTTAAATGGAAAACACCAAGCATAAAAAAGCTTAGCAAGAGGATGGTTGTTTTTCTCATATTTTGTTTGAATTGAAAATTGGACAAACACTTAATTAATAATAATTGATAAATGTAAAAGTGCAGGAAAATATATCTTAACTTTTATGGACAGTCCCTTTAACTCAATAACCAAATTACTATTGTGCAATAATACAAAAAATAAAACTAAGACGAAAGGTTAATTATTCAAGTCACTACACTATGCCGGTAAGAGCTTGTCTAAATTTCCATGATTGAGCGAAAGTGAGCAAATTTTATTCTGATCAAGGCAAAAAACGCAGGCATACCTGGAAGGTAAGGCGAGGCTTTTTAACGCAGAGCAGGATGAAATTTGCCGCTTGCAGCCAATTGATGGAATTTTAGACAAGCTCTAAATAAATAAAAACCCAAAAAATAACAGGCCTTTTTTTTTAAAAAAATAATTTTGTTTATCTTGACCTTGATATATCATATTCTTAATTTTAACTAATTCACAAAACTATCTATCAAAATGAAACGAAAACACATTCTTTTGACCCTCAGCATTGGAATTCTGTTAGTCGGCTGTAGTAAGGAAAAGCTCAACGATTTAAGCCAGGAATCTTCTCCCATTCCCAACAAAGCAGCAATAGATGCATTCATTAAAATTCACCTGGAATCAGGTGAGGTTTTCAGATGGGAAACCGCCGGACCGGACCTGCTGGCAGGGGCACTTATTCATAGCGATTCCGTTGCTTTTGTAGGGTACAAACCAGCAAATGAAACCAATATTAAAGATAAAATCCATGAAATTGACGTTAAGTCGCCGGAATGGATGGCTGCCCGCCAAAAAGTAATTAACAGGATTGTCGAAAAAACCAATGAGCTTTACCCGGGACAAAATTTTTCCCAGGCTGATTTACTGCTCAGTGATGAAACCGAAACCTTTCCTTCTATTGACATCAAAATTTTTAATGAAGCGGTCGTTGATATGCTCAGGAAGATGCCTGAAGTACGGTATGTTGAACCAGGTAGTTATTCCATGGATGAGGTAGGTTATCGAAGTGATTCTGGATGTGGAGGTTCGGCACCAAGTTCCATTCCTGCTGCGGATTACACTCCCACAGCCCCGGACGCAAAAATATCATGGCATCTCGATTACATGAACGTGCCTGCTGCCTGGAGCATCACCAGTGGGGACGGAGTTACCGTTTGCCTTATTGATACCGGTGTTTCACCCAACCAGGATAAATTAGGCAGCAGTTTCAATTCAGGCCAGTCCCAGGGACGTTTTTTGGATAAAACCGGTACCTATGTCAGTTCATGGTGGTGGTGGGCCTCCCCTGATGGCCCCAATGACCAATGTGGACACGGCACCTCCATGGCGGGCTTAATTGCAGCTCCAAGAGGATACAATGGAACTTCTATAGGCGTCGCCTACAATGCTGACCTTTTGGCCATCAGGGGAACAGGAGATGTGATAATTAACGGATCAAGTGAAAAGACCGGAGTCAAAAATGGTTTAAAAATTGCAGGAGACCGCAGTGATGTGAAGGTAATCAGCATGTCATTAGGAGATATTTTCTGGAGCAGTAAAGTAGCCGATGGCATTTATTATGCCTACAACAAAGGAAAGATGATCATTGCCGCCGCCGGGACTTCCACCTCATTTACCAATTGGGTAGGAGTGATTTTTCCAGCTTCAATGAGCGAGACAGTGGCCGTTACCGGCGTCAAAGACGGCAGTCCTATGCAGGAGTGCGATGTATGCCATACAGGAAGTGCCGTAGATTTCGTGGCAGTTATGCAGCGCAGAAATGACAACTCGAGAACGGCCTTAACGCTTTCCATGAGCGGAAACCAGGTAGATCGTGTGGGCGGTTCATCCGCTGCTACGGCAACAACGGCTGGAATAGCCGCGCTAATATGGTCCACCAATCTTTCTCAAACGAGAACACAGGTCTTTAACAGGATGAAGACTTCCGCTTCATTCTATCCAAACAAAAGCAATTCGTTCGGATGGGGCATCATTAATGCCGGGCAAGCCGTTGCCAATTAACCCAATTTTCACCGGCATGGAATGTGATCATTCTATGCCGGTGATCTTTTCTGCTTTTTCATTACCCAAAAAATAATACCCGAAAGACACCTGGAGAGTATTCGCATAATGGTGATAATGCCCCAACGGCGCACCATTCATATCCGAAAAAGTGATATCGCCGATAGACAGCATACTTCTTACCCATCGAATTTCCGTAAAAAACTGTTCAACGGAAAATTTAAATCCCACACATATAGAAAAGTCGATTTTCTGATCCCCCAGAAAAGTAAGGTCATTCTCCACCAATACATCATTTCTCAGTACTTTCATATTGATCAAATATCCTATTTCAGGGCCGGCTTCCAGGGCAAGTGGACCAAAATTATATTGAACAAGCAGCGGCAGGCTCAGGTAGCTCATTTTGTATTGCCAATAGGCTTCAAGAGGATTCGGCATGCTTAAATCGACGGGGCTTTGTCCTCCTTTTTGGTTGAATAGCAGGTCTGTCTGTAAAGAAATATTTTTTGAAAGATCAAAGGTGCCGTTCATCCCAAAATGCCAGAGGCGGAGTGGTGCATAATGCTCATCTACCAAAAGGGTTTCAGACCTTACTTTGATATCTCCCATATTCATGCCCGCTTTAATGCCGAGCTGGAATTGTCCCGATCCCGAAACGGGAACGAGAGATATTATCGCCAAAAGCAAGTAAAAATAAAATGTCTCCTTTCTACTCATGGAAAAATTTTAATCTGGCCAGAAGTAAACGTATCCAATTTATGACAAACTAAAGGAGTAACGATTTTAGGAGAACCGAATTTTGGAACCGTAAGAATTTAACAAAAAAGACCAGGAAAACGCCTATCGCAAAAATAAAAGCCGTTCCCCTGACTTCCCTTCCCTGAAGACTCCATTATCATAGGCAAGGTGACCACTCACAATAACCTGCTCTACCCTACCCTGAATCTCCATTCCTTCTATCGGCGACCAGCCACATTTGTAATGTAGGTCTGATTTGTCAATTACCTGCTTTTGAGCAGGGTCAAATATTACGACATCAGCCCAATTCCCCTCATCAAGATAACCTCTTTTGTCGATTTGAAAACAGATTGCCGGCGCATGGCACATTTTTTCAACGATTCGCTCCAGGCTGATCATTCCCTTTTTGTAAAACCCCAACATAATGTTGAGGGAGTGTTGCACCAAAGGCAGACCACTGGGAGCAGAAAAATAATTGCCTTGTTTTTCTTCCCATGTATGAGGGGCATGATCGGTGGCTATAATATCGAGTCTGTTATCAAGCAATGCAGGAAATAAGGCTTCCTGATGTTCCCTGCTTTTTATAGCAGGATTACACTTTATCAACGACCCCAGAGATTTATAATCATCGCTATTGAAATATAAATGGTGAACACAAACTTCTGCGGTGATCTTTTTTTCTTCAAGAGGCAGGGTGTTGGTAAACAAATCCAGTTCATCCCTTGTGGAAATATGTAAAATATGCAGGCGTGCATCATGTTTTTTGGCCAGATCCACGGCAAGAGAAGAAGATAGCCAACATGCCTCCACGCTTCGAATCTCAGGGTGCATGCTCACCGGGATATCTTCCCCATATTTTTTCCTGAAAATTTCCGTATTATTCCTGATGGTGGTTTCATCCTCACAATGGGTGGCAATCAACATTGGCGTACGGCTAAATAGTCCCTCCAGCGTCAACGGATCATCCACCAGCATATTCCCTGTACTGGATCCCATAAAAGCCTTGATCCCGCATACGTTAACCGGATTGGTCTTAAGCACCTCTTCCAGGTTGTCGTTGGCAGCCCCCATAAAAAAAGAATAATTGGCCAGGGAAGTTTTGGAGGCGATATCGTATTTGTCCTGCAGGAGTTCCTGGGTGAGGGCAGCGGGTTTGGTGTTGGGCATTTCCATGAAGGAAGTCACTCCCCCTGCCACGGCAGCCCTGGATTCTGTATAAATATTGGCTTTGTGCGTCAATCCAGGTTCTCTGAAATGCACCTGGTCATCAATAATTCCAGGCATAATGTACTTTCCAGAGGCATCAATCTCTATATCGGCGGATTTGTCGAGCCCGGTTCCAACTTTAACAATCTTTCCTTTTTCAATAAAAATATCTCCCTCTACTATTTGTCCCCGATTAATCATTTTCCCGTTACGAATGATGATACTTCCCATAATTGATTTGTTTAAAAAGTTGCAAAATCTGACGCTAAAGAATATTGACCTCCCGTGAAAGGGACACCCCAAATTTTTTAAAAACATCGTTAGCGATTTCGTCCGAAAGCTTTTTTATTTCTTCACCCCCTGCTTTCCCGTAATTAACGAGGATCAGGGCCTGTTTTTCATAACACCCGGCATCGCCTCTCCGCCTTCCTTTCCAGCCACATTGCTCTATAAGCCAGCCAGCGGGAATTTTCACCCATCCGTCTTTTCCGGGGTAAGAAGGCATGTCCGGAAATTGTGCCTTTATTTTTTCAAAATGAGCCCTTTCGACTTCAGGATTTTTAAAAAAACTGCCTGCATTGCCAAGCAAGGTCGGATCGGGTAATTTTGATCGTCTGATTTCGATCACGGCCCTGTGAATATCATAAATCGTTGGTTGGGAAATGTTATGTTCCTTCAAAAGTGACTGCAGGGCTCCATAATCATCCATTATCCTGTGGCCGGAAGAGGTCAATAAGAAAGAAACTTCGGTGATACAAAATTTATCTTTCAGCTCATTTTTAAAAATACTGTCGCGATAACCAAACCGGCATTGGGCCCGATCAAAGATCTTCTTTTCCCCGGTCTCCAGGTCAATGGCTGCTAATTCCCAAAAAACATCTTTCAACTCCACCCCATAGGCACCGATATTTTGAATGGGTGCCGCTCCTACGGTTCCCGGAATCAAAGAAAGGTTTTCCAATCCGCCAAAACCCTGCATCAGACACCAGACCACAAAATCATGCCATGGTTCACCGGCGCCGGCGGTTACCATGACTTTTTCATCTGTCATTCTTTGAAAGCTTCGGCCGGAAAGGGCATTTTTTACCACCAGGTAAGGGAGATCTTTGGTAAACAGCAGGTTGCTGCCGCCGCCAAGAATAAAAATAGGCAGGTGATCAGTTTTGGATTGAATCAATTCTTCAAGTTGCCTTTCGCTTTCTAAAATCATGAACTGCCCGGCTTTTACTTCGATGCCAAAAGTATTGTATTGCGCAAGCGAATGATTTTTCAAAAGCATAGTATTCTATTTAGGAAACAAAGATAAAGGAAGCAGGAAAAAGAAAGGCATGCTTTTACATAAAAAAGACCATACCCGGGAGTATGGTCAAAAAATTTGGATTAGTATGAACGGTTCATACTTGGTGGAAAGACTCCCTAATGGCTAAAAAGTTGCATTTTTTCCAGGTTATTATCTGTGGGCAAAAAAAAAGCCGTGCTCCTGGCACGGCAACAAAATTTGGACTAGTATGAAAAAACTCTCTTCTTACAGAGAAATCTTATAGGTTTTGTTTTCAAATGATAGGGTTATTGTATTGTAGATATTTTAAAGACTACGTATATCTGCAAAAGTTGCCCGTTCATGAAAAAAGTTCAATTTTTTTCGACAAAATGATATTGTCACTAGTTGAATGAATGGGATAAGAAGAAACTTAGTACTCTTTTACGCAGGTTTGAAGGAATTGATTCAAAAAGAGTCTGTTTTTTTTCAAAATAAAATAATAATGCCTAACCAATTTTTAAAAAAAGTAGTATTTTTGCGCCCTGGGAGTAATTCCAATGTTTCTTTGTCATGAGGAAATTTATGAGGGTATAGCTCAGTTGGTTTAGAGCGCTTGCTTGACAGGCAAGAGGTCCGCAGTTCGAGTCTGCGTATCCTCACTCACTTTTTAAGAGAAAATCCTTTCTCTTTATTCCTTGGTAATTTGTTTCTAGATTTTTCCACCCTTCATCACGAAGGAGACGTCCTCGAGTACTTTAATATTATCCAATGGATTTCCTTCTACCCAAACGGCCCAATCCGTGTGCATGGATTCTCCGTCAAATACCCGGTCGGCTAAAAGTAGATACCCTTCATCCTGCGCAAAAAGGGAAACATTAAATACAAAAAGGAAAACCGTAATAATTATTTTTTTCATAAACATAATTGATTTGGTATCTGCTAAGCTTATATCTTACAGGCAATTATAACACATACCTTTCAAAACTAGTCTAAAGTCCTTCCTAATTTCTTTTGTAAAATCTACATCGGTATTTGGAATTAGTCAATTAAGTTTTAATTTTGCCCATTATCTTCAGTGGTGATAAAAGTTACAACCCAATTGGATGTTCGATTTTGAAAAATTAGATATTTACCAGCATTTGAATCGACTATCGGTTGACATACTCAAATTTATGGCCGAAGATATCGCTATTGATGTTTATTATAAAAAACAACTCAAAGAAGCCATTTTAAAATCGCTTTATCACCTGACAGAAAGTACAGGTAGAATGGAAATCACCGACAAGAAAAATTTTATCGTTTCCTCCAGGTGTGCCATTTTTGAATGTGTGGCGATTTTACATGTGATTGACGGCGTATTTAACCTCGCGCCGGATAAATATGAAGACTTCTACGACAGAATGACAAGTGCTTCCAAAATGTTACTTGCCATGTATCGTAGTTTCGAAAGAAAATAATATTTTCGGGATGTAGCTCAGCCCGGTAGAGTGCTGGTCTGGGGGACCAGAAGTCGCAGGTTCAAATCCTGTCATCCCGACTAATTTCAATAAACCTCACCACTTCATTCATTCCTCGGGATGTGGCGCAGCCCGGTAGCGCACTTCGTTCGGGACGAAGGGGCCGCAGGTTCAAATCCTGTCATCCCGACTCTTTATTCGACAATATTTCCAAACCTAATTCTTTCCATCCGTTCTGTAACAGAGGTTACAGAATCTATTCTATCCAGGTCCTAGATTTGCACTATTATATTTCATCACAGAGGTGATTTTTGGAAATTATTATTTTTTAAATTAAAATATTTAAATTATGACACTGCAAACGAATCTGGACCATATTGAAACCGCTGATCAATTTAGTGAAATCATCAACAAAAATGAAAATGTCATGATTTGCTGTGGAAGGATGGGCCCTATGTGTCTGCCTGTGTATGCAGAAATGGAGGATATTTCCGGGGAATGTGACAATGTTAAATTTTATGACATGCTTTTCGACAACCCGCACGCTGCCGTTGTTCGTAATCTTCCGGAATGTTCGACCTTCATGGGACTTCCGTTTACCGTTTATTTCAAAAACGGACAACTTGTAAAAGCGACCAGCAGCATACAATCCCGCGAGCAAATTATGGATATTCTGAACGAAAATTTTTGCAACTAAAGAAGCATAAACTATGGGGTATCGGGGGGATTGGATCCGTCCAGACCTCCGGTATCCTGAGTTTATTTCATCAACATATAATCCGCATATTATGGATGAAAATCATTATGATGTTATCGTTATCGGGGCTGGCCCTGCGGGACTGACCGCCGGAATTTACCTGTCCAGAGCAAAGATGAAAACCCTGATTATCAATAAAGGGGTATCCGGGGGACAAATGGTGCTGACGCATGAGGTAGCCAATTATCCGGGAGTGGAAAACATTAGCGGATATATGCTCTCCAGAACCATGGCACGACAGGCACAATCCTTTGGATGCAAGATCATTTCCAATGCCACCGTGGAGGATCTTTCGCTGGAGGGAGAAGTGAAAAGTGTTTCGATTTCAGGGAAAGGCATCTTTACGGCCCAATCCATTATTTTGGCGTCTGGAGGGAAATCAAGGCAACTTGGTGTCCCCGGTGAAAAAGAATTTTCAGGAAAAGGTATCTCCTATTGCGCCACCTGTGACGGAGATTTTTTCCAGGATAAGGAGATTATCGTGGTCGGTGGCGGCAACTCCGCCCTCGAAGAGGCTGTCTCCCTGACTCAATATGCATCAAAGGTGACTATCGTGCATCAATTCGATCATTTCCAGGCCTATGAACATGCTATTGACGAAGCTAAAGGCAATGCTAAAATTGATTTCATCATGAGCTCAACGATCAGCCAGTTTCACGGTGACGGCAAACTCAATAAAGTGACCATTAAAAACCTGGAAACTCAGATAGAAATGGAGAAACAAATTGACGGGGTGTTCATTTTTATCGGGTATGTGCCCCGAACTGATTTTCTAAAACACAAGGTAAAACTAAATCAATGGGGTGAAATACTCACCGACAGCGATCTGGAAACCAATGTAAAAGGGGTTTATGCTGCCGGAGACGCCCGTGCTAAAAAATACAGGCAAATAACCACGGCCACAGCAGATGGAACGATTGCTGCACTCAATGCCATTGCTTATGTAAACGAATATAAGAAAGCCAACGTTTTGGCCTTCTAGGAATCCCCTCCCCAATTCTGGACTCGGTCCGGATTATCCCGAATTTTGCAAAGTGTCAAAATTCGGGATTTTCTTTTCATTTATCGCTTAACATTTTACGGTACAATCAATAAAACAGGTATTTATACCCTTTCCCGCCTATTGAAATTCCCTGACCTTTGATGTATTGAATATTACAACTTAGCCGTGTTAACACCAAAACCTAAAACCATACCATTCTCACCCCCCAACACCGGAGGTGAAAAATTGTACTGTTTGTTCAAACAGGGTTGAAGTTAATGAGGCTTCATCTATCACCTAAAAGCTATTATTTATGCAAAATTCATCACAACGGAACAAACCATTCAGTCTGATTCTTGCCTTTCTTTTTTGTCTGTTTTTACTCCAGACATGCAAACAAGCCGTCACTGTCCCTCCCGAAAATGAGGTTGAAGGAGAGGAATTGATCGAAACCCCGAATTTAGGGCAAACTTTTCCGATGCCTGATCCAGCCGCCTTTAAAGCTTCCTCCAATTTTGATTTTCACCAAATCTCCTGGGAATATTTCCTGTGGCTAACCAGCAAGGTAGATATGGATCATTTGGTATTTGACACCATGTATACGGACAAAGCCATCCTGCCAGAATTTAAAGAGGACAAAAACCATATTTTAGGCGGAGTAAATCAGGCCGAATCCAATGGTATTGTGGTCGATACAAATGGCCGCGCCGTATATACTACTATGTCCATAAACGGCACTTACAGGGATTTTGTATTAGAAAACAAACTCTATGATCCTGCTGCGTTTCAGAATTTCCCCGCAGATACGACTTTTCCTGTGGGGGCACTTTCCTTGAAACTGGCCTGGAAACTCGTCGGTGAAGGAGAGGATGTCAGCAATTTTTATACCACAGAAGCCGAGATCCAGTTACTGGAGGAGGTAGATGGGCTGGTTACGATTCCAGATAATCCCAAAACACAGAAAAATGTAAAAGTAGCCCTCGTAGGATTTCACATTGCAGTGGTGGTCGAAGGGCATCCGGAGGCTATTTGGGCAACTTTCGAGCACGTCGACAATGCACCTTACCTGGCGGCCAACGCCCAGCGGGATGGCGGAGTTTCGGAATTGAATCATACCTTTTACAACAAGGATACCAAACTCGCCGATGTGAACCAGAATAATGCTCCCATTTTGACTTTAGACGCTGCCACTCAAAAATTGTCCCCTGTTACCCAGGTGGCGCTTCAATTCCGAAGAGGAGGAGGCAACAGCATCAACCAAAATAATATCGATGAAATTAATGAAATGATGCATGCAAAACTGGATGAAAAATCCATTTGGAGAAATTACATTGAAATAGGAGCCGTTTGGTTTAAGGTTGCGGATGGTCTGAAACCTGACTGGAACCCGAATACCGATCAAAATACCCTGATCACCGGTTCCGTTCAATTGTCCAACTCGGTGATTGAAACTTTCACGCAAAATATAGTTTCGCAGAACGAATGTTTCAGTTGCCACAATACCATGACCACTACAAACACTCCGGACGGGCTGCCGATCCTCCCGGGAAAAAATGTGAGTACCAGCCATATTTTGCTAAAAAATTACCTCGGACAGCGGGTTTCCAGGTTTTAACCCCACCCCTATTTTTTTATCTTCAAAACTAAAAACATCATGGAAAATAAAATAAATTTGCGCATTCACCCGGCTATTGGCATGGCCAGAGTCGGCAACAGTGAGGATTATTATATTGCCCCCGAAACAATGGCCGGCCGAAAAGGGGAAAATGGTTTAACCGGCGGGCTCCCCATAAAAAAAGGCCAGGAAACACAAACCATTACCAGCGATGATATCCGGGACACCTCTGGACAACTCAAACGTCAGGCCGCTCGTTTCAAAATATTTCAGTACGATAATGATGCTCCCACGAGTTACCCATCCGGGGCAGGAACAGAGGTGATCATTGGATCTGTCGTTAATGGAAAAAAAGTTGTGGACATAGCATGGACCGTCCACCTCGCCAATAAGAAAGCCAACTGCTGGAGTATCGATGAGGATGCAAATCAGGGCATTGAACTATACGAAAACGGAGCTTTTCCTCCTATTAGAAACCCTCAATTTGCAGGTTCCAACGATCCGTCGAATAAGACCAGGTTGCAAAAACTGGTCATTGATCCTGGTCCCAGGGCAATCAAAGCCTCCAATAAAAACACCGCCGAATTCAAAAACGGTGTGATGGCTACCTATTGGGATTCAACCAGCGGCACCATCAAAAATATTGAAAATTATCCCCAATCTTTCCCGGGAACCAAAGGAAATACCACCGGCATTCAATCCATTGAGTCACTGGGCGAAATTCTGACAGAAGACAACGGAAGACTATTGGTATTGGGGGGCTTTGGCAAAGCCTGTGGATTCAATAGCCAGGGAGATCACGATCCAAACGCTCCCTTAAATATGGATGTTGACAACAACAACTGGCTCGATGACACTTCTGACGGGCCGGTAAAGGCAACAGTGATTTTTGACGATGGGAGCAAATGGGATATTCCCGGCAGTGCCTGGGTGGTATCGACGGATCCTTCCTATGCTCCCCAAACATTAAATGTGGTTTCCCTCTGGGACGATATATTTACCAACTGGCTGGAAAACATGAATCTCGATCCCGAAATTTATTCCGATGGAAAATATCAGCCCAGTTTTAAACCTCATTTTGAAGATGAAGTTGCTCCTACCCTGCTTGCAGCCCATCTCCAGATGTGGAATACCAATCTGCCGCAAAAAGCCATACAGGCTCACAGGAATATGTCCAATATGGGGGAACAAAAACCATCTTTTAATATCATGTCCTACATCAGAAATCCGAACCTGACTGGAAAGGACGATCAGACTGAAACTGGTTCTCCTTTGATGCCACTTTCGCTGGGCGACTCCGCCAAAGGATTTCTTACAGTTTCCAAAACCCAGTATTTTTTTCTGAGTCAATGGGCCAATGGTATGAGTGAAAATGCTCCTGCCAAACCACTTGGCCCCGGAGAATTTCTGGATAAAGCAACACTGGTTAATTGCCTGGGAGGACGATTCAGCCCGGGCATAGATATGACTTTTATTGCCAGGGATCCCAACCTTTTTAACCAGGACTGGAAAAACCCTGCCATAGGGCCTTTCCGGATCAATGCGAAACACCTTGATTATGCTCAGGCCAGCCAGGACAATCCCTTTTTAGGGGTTGGATACACTCCTTTACGAACCAACACCCCGGTTGAACCGGGTGATATTTCAAAATTCATGGCCATCCCGTGGCACACCGATTACAATTCCTGTGCCACTCATATTCCTGCACCCAACCCGGGAGGAGATCTTACCCCACAAAATGCCTATAGTGGCACGGTGAATACCAGCTTATTCTGGTCCTGGCCTGCTCAGCGCCCTGTGGCTGTATATACCTTTGACGACCTGGTGGCCAATAACGGCAAATTACCCGTTCAACGATATTCATTAAGGGGAAAAGGCACTGCGGTAGATGCCACCTCCACCTTTCCTGCCACTGAGGTAGGCAGGTTCCAGAGTCGTTTGGACATTTTAGACAATTGGAACAATATCGGGGTGATTATCCAGGGGCCGGCCATTGAAAATTACCCGGATAATTTTGATAAAGATTATTATCTGGAGGTAAAAAGCAATTTCAAAAAAGACGAAAGCAACCTGGTAGTTCCCTGGCCCAATACGGCCACCGATAAGAATTATCCGCCGAAAAGTTGAAATTGATCTGACTTTAACTTTGATATTTATATAAAAACGCTGGTAGCCACAGACAGGTTATTTTAAATGCCTGATTGCGGCTGCCAGTGCTTATTTCTTTCTCAGATTTAGCGAAAATGACTGAAATTATCCCCCCGTCCATTTATTCTGTTGCCATATTGGGAGGCGGTCCCGCAGGAAGTGCCTGTGCCATCAATCTTTGTCGCCTGGGAGTAAAGGATATTATCATATTGGAATCAGGGGAATACGAAAAATTCAGGATCGGTGAAAGTATCCCTCCGGAAACTCGCAACTTGTTTCAACAAATGGGCATCCTCCCTGCCTTTCTCCAGGAAAAGCATGACCCATGTTTCGGGAGTGTATCCTATTGGGGAGATGAGCGTCGTGGTTATAACGACTACATATTAAGTCCTTATGGCCATGGTTGGCACCTGGATCGACGAAGGTTCAATTTATTCCTGGCAAAAGAAGCCCAATCTGCGGGGGCAACGGTTTTGACCGGCGCCAAATTTCTGACCTCCAAGGTGCTGAATGATGATACCTTTGAACTCTCCTATTCAGACAGCCAAAATCAACTGGATCAATTTAAGGCACGAATAGTGGTGGATGCCACAGGATCAACTGCCCTGTTTGCCCACCAGCAAGGCAGTAAAAAGATGGAAACAGCTTCCCTCCTTTGCCTGGCTTCACGATTCGCTGCAACGGATACCCCGCCTGTTTTTAAACTAACCCACCTGGAAGCTGTGGAGTACGGCTGGTGGTACACTGCCCGCCTGCCTGACAAAAATTTACTGGTGACTTTATATTCCGACCAGGACACTATCAGGCAAAAAAAACTGAACCGGGCCGATCAATGGATGGAACACCTTAAAAACACACCCAATACCTTCAAACTTGTTTCCGGGATGAGCTTGCAGGATTCATCACCAAAAGGATTTCACGCACCGTCTTACCGACTGGACCGAATAGCAGGCAAAAACTGGGTAGCCCTCGGAGATGCGGCCTCAGCCTATGATCCGATCACTTCCCAGGGCATCATCAAATCACTGTCCAATGCGTGGGAGGTGGCTCCAATTATCGCCAAAAATCTACTCAGTCCCAATGGAGGATTTGAAGATTTTGAGCAATCAATGGACGAGAGATTCCGACAATACCTCGAAATGCGCCAACATTACTACCGGTTAGAAAACCGATGGCCTGATTCTGCTTTTTGGCAAAAATTTCACCAGTTAAATACCACTGCGACCCTTTAATCATTCTCTGCATTCCAATTTCGGAAATCATTAACAAAGATTAAGCTCTTCTTAAACTTTTAAAGCCCTTAAGTTTCCTAATGTATTCAGGCAATCTGTATATTTGCGTAAAATATCAGAATAGTGAAAAAAACCCTCGGGCAATACGACGAAATCAGCAGCCATTGCAGAGCACTTTTTCTCAAAAAACATGAGGATTATGGTACTTCCTGGCGAATTTTGCGTCCCTCTTCCCTGACGGATCAGATGTACATCAAGGCTCAACGGATCAGAAGTATTGAAGAAAAATCGACTCAACTGGTGGAAGACAGCATCGAAGGAGAATACTGGGCATTGGTCAATTACGGAATCATCGCCCTGGTTCAACTTTCACTTCCTCCTGAAGCTCCACTGGAAATGGAAACCGAAGAAATCATTCCCCTTTACGATCATTTTGCCCACGAAACACGTGAGTTAATGATCCGTAAAAATCATGATTATGGTGAAGCCTGGCGAGAGATGCGCATCAGTTCCATTACAGATCTCATCCTCGCAAAAATCTTAAGAATCAAACAAATTGAAGATAACAAAGGAAAGACCATTGCTTCTGAAGGGCTGGATGCAAACTACATGGACATCATTATTTATGCTATCTTCGCATTAATCAAATTAGCAGAAACAAAAAACAAAGGGATATGACACTGACAAGCATGTTAATTGGCGTGGGTATTGTGGCATTTATTATAACACTGGCCATTTATTTTCTCAAAGGAGAGATCAAAAACTGGCTGATCAGCTACCTTCAGAATTTCACCGGGGTTTTATTCATTTTCTCCGGATTGGTAAAGGCCGTTGACCCGTTGGGTACTGCCTACAAAATGCAGGATTACTTCGGCGAATTCGAAGCTACTTTTAGCGGTACCAGCTTTAGTTTTATTGCCCCCATGTTCCCGTGGTTTAGTGAACATTCAGTAGGCATTTCCGTATTTATGATCGTGCTTGAAATTGTGCTGGGAGTAATGTTGATCATCGGCGCCATGAAAAAATTCACCGCCTGGACTTTTTTACTGCTCGTGATATTTTTCCTTATCCTGACCGGATTCACCTACCTCACCGGATATGTGCCGGAAGGGGTCAATTTCTTCCAGTTTATGCAATGGGGTCCGTGGGTGGAAACCAATATGAAAGTTACGGACTGCGGATGTTTCGGAGACTTCATCAAATTGAAACCCTTTACTTCTTTCCTAAAGGATGTGGGGCTCATGTTTCCTGCCATATTATTTGTATTTACCACCAAGAGTATGCACCAATTATGGTCGAAAGGAACGCGTGCCATCGTGAGCATTGCCACTTTGGTTGGCCTTACATTTTATTGTATCAGTAATTATGTATGGGATATACCGGATGTGGATTTTCGCCCATTCAAAGAAGGTGTAAATATTGCTGAACGCAAAGTACAGGAAGAAGAAGCCGCAGGTAATGTGAAGGTAACCCACTATGAAATGACCAATAAGAATACCGGTGAATTCGTCAAGTTGCCTTTCGATCAATACATGAAAGAATTTAAAAACTATCCCAAAGAAGAGTGGGATTTGGTGCAAATAAAATCAACCCCTGAAATTGAAGCCACCAAAATCAGTGATTTTGCATTGGAGGATATGAACGCCAATGAAGCACAGGATGATTTACTTGCCATTGAAGATTACAACTTCCTGATCGTTGCCTATAAACTCTACGGTACAAGAAGCAGCCGCACCGTAACTGTTAATGATACCACCTTCGTTCAGGATACCATAATGGTTGTTGGCGATACCCTTGAACCTCCCAAAATCGTCACAAGCATTGATACCATTGTAAAACGGCAAGTGGTGGAACCAGTCTTCATCTGGGATGAGGATTATCTGAAACACTGGACCGGAACCGTTAACCCGGTTATGAAAGCCGCTATAGAAGCCGGTTATAAAGTCAATGTCGCCACCGCCTACCTGGGCCCGGAAGGCATTAAGGCTTTTCAGGAAGCATCAGGTTGTGAATTTCCGTTCTACCAGGGCGATGACATCATGCTCAAAACGATCATTCGTTCGAATCCGGGGATTCTATTAATGAAAAATGGAACCATCATAAAAAAATGGCATTACAAAAAACTACCGCACTTTGAAAAGATCCAGGAAGATTATTTCAAATAATCAAACAATCATAAAGCAAATACGGTATATTTGCCAAAAGTCTAAATAAAAACTATGCTAAGCAGAAGGAACGTCCGCATAAAAGTAATGCAGATGCTATATACCATGAGCCGTGACAAATTAGTTGATCTGGAGACTATTTTGTCACGGTATCGGGCAAGCGTACACGATACCTACGAATTGTACCTCTTCAACCTGCTGCTTTTCATGCGAACCGCTGCTTATTCAAGAATTGATGCAAAACGTAAAAAATCAAAACATCTGCCTTCTGAGGCGGACAAAAATTTTACGCCTAAACTTGCAGATAATCCACTGATGACCTCGCTGCTGCAAAACCAATCCATTTTCAGACTCTTCAGGAAATACAACCTTGAAGAAAAACTCGAAGAAGATCAGGTCAGAAGGTTTTATGCGGAATTTACAGAAAGTAAAGAACATGCAGACTTTATTGAAAAGCCTGATTCTACTGCCGAAGATTATAAGGAAGTACTCATGTCCTTGTACAAGACCTGCATAAATAATGAAACGTTCATAGAACTGGTTAGTGATCATTACCCGCTTTGGGAAGAAGATAAATCGCTGGTGGTCGGGACCATCAAAAAGACCATCAAAGCACTGCCTCTCCCGGAAAATTTTTATGAAGAATATGAACCAGGGGCTGAAACCATTGAAGAGTTCGGAAAAGTCTTGCTGATTAGCGCTGTGCAGAAAGAAGAAGCCCTCCTGGAGATCATTAGCCCGGCCCTAAAAAACTGGGATGCTGACCGCGTTGCCGTAATCGATATGATCCTTATTAAAATGGCTATCACTGAATTTATGACATTTCCCAGTATCCCGACGAAGGTAACCCTTAACGAATACGTAGAATTAGCCAAAATTTATAGTACAGACAAAAGTAAAGACTTTGTAAACGGTATACTCGACAGGTTGGTAAAACAACTCATGGAAGAAGGTAAAATTGAAAAAACAGGCAGAGGTCTGGTTGGAAATTAACCATTATTATCCCCGAAATTTCAACTATTCTTCTTTTTGCGAGTGAAAACCTGCCATGATTAGGACTCTATGTCTTATAATGCACCTATCAGGGAACTTCCCCCTTACCATCTCCTAATCATATTCCCAAGTCAAATTTATCAACCAGTCTGCAACTCCCAGGTTACTTTTGCCGTGAAAAACAGTCCAAAAATTAGTTATCGGGAAAAGTTAACCGGAAGAAGTTTCATTCCTTCCCTACGACTTTTATTAAACCAAATTTATTTAATTATGAAGAAACTAATATTTCTGTTGCTAACGATTGTATTGACCTTTCAGGTTGCTATCGCACAATATTCCGGAGCAAAAAATGGGGTAGCCTTTAGGTTAATCAACACCAATTATCATTGGCCCATAACCAAAGAATTTTCTACTTTGGATTTTGCCGGTATTGGATTGGAAATGGAATACATTCGACATCTGAATGATTATCTGAACTTTTCCGTCCCCGCCAGATTACAAAAAGGCAACATCCCGTTGGATGGCCAGGGAAGATTTCAATCGATGGCTCTTGCCAGTATGGATTTGCTTTTACAATTAAAATTGTTCAGGGAATCCAATTTGTTGTATCCTTATGTTTACACAGGGATACGTGGCATTTCGGAAGATTTAACCAGCGATATTTCTTTCGCTGCCCCAATCGGAGCCGCACTCAATCTTCGCGTATTCAAACATTCCTACATTGGGGTAAAAGCCGAATTAGGATTAGGCTTTAAAGCATTCAGAAATCATTTTCAGGTTGGTGCAGGGGTACTTGTACTATTAGGTGATGGAGAGGTTCCCATGGTGCCTAAGGCTATCAACGACAAAGACCACGACGGCATTGCAGACAGTGAAGACCTCTGTCCTGAGGTGGCCGGCCTGGCAGGCCTCAACGGCTGCCCGGATAGTGATGGTGACGGGGTTTCTGATGGAGAGGACGATTGCCCTGACATGGCGGGAATTAAAGCGTTGAAGGGTTGCCCTGACCGGGACAATGACGGGGTCCCGGATCAAAAAGACGAATGCCCGGATAAAGCAGGCCGGATCGATAATAAAGGATGTCCACTGGCTGCTGATGCAGACAGGGATGGAATTCCTGATGCGTTGGATGACTGTCCGGATCAACCGGGAGAAGCGGCCACGAACGGATGCCCGGATGCCGACAAAGATGGAATTTCCGATAGCATGGATGATTGTCCAAACAACGCCGGACCAAAAGCCACCAGGGGGTGTCCAGACACTGATAAGGATGGAGTTTTGGACAAATTAGACAAATGCCCTGAGCAGCCCGGCCCGATAGCCAATAACGGTTGCCCCGCCATAACGGAAGAAGATAAAGCAACCCTTGAATACGCGGTGCAGGCGGTTCAGTTTGAAACAGCCTCTGCAAATTTAAAACCCGAATCTTACGTTATTCTCGATAAGATTGCCGACATCATGAAACGCAACACTGCTCATAAACTCAATATCAGTGGCCATACCGATAGTGTGGGAAGCAGCGAGGACAATCAAAGATTATCAGAAAAACGGGCAAAAGCTTGTGCTGATTACCTGGTTTCCAAAGGCATCAAAGACTATCGCATCTTTCACAAAGGATATGGAGAAACCGTTCCCATTGCCGACAACAGATATAAAGAAGGTCGGGACAAGAATCGTCGGGTAGAGTTCAATTTGTTTATTGAATAATAACCTTTAGGATACTTTTCAGTACAAGGCTTCCAACAAACTAAAAAAAATGAGAAATGGAGTACAGCCTGTTTTGCAAAATTGCAAAATAGGCTGTATGCTTTAATTTTTAAATGTATATTTGCGGAATGGAAGAAAAGGTAATCATACTCGACTCCGGGTCGCAATATACACAGCTAATAGCCCGGCGTGTGCGTGAATTAGGCATTTATTGTGAAATTACGCCATTCAATAAAATTCCAGAGGCAGATCCAGGGATTAAGGCTTTTATTTTATCCGGAAGTCCATTTTCGGTTAAAGATGAAAATGCCCTGCAGATAGATCTGGAAAAGTTTATCGGTAAAGTTCCGGTATTGGGAATATGTTATGGAGCACAATTTATCGCAAACTACTACGGGGGCTCCGTTGAAAAATCAGACAAAAGAGAATACGGAAAAGCCTCCCTTTCCCTGATTCATCCTGAAGATGATATTTTCCATAATATACCAGAGGAATCACAAATATGGATGTCACACGGGGATACCATTTCCCGGATTCCTGAAGGTTTTCAATTACTGGCGGGAACAAATAGCATTTCTACAGCAGCTTTTAAAGCCCCGGAAGGGACATTTGGATCTCCCGTATATTGTTTACAATTCCATCCCGAGGTAGCTCATAGTCTTGACGGCTTGCTGCTCCTGGGAAATTTTCTTAAGAGAATTGTTGGCATGAAAGGCGATTGGACCCCGGCTCACTTTGCAGAGCATTCTGTTGCGGAACTAAGGCACCAAATTGGCCATGAGCATGTGTTGCTCGGCTTATCCGGAGGCGTGGACTCTTCCGTCGCGGCTATGTTGTTAAAACGAGCTATTGGCGATCAACTCACCTGCTTTTTTATCGACAATGGTCTGTTGCGCAAAAATGAATTTGAAGAAGTCCTGGCTTCTTATAACAACCTCGGTCTTAACGTGGTTGGGATCGATGCCAAGCAACATTTTTATGATGCCCTCAAAGGCATTTCCGACCCCGAGTTAAAGCGTAAAGCCATAGGAAGAGTATTCATAGAGGTTTTTGAACGGGAAGCCGCCAAACTGCCCAAAATAAAATGGCTCGCCCAAGGCACCATATATCCCGACGTCATAGAATCCGTCTCCGTTCATGGCCCCTCAGTAACCATAAAGTCGCACCATAATGTTGGAGGTCTGCCGGATTTATTGAAATTAAAAATTGTCGAGCCCTTAAGAATGCTTTTCAAGGATGAAGTTCGTAAATTAGGAAAAGAAATTGAAGTGCCGGCCACCATTTTACACCGGCATCCTTACCCGGGTCCGGGCTTGGGAATCAGGATTATTGGTGATATAACCCCTGAAAAGGTGGCCTTACTGCAGGAAGCTGATCATATTTTTATTGAAAATCTTAAAAAATTCGATATTTACGATGAGGTTTGGCAGGCAGGCACTATTTTACTTCCTGTTCAATCTGTGGGAGTCATGGGCGATGAACGAACTTATGAAAAAACGGTAGCGCTGAGAGCTGTTTCATCCTCCGACGGGATGACCGCTGAATGGAGCCGGCTGCCCTATGAATTACTGGCCACTGTTTCAACTGAAATTATCAATAATGTAAAAGGCATAAATAGAGTTGTTTATGATATTAGCACAAAACCTCCTGCGACAATTGAGTGGGAATAAATCTTTACTGTTATTTTTAACCGGTCTGATATTTTTTTCCTCATGTGAAATTTTCAAACCGCTGAATAAAGACAAAGATAAAACGCCTGCAAGTGATACCCTTGAGCCCATCTCCGGTAAAAAAGTATACGACCCGGAAACAGGCACTTATGTTGAAGTGAAAGAATTTCCCGTAGGTGATCTGGATACGGTCATATGGAAGGACTTTCCTAAAATTAAATACCCGCCCATCAC
The DNA here is from genome assembly GCA_020636105.1 of Lewinellaceae bacterium. NCBI lineage: Bacteria > Pseudomonadati > Bacteroidota > Saprospiria > Saprospirales > Lewinellaceae > Lewinellaceae bacterium. The sequence continues at coordinate 770,172 of JACJYL010000001.1, forward strand.
TTCTGATGGTGCCATTGAGTCTGGAATCAATCCGACGAATGTTATAAATGTAAATGAAATTGGATCAGAGAAGCTTTCATCTTACAATGTCAGTCTGATTCTGCCGTTTCTCACAAACGAATTCAATGCGAGTGAGGATGCGATTAATAGCAACTCACTTTGGGCTATTAACTATTATGCCGGCTCCAAAATGGCAATGGACGTACTCAGCGAGGAAGGTGTGCGCCTAAACGTTTCTGTGATGGACTCCAAAGCATCCGCTTCAACCATTTCTTCTTTAATCAGGTCAAATCCAGATCTCAAAAATGCCAACCTCATTATTGGTCCTTATCGAAGGGACAACATCGTACAGGTGGCAGAATTTGCGGAAAATAATGAGATTGCATTTGTTTCACCCCATAGTGCTGCTTCAGGACTGACCAAGGCCAACCCGGAATATATACAGGTCAACCCAACCCTGGAGACCCATTGTGAGGCGATAATGAAACATGCATTGAAACACTACCGTCCGGAGCAAATCATCCTTGTAAGCAAAGATGTTGAGGCGGAACGTTCACGCCTGAAATATTTTTATGAGGAATATATTTTTGAAAAGGGCGTGAAAGATACGATCATGCTCCAGGAATTGATCATAAAAGATGAAACGGCCGGCCTGGAAGATTTTCAACTCATGCCATTCATTAACCTTGAAGACACCACTGTATTCATCATACCCAGCTGGTCAGAATCGTTTATCTATTCTCTTTTAAGAAAGATCGATGTTTCCAAATCAGAATACAACCATATTGTAGTTTATGGAATGCCTCAATGGATGCAGTTTGAAAAAATTGACTACAGTTATTATGAAAAATTGAATGTACACGTTACGGCTAGCTCTTTCATCAACCCCCAATCCAAGGATATTGCCGCATTCAAACAACAATTCTTCGATCGGTTTGGAACCATCCCTACCCTTGAAGCTTACCTGGGCTACGACAATCTGATATATTTTGGTAGAATGCTGAACCAATACGGTACCAAATTTCAATACTATATGGATAAAGAGAAACAGCCGACCCTGCTGACAAGGTATGAATTTGAGCCTATTATATATTCAGATCCCACTACCCGTGAGCTCAGCCCGATACAGCGATTTGAAAACAAATATGTTCATATTCTGAAATTTGAAGATTTTCAGTTCCAGGTAACAGATTAATCTTTATTCAATTTCCCTAACCAGATTATTCAACCATGCAAGAAGTACAAAAGTATATCGAACAACACAAAAATCGTTTTTTAGAAGAATTACTTGAATTGCTCAAGATACCTTCAGTAAGCGCAAATGTTGAATTTAAAGGAGATATCTTAAAAACAGCCCAATACGTTGCTTCAAGCCTCATCCAGGCAGGTGTTGACAACGTGGAAATATGTTCAACCGCCGGCAACCCAATAGTTTACGGAGATAAAATAATCGATGCTTCCTATCCTACGGTTCTGGTTTACGGGCATTACGACGTTCAACCGCCGGATCCCATTGAACTTTGGGAGTCAGGCCCTTTTGAACCGGTAATTAAAAAAACGGAAATACATCCCGACGGAGCCATTTTTGCAAGAGGCTCCTGTGATGACAAAGGACAATTATACATGCACGTCAAAGCCATTGAGGCGATGCTTGCCACCCATTCCCTACCCTGCAATGTAAAATTCATGATTGAAGGGGAAGAGGAAGTAGGTTCCATAAACCTGGGTATTTTCTGTAAAGAGAATACAAGTAAACTGGCGTGCGATGTCATTTTAATTTCAGACACCTCTATCATTGCCAATGATACGCCCTCCATTACCACTGCTCTTCGTGGGTTAAGTTATGTTGAAGTGGAAGTGACAGGGCCTAATCGTGACCTGCACTCCGGCGTTTATGGAGGAGGAGTTGCCAATCCGATCAATGTTCTGTGTGATATGATCGCCTCCCTCCATGATGAAAACGGCCATATCACCGTTAAAGGGTTTTACGATGATGTAGATGAAATAAGTTTGGAGGAGCGTAAAAAAATGGCAGAAGCTCCTTTCAATGAAGAAGACTATAAAAAATCTCTCGGGATTGATGCCGTTCAGGGCGAAAAAGGATATTCAACGGACGAAAGGGTTTCCATCCGTCCTACTTTGGATGTAAATGGCATCTGGGGGGGATATACCGGTGAAGGCGCTAAAACTGTTCTTCCTTCCAAAGCGTATGCCAAGATCAGCATGCGATTGGTTCCTCACCAGAACTCAGAGAACATTACAAGACTTTTCACAGAACACTTCAAAAGTATCGCACCGCCCTCAGTGAAAGTAGTGGTGACCCCACTTCATGGTGGAGCTCCTGCTGTTACACCTACTGACACTCCTGAGTATGAGGCCGCTCATTTAGCGATGAAAGAGACTTTCGGAAAAGACCCCATCCCAAAGCGGGAAGGCGGAAGTATTCCTATTGTAGCGCTCTTCGAGGAGGTGTTACATGCAAAATCAGTACTGATGGGCTTTGGACTGAACTCTGATGCCATCCACTCTCCCAACGAGCATTTTGGATTGTTCAATTTTTATAAAGGCATTGAAACCATTCCTTATTTTTATAAATTCTATGCTGAGCTCAAAAAATAGGTTTTAGATAAACCATTAAACAGAATAAACATGAGTTCATCCCGAATTTTGCCGACCGGCAAAGTTCGGGATTTTTTTCAATAAATTGATTGTCAGATAATTATTACTTTTTATGGTTTTTTAAATTTGAAACAGGTTACATTCAACTCTTTCAGAGTTGGTTTTTGTCCCTTTTTTGGCAGTATTTCATACTGCGTTATTGATATTTTTCCCCATGCGGGGATAAATTTAATCTTCTTTTTAAAAATTAACTCTATTCTTAATCCATTTCCCGAAGGGAATTAACCTGCCTGCCTGCCGGTATTAATGGCAATGGATGTAATCCATTGGAAATCAAACAAAAACAATCTCAACTCTACCTGGGGCGTCGCCGGAAGACAGGTCTGAAGGAGTTGATTATATTGCAGATAAATATTGTTAATATATTTTCAGCATCCATTTGAATTAAAAAATTCGGGATGACTCATGTTTTTTTATAAAAAAAGCCGTACTTCTTCAGTACGGCTTTACATGAAATAATTCCACGAATATGAATAAAGCAATGAATGTCTAATTTACCTACAGATTGAGAATCGATGGTTTTAAAATAACGATTTCAGAAATCTGTTTAGTCTCTTGCCAGAGTATATTTTTTATCTAATCTTTCGATTTACTCAATTACTTCAAATTTCTTACTGATCACCCCTTCGGCGGTATAAACACTGACGAAGTACATACCACTTTGCCATTTACTCACATCAATCTGAGTCCTGTTATCTCCTTCCAGATTACCTGCATTATAAACTGTTTGGCCGGTAAGGTTACGAACCACTACATTTTCAAAACCCTGAGCTCCATTGAGATGCACATTGAGGTAGTTGCTGGCAGGATTAGGAGACAACTTTAACAAATCGGGATTAAGCTTGTCAAAATCTTTATCCTGCTCAAAAACGATATGGATGGTTGCTCCTCCCATTTTCATGCCAAAAGTTTGTCCTGCACTGTTCATTACAGTTGATACTCCTCCTCCGACCCGGGATTGAACCGGCTCCTCACCTATTCGGAAACCTGCGAGGTCATCCACTACCACAAGACTAACTTTACCGATAGGACCATGTCCACTAGCCGACAGACCGCTGGTACGAGTAAAGGCCCCTTCGAATTTTCCATCGAGGTCGTTGTGAGTCATGTAAAGAATAGGAGAATTATAAGAAAGCCAGCTGGAATTCTGAAACTCCATTTTAACACTTTCCGGCACAAAGAATAGTGGATTATATTCAAAAGGAACTGTAAATCCATAAATATCAATAGCAGGATCGGCTGTACTTCCCAAAATCATATCCAATTCAACCAAATCACCGGGGGATACAAAAACATCTCCCTGTAAAAGGATTTCATCTTCATAAAATGGCATTATGTTAGGCACTAATGCGTGTGTCCTGCCATAATATTGATTGATCGCCAATGTATCCAGTGCAGTGACTATAGAATCTCCATCAGCATCGATATGCTTGAGATCAACGAGCTCCGTATTAAATGGCCCGTTCCAGTCTGATCCATATTCACCATACCAGTAACCCGTTTGGCTAACGTCTCTTGAAGATCCGATTTCCCCCATACTTAAGCCAATAGGCAACAAATCCTGAAGATTTACGGTTCCGTCAAAGTTGGTATCGCCACGCCAAACACAATCGTCAAAACACATAGGCTCATTTCCAGATCCTACATTGAGGATTTCCATTTCAATTTTAACGGATTTTTCTACAGCACAATTCCCCTCAAGGTCAAGTGCGCAATAACTGATCTCAAATTCATCCTCTCCATCCGTTACATCCTCATTAGGAATGTAAATTAAAAGGTTATACCCTGAAATTAATTTATCATAAATCAGGGTATCTACCTGACCGGGAAGAAAAATAACTTCACCAAGGTCTCCCTGATCAATTATAGCAAAGCTATAAGCTGTAACAGGAAGGTCATAACCAATGAGCAACGGGGTGCGCTTAGGTGTTGACATGAAGAATTTATCTGCAGAAGGCTCAAAATTGCTCACATGTATATAAACGCGTGCCGTTTCAGCAGGGCTTCCGCATGTTGCTCCGGAATGGCCGGTATAATCAAACCAATCCACTCCCTGGAAACCGGCAGGAGGAATATATAATATCTGTCCATTAGGGATGTTAGGCGAATTACCAGTGTAAACCAATGATCCGAAATGAGGCGTTCCTATTCCAATACATCCGGTCGATTGTCCGTATAGATCATTATCTAAAATATTCAATTCAAGAGGCTCAACGGATGTCGTGAAAAATTCATCGTTGAACAGGAAAACATTTTCAACCACATCAAGCACTTCAATCATCACAGTGGTCTGAGCTCCATCATGCTCGAAATACAAATAATCCATTCCCGAAAAGTCAACATCAGGAATGTAAACCGGGGTATCGTCCGAGTTATCAAAAATACCATTTTGCGGCCAGCCTGGAAGGAGCGTATAACTTTGAGGAACCAGCACCACTTGTTCGAGGTTCTTTTTCGTAAAGATTCTCAAGGTATCGTTCTCACTTACTAAAGGCATCACCGTCACACTGACGGTACCGTTATCACAAGTTCCTGCTCCATCGCAAACCACATAATTTAAATGGGTAAGTCCTGAAAATCCGGGATTAGGATGAAAAGTGACTGTCGAAGCCCCTGGTTCAAATTCGGCCCAACCGTTGTTTACCGCCGGAATAGCCGAAAGAATAAATACATCGTTACTGCTGAAATCATTGGCGAGTACCTCTATAGTCACTGGGCTGCCCGCCGTTGTGCTGGAATAGTCTCTGAAAGCGATTACTTTCGCCGGAAGAACATCAACATGAACCTTGAGTATTTTGAGTGTACCACTGAAGTAGTACAATTCAAAATTATCCGGTCCGTAATAATCTTCATTAGGAGTGTACGTTACATCCCATTGAAAAGATCCCAGATTGGTTAGTTGAACTTGTCCATGCAACGGAACTGTATGAACAGATGCCGGTCCTGGACTTGAGGAGAATTGATGTTCAACACTTGTGTTCCCGTAGGTCTCCAGATTCAGGGTGACTATCGATTGTCCAAATAGGACAACCCCCGAAAAAAGGAACACGAATGTCAAAAAATTTCGTAAAGTTACATTCATGGATCGTGGATTTTCTACAAAGCGTTTTTGGATTATAATTTGTTACTGTCTGAATTTAATTCAAACGATACATTCATTGCGTAGCCAATTTGATCATTTGTGAAAAAAAATCAAACACAAAAAATCAAACTAACCTTTTAATAAGTTGAAAATCAATTACAAAAAAAATAAAAATACGTACCTTTGTGAAAAGGCAAATTCTTAATAATTTTATAACTCATATTTAAACTTACTCCACCCGGTAAAGATACAAAAATATTCCCTAAATGCGCAACACAAAACTGTATTCCGTTCTAGAATATTTTGATAAAAAAGAGCAAAGTCAGTTGAAAAAATTTTTAGAATCGGCTTATTTTAACACAAATGAGGATCTTGTGAAAATTTTTGACCTTACGATCAAGCACCTCAACGCCAACAATAATGAAAAACCTTTTGAGAAAAAAGAAGTCTGGAAAGCAGTACAGGGGAAAAAACCTTACGATGATGTTCGGTTTCGAAAATACATGTCTGACCTTTTGAAATTAATCGAATCATTTTTGGCACAAAGGATTTATGAGCAAACCCCATTGCTCCAGGCTACAACATTATTGGAGGCTGTTGAGCAAAAGGATCTTGTAAAAATTTACAATAGTGCCATGCGGACTGCAAGGCGTTTTTCGGAACAAGCCACCTACAGGGAGGCCAATTATTATTTCCATCAATACCAGATCGAACTCAATTACTATAAACTCACCGACTTCGAAAACAAACGAACCGTAGCGACCAATGAAAAAGAAATGGTCCAGAATCTGGATTATTTTTACCTGGCAGAAAAGTTGCGAATATATTGTTCAATATTGAGCCGACAGTCCATTGTAAATTCAAAAACGGATCTTCTGTTCTTCGAAGAGATCATCAGCCATATCGAAAAACACAAGTTTGACCAAATCCCGGCCATCACCATTTACTACCAGATATACCTGACCCAAACTGACATTGAAAATGAGGAACATTTTTTCAAACTAAAAGAACTGCTCAACGAACACTATGAGCTTTTTCCGCCCAGCCAGTCTTACGACATGTACACCTTCGCCATCAATTATTGCATCAGGAAATCAAATGCAGGAGCGGCGAATTTCCTTAAAGAACTCTTTTTCCTGTACAAGGAATTACTACAAAAAGACCATATCATTTCTAACATTGAATTTTCTCCCTGGCACTTCAGAAATATCGTAGCCGTTGGAACCCGACATGGGGAATATGATTGGGTCGAAAATTTCATCAATGAATTCCAACATTATCTTCCTTCAAATTTCAGGCTAAACGCTGTTACCTATAACCTGGCAACCCTTTATTTCTACCAGAAAAAATACGATCTTGTCATTGAAAAGTTAAGGGATATTGAATTCGAGGATTTTTCCTACAATCTGAACTCAAAGACAATGCTCATTGCCACCTATTACGAAACGGAGGAAACAGAACCTCTTTATTCTCTTTTTGACAGTTTCAGAGCCTACCTTCGAAGACACAGGGATCTCCCCGGTTCCAGAAGGGTTCTTTATACCAACCTTATCAAATTCACCAAAAAGCTTACAAAGCTCACCTTCCGGGATAAAAAGGAAATTCAAAAAATTAAGGAAGAAGTCGAGGCGACCAAAAACATTGCCAGCCGTAACTGGCTCCTGGAAAAAATCGCAGAGCTGGATTCCTAAACATGTTCCTCTTTTCTACCTCGGGTTGAACTGTGCGCTGATCACATAATCATCCCTGCGTATGAATTCGATCATTTCCCGGGGCGGGATGATATCCTTATTGAATTTTATTACCCAAAATTGTCCCGAAGGAAGAGCCTTGACCACGGCCATCTCCTGTTTTGCATATTTTCGCACCCAGGTGGTCGCATCCACATTGTAGATCAACTGCACAATGATCTCATCCGGTTTTACATTATCCGGTAACCCATAAGTTGGTTTTTCTTTCAATTCCCATCCATCGGCAGTCACCAGATTGTCCAACAAATTTTCTAGTTCCAAAACAGTTGATGGTCTGCCATCTTTCCCTACAATAGTCTTAATATCTCCCTCTTCGTGATACACCAATGTAACAGTCTGTAAATCAGGAACCTGACTCTTATAAAAATCCTGGAATTGCCATAAGTTCGCATCAGAAAAAGCTTTGACAATATTCTGAAACTCTCCCTTTTTGAGTACCTTAATGTACAGTCCCAGCTTATCAGTAAAGCGTTCTCCTTTATACGCCACTACCCCATTGTCATAAACTGTTAAAGTAAAAACAGGACAAGTGCCAAAACATGGCCCCTTACTCATTTCAATGACCTTGCCCAGTTCTTCCAACCGGGTATTTTTTTCAAGAACGCCACAGGAATTGAGCATTAACAAGCAAAATAAGGTCAATAAAATTACGGGGGGAGTGGAGGCGTGTAATTCTTGTTTAAAAGCCATAAGCTGGAAAAATTATTAATGTTAAATGATAAATTAATGTATCACAGCGATTTTTTCAATACCGGAATATTCGTCATCTGATATTTTGACAATATAGAGCCCATTTTTTAGATTGCCAAGGGATAAACTATTATTTCCGGTTTTCAAAAATATATTCCCGAAAATCCTTTGCCCGGAAATATCAAATATTTCAAGCGTTAAACCATTCGTTACTTCCGTAGCCAAATTAATTTGAAGCTCATCCACCACCGGGTTGGGGAAAATTTTCACCCCGGCGGGCAAAGTCAGATTTTGCGTTGCCACACTACACCCTGAAGGATTTAGCAGTGCAGAACGAGAAAGCTGGATAGAAGCCCAAACACGAAGTTTTTGTCCCTGGGTAAACATGGCCATGCAAGCATCGTCCGTATAATTCATAAAATTAAAATGCATATCCGGCGTTCCGCAGGATTGGTGAATGGAAGAGAAGCAGGTATTCTTATAGGTAAATGCCTGCTTGGGGGTATCCGCCACCCCATCATCCCCTGTACAATCGAGATTCGGAGGATCATCATCACTTTCGCCCCAAAGGTGTAATAAATTAAAAAAATGGCCCACCTCATGGGTCAGGGTTCGGCCCAGATGATAGGGTTCCTGGAGGTTTGGTGTCCTGCCAAAGACGCCCGGAGCGATCCTTATGCCGTCTTCCTCCGGATGATTGATCTCCTGCCCCGGAAAACTTGCCTCACCAATCACTCCCCCATCAAATCCCCCTACCCAAATATTGAGATAATTATGGTAACACCAGGCATCAGCGCCACCTAAGTCTTCATGGCAAATCCTTCGCATGCCGGCTGAATATTTGGAAGCAATATTTGGAATATCTGTATGGACGTAATGGATGCCGTTCGTTGGGTTTCCGGATGGATCTATCGTCGCCAGTTTAAACTCAATTTCCATATCCGCGGCTATGTCCAGAAATAAGGGGAAAGTAACCAGATTTAAACTGGCATTCAACATCCGGTAATCCTCGTTTAATACCTCTATTTGTGATAATACCTGCTCCTCACTGATCATTTCATCGGTTTGGTTCCATACCACATGAACCACTACCTCGATGGTCTGCAACTCACGAAAAGAGATCGCTTGCCGTGATTTTTCTATCCAATCTAAGGTCCGGGTTTCCAGTTCGGCCCGATAATCCGCCACATTATTATGGCTGGCGGCCTGCACATTTAACATTTTTTGGGAAAGACAATGCTGGGCATCTCCTGATGAAATCATAAAAGAATACAGGAAGCCGGTAAAAAGAAATTTAATCAAAAAGACTGGGAAGTATTTCTCATAAGAATGCCCCAGCCGCAAATCAAAAATCATCGATTGAGTAATTTGTACAATTCACTCCAATCCGGAGAGAGGACAATCTCTGTACGATTATTTTCGGCCCTGCCACTGGTTGTGAGATTTGAGGCAACGGGGTCGTAAAAGCCACGACCTGCAGCGGTAATAGATTCCGGTGCAACACCATAAGAAGCCAGCACGTTTACCACAGCCGCTGAACGGAGCACACTAATCTCCCAGTTACGGGAGGCAATGCCGTCCGAAGCAGTATTTCCGACCACCATAATTTTAAGATCACGATTGTTCACCAAAACATCAGCAACCTGCCTCAGGGCCGTTTTGCCATTCCAGGCAACACTTTCATCCCCTTCGCTAAATAAAAGGTTTTGGCCGAGTACTATATGCAACATGCCATCTTTGGCAGTTATCTGGGCGTCCTGGGGAGCATAAGCTGAAAGTACATTGGAAAGGCTTTGGGCCACTGAAGAAATTTTGTTTTTATTATTCGTGGTAAGGTCCTCAATCTGTTTGAGTTTATAGTCCGATCCCGTGTTATTCGAAGCTACGGATTGCCCGGGGCTTCCTTCACGCATGTTCAGTTGGGCCTCCTTTTGATAAAGTTCGTATTCAAGCTTAGCCAGTTCTCTTTCCTTGGCATCAAGACGGGTCTTCATTTCCGCAACGGACTCCTGCAGCCCTATGCTTTCATAGGAGGAAGTCGCCATGACTTCATCATTTTCATATTTGAGCAGGTTCAAACGATCCAATACCTCAGCATAACTACGGTGCAAATTGATATTGGCAGCCTTCATATCTTCCATTTCACGCACCACAAGACCATAATCGTCCTGTACTTGCTTGTTTTCAACTTCCAGTTTCCTGTTTGTTTCGGCAATGGAATCTACGCCTACAGATTGGCCTTTGTAATAAGCAAGTTGATCCAGCACTTCAGCGTGTTCCGCCTGGGTTACACATCCTGTAAATAAAATACTCAGAGCAAAAAAACTGAGAACGAATAAGTGCAGTTTTTTCATCGCGGGTCATTTTTGGTTTTAATTAATATTCTATAACATGAGGCACTAATGCTAATGCCAATAAGCCATCCCTTTAAATAAATGATTAATGTAAGGCTTTTTGTTTGTATTCACAAAATTAAGCAATCTAAAATCATTCAAACTCAATAATCAGGTCATCCTGCTCTACAAGAGTTTTTTCAGATAAATGAATGCGTTTGACTATGCCGGCAAAAGTGGACGTAATTGTACTTTCCATTTTCATGGCTTCAATCGTAAATAAAGGGGTATTAATATTTACCTCATCCCCTACGTGCACCAAAATCCTGGATAAACTCCCCTGCAAAGGCGCACCAAGTTGTTTTTCTCCTGTCGCTTTCGGATGAATAATATGTTCAGTATGTATATTATTATCGCGAACCGGAATAGAGCGCATCTGGCCATTGAGTTGAAAAAATACCAACCTTTGGCCTAATTCGTCGGGTTCGGTAATATTCAGGTACTTAATGACCGTATTTTTTCCCTGACCAAGGGTAACGATGATTTCTTCGTTGGGTTTTAATCCATAAAAGAAAGCCGGAGTAGGCAGAACACTTACGCTTCCGTACTTCTGTTTGTGAGCGATAAATTCTTCAAAAACTTTTGGATAGAGTTTATAAGAAAGAAAATCCCTCATGGAAAAATCATTTCCGAATTGTTTCAGAAATTCGGGAAACTCCTTGTCGAAATCGATAGGCTCCATATGAGCGTTAGGTCTTTCAGTATAAGGTTTTTCATCCCGAAGAATGATCTTTTGGATATCTTTGGGAAAGCCTCCGTCAATCTGCCCCAGGTCACCGCGCATAAGGGCTTTTACGCTATCAGGGAATGATAGTGTATGTCCCTTCGCATATACATCTTCTTTTGACAAATTATTTGTAGTCATGAACATGGCCATATCGCCAACCACTTTGGAAGACGGAGTTACTTTGATCAAATTCCCGAATAATTCATTCGCGATCGTGTAATTTTCCTTGATGGTCTCAAATTTTTCTTCAAGTCCCAATGCCCGAGCCTGTGGCCTTAGGTTGGAATATTGTCCTCCTGGAATTTCATGGTCATAAACCTCAGCCGTTCCAGCCCTCAATTCCGTTTCAAAAGGATAATAATACCTTCTGACGGTCTCCCAATAGGTTGAGAAAGCATTTAGGGAATGTAAGTCCACTTTTTGTTCCCGTGGATGTCCCTTCATCATTCCAACAATAGAATTAAAATTAGGCTGGGAAGTCAATCCTGACATCGAACTCAAAGCCACGTCAACCACATCTACGCCGGCCTCAATTGCCCTGAGATAGGTTGCCGCCTGGATGGAAGATGTATCATGGGTATGCAGATGAATAGGGGCATCGATGACTTTCTTTAATTCCGTGATCAGCGTTTCGGCTGCCAGAGGCTTCAAAAGCCCCGCCATATCCTTTATCGAAATGATATGCGCCCCTTCGTCCTCCAGTCGTCTGGCCAGGTCAAGATAATATTGCAGGGTAAATTTGGTCAGTTCCGGATTAGTGATATCCCCGGAATAACAAATACAGGCTTCCGCGATAGAATCTGTTCGTTCCCTGACGGCCTTAATACTTGTTTTCATCGCTTCCACCCAATTGAGGGAATCAAAAATGCGGAACAGGTCGATGCCTGTCTCTGACGCCTGCTCAATGAACTTAACTACCAGGTTATCCGGATAAGCGGTGTACCCGACTGCATTAGACCCTCTCAGCAACATTTGCAAAATCACATTGGGCATGGCCTGTCTGAATAACGCCAGACGTTTCCACGGATCCTCTTTCAAAAATCTCATGGCGACATCAAAAGTGGCACCGCCCCAAACCTCCATGGAAAATATTTCGCCCCCATGATGCCGGGCAAAGCTTTCTGCAACTCTTGCCAGGTCAAAGGTTCTCATTCTTGTAGCCAGCAAGGACTGGTGAGCATCCCGGAAGGTGGTATCGGTATATTGAATTGATTTTATTGATTTAAGATGCCGGGCAAAGGCTTCAGGTCCCAGTTCCTTTAGCGTGTCCCGCATTCCCTTAGGATAAGGTAAATCAGGATCAAAGGACGGCACTACTGATCTTTGAAAAACGATTGAATCATCCTTGTGTTTAACAGTGGGATTGTCATTGACGATCACTTCTGCCAGGTAGCGCAACATTTTGGTGGAACGATCCTGCCATCCACGACCTACCTGCAATTCAGGATGATCCTTAATAAAATTAACAGTTACCTTACCGGAGCGGAATTCTTCATTTTCCAGCAAATTGAGCAAAAAGGGCATATTCGTTTTGACGCCCCGTATCCGGAATTCCCGCAGAGCGCGGTGCATCCGCTGGGAAGCACCATCCAATGTGCGCCCCCAAGCAGTCACTTTAACCAATAAACTGTCAAAGAAAGGAGAGATTTTGGCGCCCGGATAAGCACTTCCTGCATCCAATCGTATCCCCATACCAGCTGCGCTCCTATAAGCTATAAGGCTGCCGTAATCAGGCTTAAAATCATTTTCGGGATCCTCGGTGGTTATCCTGCATTGAATGGCCACCCCGCTCAAATGCAAATCATCCTGCGAATAAATACGAATGGTTGGATCCGTTAATTTGTACCCTTCAGCAATCAATATCTGGGTACGCACAATATCAATACCAGTGACCGCTTCTGTCACGGTATGCTCTACCTGTATTCTAGGATTAACCTCGATGAAAAAGATATTATTATCCGCATCGACCAGAAACTCTACGGTGCCTGCATGGGTATATCCCGCTTCGCGAGTCAGCCGGGTGGCATAATCGTACAACTTTTCCTTGACTTCCTGGGGTAAAGTGAGGCAAGGCGCCATCTCCACTACCTTCTGAAAACGACGCTGTACCGAACAATCCCTTTCGAAAAGATGCACCAGGTTTCCATGTTTGTCAGCCAGGATCTGTACCTCAATGTGTTTGGGCCGGTCAATAAATTTTTCAATAAAAATAGTATCGTTACCGAAGGCCGTTTTGGCTTCTCCTTTTGCTTCATGGAGTTCTGTGATAAATTCTTCCTCCTTTCTCACCACCCTCATTCCGCGTCCACCGCCACCCGCCACGGCCTTGATCATTACCGGAAAACCAATTCTCCGGGCTTCAGATAAGGCTGTTTCTTCATCTACCAGATCAATATGACTATCTTCAATAAGCGGAACATTAACACTCCTGGCCAGGTTCTTGGCAGCCACCTTATCCCCCACTTTGTCCATAATTGATGCAGAAGGACCAATAAAAACAATCCCTTCCTCATCGCATCGACGGGCAAAGGTGGTATTTTCACTTAAAAATCCATATCCAGGATGAATCGCATCAATTTTATTGAGTTTCGCTACCCGAAGAATCTCTTCTACATCAAGATATGGCTTTAGCGGTTCGTCCTTCGCACCGATATGATAAGCTTCATCGGCTTTATACCTGTGCTGGGAAAACCGATCCTCATACGTATAAATAGCTACGGTGGTAATATTCAACTCTGACGCGGCGCGAAGTACACGAATAGCAATCTCGCCACGGTTCGCAACGAGTAATTTTTTGAACTTTTTTATCTCTTCACTCATGGGCTTAAAGGTAAAAAAAATAGAGTGAAAGTTTCATTTAAAAATAGAAATAGAACGAAGAAAATAGATAATAAAAGTGCTTAATTACGAAATCGCAATCCTATTTTATTATAATTTCAACCTTATCAAAAGGGCTCAGGGCAACCCCTTTAACAGTAGCTTCCGCCTCTACGCGATAGGTGGATTTTGCGCCATGGGCCAGTTTGGCCAACCTGGAAATGCCCCCGTATATAAAATTCTTTTTCCCAAAGGTTTCAACTTCAGAATGAGCCACCTTAAAGGGTAATTCAAAGTCAACTTCAACCAACTCGTCAGCCGGCACCTCAAATTCAATTTGCAGTTCGAGTTTGCCCAATTCATATTCGTCGATGAGTTTGTCTTTTCCTCTCCCCCTGACATATTTCTCTATTAAAACAAAACTAATTCCCGTAACCGTCTGGGGATTCATCGATTGAAAGACCGCCTGGCCTTTAACAACCTCATCTATTTCCGCTATTTCTTCAGGCAGCATAAGCTCCATTTTCACCCCCTCGATACCAAGCCATTTTTTCATTTTATTTATCATAACATTAAAGTCTAAAGTTTAAGGACTAAATTAATAAAAGTGTTTGTAAAAAACTTTGGGTTCATTGTTGAACGTTGGGTAAGTTCTTAAGAAAAAAAGAGCCTGGGAAGAATTTTCTATCAATCCTCTCCTGAAATAGACGAGTGATTCCAATCCTTAAGGACAAATATTGAAGAAATGATACTGGAAATTCCCTGTAATAATAAAAGACCTATTCCAAGGGGGACTACAAATTTGATGATATACCTCGCGGGCAGTCCTCCCGGGTCGGGAGATCCTTCCCTGACAGACAAGGATAAATTTGCATAATCAAAGGACCAGTAAATGACCATCAGGCACCAGGGAACCAGGAACAAAATCCCACCGAGCAAATTGACCCATGCTTTATCTTTTTTGGAAAAATCGGCATAAAATAGGTCGACCCGCACATGTTTATCATGCTTTAATGCGTAAGCAGCCCCCAGCAAAAAGATCAATGCAAACAAATGCCACTCCAGCTCCATGACCCATGCCCTCGTTTCATTCATCATGTACCGGGTAAAGACATCATAACAGACAAGCAGCACCAAAAGTGCGGTCAACCAGGACGTAAGGCGGCCAATCTGCTCGTTAATTTGGTCAATGCCATTTTTTATGTTTAGCAGGATTCCTTGCATGCAAGCAAGATAATAAGTTTTGTGAATACTTAGAAATGAAGTTCAAAAAAAATAGAATTTCAGTAACCCTTAGCATTTTCAGGGGATCAACCCATGATAAAAACATTTTCCTGAAGACTTGGTGGATCTTCCATAAAGATCTTTCGAAGATCAGGTTAACCCTTAAAAACATAACATGATGAGTAATTTAAAAAATGAAATCACAGAAAAATCAACAGGATGTTGCCCCGAAATTGAAAAAGGAAAGGAATGTAATGTATTGGACTTCCATTATCGCCTGGTCAATTTCACACAGGTCGGCAACCAAAGAGTTCCGGTTGAGGTGCTTATTCATGCCAGGCTCGAAAAATGCAGTGAAGGCCTCGAATTAGGCAAACTCGCTTACAGCACGACCCTCTTCCCGGGAGAAAAAGTCAACCTTTTCACCACCGACCGCCGAACCCGTTTTAGTTTTGACCAGGAAACCAACCTGAGTTACCGTAATGAACAAACCCATGAATCACAGTACTACATGGCCTCAATGGACAAAATGATGTCTGACCTCAACATTACAGATCGTGGAAATTCAAATTCAGCATCACATTCAGATTTTTCTACTACAGGGTCTACCAGTGGAGCCATTCAGAGTTTTCTATCGGGAGCATCCATCAATGTAAAGGGAAATTTCAATGCTTCCTCTTCCATGGATTTTATCAGAGAATTGAGCAGCCATGCTGAAGCCTCCCACAGCCGCTCTGTAGAAGCCACCGCCGCCTCAAGTAGTGTTTCCGTCGGGGAGGTGCAAACCCGCAACCATGCCGAGGGAGAAACAGAAAATCATTTTGAAGCTTCTTCCCGTTCATTTTCCAATCCAAATCAATGCCATGCGGTAACTTATTTTTTCCATCAGATCAATGTAAAACAGCGTGTGAGCTTTAAAATCGTTTCGATCAAAAGAAGGGTTTTGGACAGTGTTGGAGATGCAACCGTTTCCAACAGACCTGTCGTATCAAAGGGGGAAATCTCTATAATGCCTTCCGTCATCCCCGCAGACAATCCGAAACGAGTTGAAATAGAAGAGCGGGCAAGGGTCAGCGAAAATTTCAAACTGAACGCGGTTTCAGGATTAAATACCTCCTCTTTGGCTTTTTCTCCTGCAGCCTTATTTGCTCAACCCTCTGCTTCCACAGGAAATTTGGATGAAGCAATGAGAAAACAAGCTTTGAAACAAGTGGACGAAGATCTTATTGCTACCGGGTTATTAGATAAGAGCACCAGGAAAATCAGCGAAGAAGTGAAGGCAGAACTTTCCTTCACCAATATTACCAGCCTGCCTACCCCAGGACTTTTGGTTAAATCCTGTCTTGATGAATGTTGTGTATGTGAACCAGAATTGGCCAAAAAAATCAACCTGGACCTCGAACGCAAGCAACTCGAAAATGACTTATTGAAAAAGCAGATCGAATTGCTGGAAAAATCCCAGGAATACCGGTGCTGCCCTCAACCCGAAAAAGAGGAAGAGGTTTAAGATTAAAAAAAAAGAAAGATGAACACAATGTCATCCCGAATTTTGCCCAACGTCAAAGTTTGGGATGACTTATTTCATCGGTGCCAGGATGTATAGTATCGATAGATTTCCCGGCCGGATTTCCTTTCCAATAATACAAAAGCAACACGAAAGGACCTAAACCATGAATAAGCCTGAAAGCCGCTTCAAATAACCACCTGTGTAAACTATCTTCCCAATAGATCCAATAAAAATATGCCCAGGGGCGAGCCAGCGCCGTGGCCACCCCCCAAATAGAGGCGTAGATCAATCCGACCAAAACCGCCTTCCTGAAAGGCAGGAAAATGAGGAGGACCGAAATAAAATCAAGTGTCCCAACCACCGACAAAAAATTTGCAGCCTGATCTTCATTGATGGGAAGAATGTTCATGCACATGACCAGAAAATTGGCAGGCCTTGGGTAATAATTGACAGCATACAATCCGTGTCCTACAAAGGTCAGCGCCACCGCTATTTTTAAGGCCATAACCAATCGCGGCGTAAGTCCTCCTGATTTAACGAGGTGCCATAAAATAAAAGGCGAGGAAAACTGCAGGGTATATTCAATGAATTCTCCGGGAGTATAAAGCTTTTGTTTAAAATATAACCCGGCAAGGAAGATAAGACTGATGCCGCCGGTGATAATAAAAGGGGAGGTAATTTTCGGATATTTTTTCACGCCAAGAACACTCAAGGCACAGAGTAGATAAAAAATGCCCATACCGTTAATAAAAGAAGTGATGCCAGCGTCATACTGAGGATTAGTCACCCACTCGGTCCAGGTGAGCCCCAAGAATTTATGAATAATCCATTCCATCCGGCCCTGGTCCCATAACAATTCCCGATAAGGAGCCTCATAAAACCAATGTTGCCAGGCTCTTCCCAGGAAAATAAAAAAAACACCGAATTGCATTAAGCGGAAATAACGCCGGTCGTTATCAATCTTCAAAATATGGTCTTTGCTGGTGAAACAATTTAGGCCAAGGTAAGCATTTTTTCCCCTATTCATGTACGCCAAATTACATAAATCACATTGGAGAATTAATTTTATTATTCGAATGGTTACCTTGGCTCCTCTAATCTAAAAATATGGTTTCAATGAAAAAGGTCTTCTTTTTTACTTTACTTTCCCTATTGTTTGTAATTTCTTTAAATGCCCAACTTGAGCAGCAATATGAGATCAGGCAAAATGCTCCGGTGTGGGTACAAATGATGTATAACAATCCTGAGGATCCTGAAGAGGTTATTAAAGCCTACACAGCTTATTACAATCAACATGAGTTCATCAAAAACAAGCATACTCAGTATTATAAAAGATGGCTTAGGTCTATATCAAGATCCGACATCCTCCTCCCCTATGGAAAAGATCAACCGAGAAAAAACAAAGAAAATATTGATGATTATCTGAGCAGGTCTTTAGCGTTGCAACAATTAAAATCCCCTACTTCCGAATGGGAATGTATTGGTCCCTTCGACTTTGACATAGAAGCGGCCGGGAGAAGTTATGCGCCGGGAGCCGCCCATGTTTACACCGTTGAAAGAGCATTTTCCAATCATGATGTTCTTTATGCAGGAACAGCTACGGCAGGTATGTGGAAAAGCACAGACGGCGGAGAAAACTGGACCTTACTGACGCAGAATATCTTGATTGGAGGCATTAAGTCCATAGAAATCGATCCAACCAATCCCAACGTCGTATATTTCGGAGCTTCAGGAAGTCTTTGTAAAACCACCAACGGAGGCAATTCATGGGTGATTATGGGAACATCCACACTGGGCAGCAATCATGACATCAACGACATTGTTACTCACCCGGAAAACCATGAAGTCCTTTTTCTTTCCTCCAACCAGGGGCTATTTAAAACCACTAATGCTGGTGAACAGTGGGAAACCATCATGACAGGCAGTTTCCAGGAAATCGAATTTCAC
Source organism: Lewinellaceae bacterium (assembly GCA_020636105.1). Taxonomy (NCBI): domain Bacteria; kingdom Pseudomonadati; phylum Bacteroidota; class Saprospiria; order Saprospirales; family Lewinellaceae; species Lewinellaceae bacterium. The sequence goes on from JACJYL010000001.1 coordinate 788,989, forward strand.
CCGGCTAATCCCAACATTATCTATACCATTAAACAGGTTGACAATAAAACTGAATTCTATAAATCCGTGGATGGGGGCATCACCTTCGCCACAATAGCCAACAATGGATGGCCATTCCCCCCGGAAGGCGCTGAACAAAAGAGAGTTGAAATTGCGGTTACCCCTGCCGATTCGAATAGGATTTATGCCCTTGCAACAGGTTCTGTTAATGGAGGGAGCGGACTCTATGGCATTTATGTCAGTGAAGACGCCGGAGACAATTGGAGCTTCCGTTGCTGTGGTGAACAGCCCGGAGGAGAACCCGCCGAAGACAACATCAATATGATGGGATGGGACAAAAACGGCCTGGATGACGGCGGGCAATATTATTATGACCTTGCTCTGGCCGTTGATCCGGAAAATGCCGACAAGGTCCATGTGGCAGGAGTCAATCAATGGATCTCCAACGACGGCGGATATACTTTTACCTGCCCTGCCAAATGGTCTGAACCTGCTGAACCGGGATATGTTCATGCCGATATTCACGATATCCGGTATTACGAAGATGAAATCTGGGCCGCCTGTGACGGAGGAATATTTATTTCTACTGACGATGGTAGCCATTTCACCAAGAAAATGGCAGGCATTGCGGGAAGTGATTTTTGGGGATTTGGTGCCGGTTTTCATGGAAATATCATGCTTGGAGGTGCCTACCACAATGGCACCCTGCTCAAAGATGAGGATACTTATATCAATGGCTGGATCTGTACCGGTGGCGGAGACGGGGTAAGGGGGTTTGTCAACTTCGGAAACAATCGCCTGGCTTACGATGATCGGGAGGGACGTATTTTAACCGGAAACAGGGAAGCTGATTTCGGATATTTTGAGTTTGATCTGCTGCCAAACAGCTCATATATCGTAGGAGAATCGAGTGATATGACGTTTGACCCACGATTCTACAATACCATTTACACAGGACATGAAACCGAATTGGTCAAAACGACCAATAACGGGAAAACATTTGAAACCATACACGACTTTGGGGCCAAGGTCACTTCAATAGAAATTCCCTGGGGCGATCCTCAAACGATTTATGTTGTAACTTATGCCGGATGGTGGGATGCCAAAAAAATATGGAGAAGCAATGATGGCGGAAACTCCTGGACAGAAATAACCCCGCCTTCTTCCTTGCTCAACGGCAATGAATGGGTGCCCTGGGATATTTCTGTAAGCAGTAATAATCCCGACATCATCTGGGCGGCACGTACTTCACAATATGGAGATACCAACTTAGATGGCCACCGGGTTTACCAATCGACAAACGGTGGGACCACCTGGCTCAATATTACCACGCCTGTCCTCGACGGAGAAGCCATTACCAATATTGTCCATCAAAAAGGAACTGATGGTGGCGTTTATCTTGGAACAAGGAGGGCTGTTTATTACAAAAACAACACGCTTTCAGATTGGGAGTTGTTCAATGCCAATCTGCCCCTGAACACATTCTCAACAAAACTGGTTCCCTACTACTGGGGCAACCAGCTACGGAATGCAACGAACAGGAGTGTTTATGAGGTCGAACTGTACGAGCATTCGAATCCGATGGCGCAAATTTCGGTGGACAAGACCAGGTTGAATTGTTTTGACAACACTGTACAATTTGTAGATCATTCGGTACTTGACGGAAATAGTGCCACCTGGTCATGGTCTTTCCCCGGCGGAATTCCCGAAACTTCAACAGAACAAAACCCTGTGGTGACTTACGATATCCCGGGTAGTTATGCGGTCTCTTTGGTGGTTACCGACGAATTTGGAACCAGCAGCCAGGCCTATACCGATTTTATCCACTTTGAAGACCACGTTGAAGCTCCTGATTTTTCAGAAGATTTTGAAGCCGGCCTCGATGAATACTGGATTTTATACAATGCCAATAACTCTTTTAACTGGAATGTTATCGACATCAACACCGGTGTTGATTGTGCCCCCACCCAATGTATGTACGTCGATCATTTTAATATCAATCAACCCAATCATGAAGCGGAACTCATTACGCCGAATATTGACCTGACCAATATGAAGGTAGCCATCCTTCATTATGATTATGCCTATGCAAGATGGGGGTCAGGGTATGAAGACGGGTTCAGAGTGGATATTTCAACAGACTGCGGACAATCCTGGTCGGAGCTTTATTATGCCTTTGGCACAGACCTGACTACAATAGAGGATCAATCGGACTGGTGGCAACCCGGGGATTGTTCCGAATGGTCCGTTGATAACATGCTCGACCTGAGTGATTTTACAGGATCAATAGTAAATATCCGGTTTGTGGCCATCAATGGGTGGGGCAATAATTTCTTTTTGGATAATGTAAATATCACTGACCTGATGGTAGGTACTGAAGAGGTTAATATCTCCTCAAGAATGGAAGTTTTTCCAAATCCTTCAAAAGGAAATTTTTATGTCCGGCACAATATGGAAAATGCTGAACTGAGCCTGATCGGGATGGACGGGAAATTGATACTCAATCAAAAAACGGGTAAAGAAAAAATACCATTTGACCTAGAACTTCCTCAGGGCGTTTATCAGTTACAATTGAAAAACGGACAGGAAATACTGACCAAAAGATTGGTCGTTTCGGGTAATTAAAAGGCAGAACATGAGTCATCTTACCTTAGGGGCAGGAAATTAAATTTGGTAAATTTGAAATGAAAAAATAAGGAAGCGGCATAAGACTATAATGAGTCATTTGTCATTAAGACAGTTCGGGATAGCCAGTCCCGCTTCCTTTTCTCTGTTTCACCTCGGACAGTTTGTTAGGCAAAAAGCCTGAGTAAGATAGATGAGGCATAACAGAAGTTATTTTATCAACACAAATTTACCGATTTAGTATGAAACAATCTGATCGTTTTGTAGGAATTGACATATCAAAAGATAGTTTTGATGTCTGCGTTTTATCACAAGGGGCTCTATTAGAAGAAAGCCGTTTTAATAATGATGCTCAAGGTTGGCAAAAGTTTGCTAAAAACCTTAGTGATCAGGACTTATGCATAATAGAAGCAACGGGATCTTATCATGTAGGGTTGGCATTATATTTAGTTGAGCATGATAAACGTGTTAGTGTAGTCAACCCTTTGCGTGTAAAGTATTTTTCTCGATTGAATCTCAAGAGGGCAAAAACAGATAGGGTAGATGCTTATGTTATTGCCCAGTATGGCCAAGTATTTAAGCCTGAAAGTTGGACAGCTCCACCGACACATTTAAGACAACTTCAACAGTTAATGACAGTTTCTGCACAATTAACAAAACAAAAGACGGCATTAATCAATCAACAAAAAAACTTTGAACTTGTACCAGACCCCAGTAAAGAAGCCCTTGAAATAATAAAGTGCCAAATAGTAAAATTAGAGAAACATTTACAAGAAATACAATGCCTTATCAATAATAGCATTAAAGAACATTACAAAGAATTAGAGGCTTCTTTACGATCAATTCCCGGTTTAGGTCCCAAAACGGTAGCCACCTTAATCCTAATAACTGGAGGCTTTACCAAGTTTGGATCATATAAAGCTTTGATAGCCTATGTGGGGTTAGCTCCTCGGACATACGAGTCAGGAGTAAGTGTTAAGGGAGCTTCACACATCTGCAAGTTAGGGTCATCCTATCTTCGAAAGTTACTTTATGAATGTGCTTTAAGTGCCAAAAGGTTTAACCCTGTATGTAAGGAACTATTTGAAAGACTCTATATTGCAAAGAAAAAACCATTTAAAGTAGCCATGATTGCGGTGGCCAATAAGTTGCTGAAAATCGCTTTCACTATAGCTATAACTGGACAAAAATTTGATCCGGAATACAGACTAAAACATTATTTTGCCAAATAAAATTTTCTGATTTTCCGAAAAAAATTTGGAGATGAACACAGTTCATCCCGAATTTTCAAAAACTGTCTGAAATAGAAATTTTTTGATTATTTGAAGTATTTTTTAAATGTAAAACCTGCCTGCTGACGCAGGAAGGCAGGTGTAAAACAAGGAATTTAAAACCTGCCTGCAGACGCAGGAAGGCAGGTATAAAAGTGAGTGGGCAAAAGGTTTGGGTTTTGGAAAAAAGTCATTTTTTGTCGCAAAACACCTAACCCACGACCCAAACACTTCTAAATTTTGCGGTTTATTTCTTTTGTAAAAGAAAAATCCCGAATTTAATCTGATTAGATGAAATTCGGGATGACTCATGATTTCTTGTTACTGAAAACATTATTCTTCGTGATGCATGAGCAGGGCTTTCAGGAACCCTTCAATTTCTCCGTCGAGCACTTTGTCCGGATTGGTCAGCTTATAGCCCGTCCGAAGGTCTTTAACCCAGCGGTCATCCAGAACATAGGATCGAATCTGTGATCCCCATTCGTTTTTCATTTTCCCGGATTCGACGACATCCCGCTCTTCGCGTTGTTTTTCCAGCTCTTTTTCGTATAACCTGGATTTCAACATGGTCAGGGCATGTTCCCTGTTCATATGCTGGGAACGTTCCTTTTGGCATTCCACTACAATCCCTGAGGGAATATGTCGAACCCTCACGGCTGATTCTGTTTTATTGACATGCTGTCCACCTGCTCCACTCGACCGGAATGTATCCCAGCTGAGGTCTGCGGGATTGATCTCCACCTCAATAGTAGAATCAATTCTCGGATGCACGAAAACAGAAGCAAAGGAGGTCATTCTTTTGCCCTGTGAGTTAAACGGACTTATCCTTACCAGCCGGTGAACACCATTCTCTCCTTTAAGCAGGCCATAAGCAAAATCACCTTCAATTTCGATCTCACCGGATTTAATACCGGCCACATCCCCATCCTGGATATTTAAAGTGGACACTTTAAATCCCTGCCTTTCCCCATAACGAATGTACATACGCAGCAGCATGGCAGCCCAATCGCAGGCTTCAGTTCCTCCTGCGCCGGCATTTACCTCCAGAATCACTCCTAATTCGTCCTCGGGACGATTCAGGGTAGACCGGAATTCAGCATCATCCAAAGTTTCGACTGCTTTTTCGTATTGAGCCTCAACTTCTTCTTCGGTAGCTTCGCCTTCTTTGTAATAATCGTATAAGATCTCGGCATCATCAATATAGGCTTCAACAGCCTCGTATTTGGCGACCCAATTCTTATGCCCCTTTAATTCTTTAAGAATACGCTCCGCTTCCTTTGAATCGTTCCAAAAGTCCGGGTTGAGCGACAGTTGCTCTTTTTCTTCTATTTGAATTTTGCGTTCAGGGATGTCAAAGATACCTCCCCAGCAAAGCCAAACGGCGTTTTAATTCCTTCAATTGATCTGAAGTCATGATTGATTAATTTACTTTTTCTAATTCAATATAAAATACCAAATCCGATTTCTCCGGGATTACCGGTGGGTTCCCTGAAGCCCCGTAAGCTAAATTATAGGGAATAAATATCAGCGCTTTTGAACCTTCAGGGATTAGCAAAAATGCTTCTTCCCATCCGGGAATCACACCACCTTGCCCCAGTTGAAATGAAATGGCTTCTCCCCTTTGAAAAGAGTTATCGAAAATAGTTCCGTCCATCAGCATCCCAACATATTGTGCTTTAACAAAAACGCCCGGAGGCGGTAAGTCTTTATCTGTTTTTTCATGAAAATACAACTTCAACCCACTTTCAGTCACGATCAGGTCTTTGTCAAGTGCTCCTGATTTAAGCCGGTTGAGGTCGTCCTCTGCCAATGCCTTAACTTCCCCGAAACGAGCCTTGGTTTCGGCCACCTTTGCCAAACCTGCGACCCTCTGTTCCTCCTTAGCGGCCTGGAATTGCTCCTGAGTTTTGATTTCAAGCATTACCATATCATACAACATAAAATCTGCATCCTTGAATCCCACTGGCTTTTGTTCCGGCAAAAGGGTATCCAAAGGAATGTAAATGGTTACACTATCTCCAACACTCATAATCCTTAAAAGTTCCTGTACAGGAGAAATCTGTTGATTTGCCGGAGTCTCACTCGTAATTTGCAGAAAAGGCCTGGTGCCACGCCCGCTCTGGCGGCTGGAATTCATCACTTTGTCGCCGTTACGTGTTTGAGCATGGAAATAAACGTAATCGCCCGGATTGGCTTTTGCCCCTTCATTTTGGGTATGCATCACATATTTATACCCGGCAGGAGTGACGGTGGCTTCCTCCCCTTCGTTCCCACAAGCCCAAATCATCAAGAAAAGGCTCAGAAAAAATAATAATCTGAATTTCATTTTACTTAATATATTTAAAAAAATAATCAATTCCTTTAAGGAAACAGGGGCGTTACTTGTCGTTGGCCAGGGATTCCATTTCAGCTAATGCTTCTTTAAAACGCTTTACCGTTGTGGGAAGCGTATTGTAGGCAAACCCCCCAGCGGCATTTTTGTGTCCTCCTCCTTTAAAATACTTGGTAGCAATTTGTTGTACACTGATATCTCCTTTGGAGCGAAGGGAGATTTTGACGATTTTAGGTTGTTCGGTAATAAAAGCGGCAATATTGATGTTTTTCATGGTAAGCAAAAAGTTGACCACCCCTTCCGTGTCACCACGTTGAATATCAAATTCGACATAATCTTCTTTGGTCAAAGTGATCAAAGCAGCGTTATGCTCCGGCAATACCTCCATACGATGATACAGACAGAAACCCAACAATCTCAGCTCCTTTTCTTTCCTTGTATTAAAAATAAGATCCTGCAACAAATAATCATCCACCCCTAACTCAAGTAATTCCGCTACGATCCTGAATAATTTTGGGGAGGTGCTGTATTTAAAGGAGCCTGTGTCGGTAAGAATCCCCGTAAAAATGCTCTCTCCTATTGTTTTATTCAGCCCGGCCTTGTCTCCCAGCATCTCGATAAAATCAAAAATGAGTTCAGAGGTGGAACTGGCCGTTTCATCTGAAAGGGTAAAATCTGAAAAAGGTTCCGGATACAAATGGTGATCGATCATCGCAATTTTACAATGTTTATTGGCGGCGATCATTTCCCCAAGCCTGTCGATACGATCCAGGGAATTAAAATCGAGGCAGAAAACCAACTCAGCTTTTTTGACCACCTCTTCCGATCTATCAGGATCTGAATCAAAAATGATGATATCATCAATATTTGGCATCCACGAAAAAGCATCCGGATATTCGGAGGGAACCAAAATTTTGATCACATGGCCATACTGCTTCAAGTAATGAAAGAGTGCGAGGGAAGAACCGATAGCATCCCCATCCGGATTGCGGTGGGATACGATTACAATATCCCTGGGCATGTTGAGCAATTCTTTTAATTGTTTGAGATTTTCCATCTGCGTATTTAATGAAGGTGCGAAGTTCTCAAAAATAATGAAGAAAGCAAAATTGACTTTATTGAAAATTTTTGACCCCGGCAGATCTCATCCTCCTAAAAAGAGGTAAATGCCTGCCCAGTATCTTGTTATAGATACAAACTATCCTCAATTAGGGCAAAAAAAAGAATTAATTTAGAATTAATAACTTTAAAGTATTAAAATTTTCTTCTGCTTGATTACCTTTGCACCGCTTTTTAAAACCAGAAAAAAATATATACAAAATGGCTGGAAACAGAACATTTACAATGATCAAACCCGATGCTGTAAAAGCCGGGCATATCGGTGCGATTCTCGCAAAAATCAATGAAGGCGGTTTCAGAATTGTCGCCATGAAACTGACCCATCTTTCTACCCAGAAAGCCGGTGAGTTTTATGCGGTCCACAAAGCCCGTCCTTTTTACGGAGAACTGGTGGAGTTCATGTCTTCAGGACCTATTGTTGCTGCAATCCTGGAAAAAGACAATGCAGTGGAGGATTTCAGAACCTTAATCGGGGCCACAAATCCTGCTGAAGCAGCGCCAGGCACCATCCGTGCCCTTTTTGCGAAGAGCATCGGTGAAAATGCTGTCCACGGTTCTGACTCTGATGAAAATGCTGTCATTGAAGGCAGTTTTCACTTTGCAGGAACGGAGATGTTTTAAAACGAAAGGTTTATTAAGAACCAAAAGGTTCATAGCTCGGAATGGGCTGTGAACCTTTTTTTATTGGTTAAAAAAAAAAAAGGCAAAAACTTTTTGAAAAGTATTGCCCCTTACTTGTCTGAAAAAAATTCAGCGCGTAATAAAAATATCATCTGGTTCCAAGGTTTAGTCTTTAGTGCTTTCGCACAGTTTTCATTTGTTCTCTGGGCATTATTATCAGTGAAAAAATATTTTCAGCGATAATAAATTCTTTTTGAATCCTTGATTCTTCCAAATTTAGTCAGAATAAAAACTATAAACAACCAGAATGAGTGAAGCCCTGCCGGATAAAGTGTGAATTGTTACCCTGAATGAGTGAACAAATGGCATCTTTTACTAATTTTACCTTCCATTAAGTAATTTCAATATGCCACTAAAACAACCTATTCATTTTTTTAAATGGTATGTTTTGGCTTTTAGCCTGTTTTGTGGGATTTATTCCAATCATATTCAGGCTCAGGATCCCGTCTATTGGCAGCTTACGGATGAGGAAGGGTTGCCTAGTATGACTGTTTATCAAATGCTGCAGGACACCTTTGGCTTTATCTGGATGGGAACTTCCAACGGCCTTGTGAGATATGATGGAGTAGAATTTAAACCCTACAGGCATGCCGCCCAAAAAGACAACGAAATTGTAACGGTAACTAAGGATAATTTTGGAAGAATATGGTACAGTGATTTATCCCACCAACTTTTTTATATTGAAAATGACTCTACTCATTATTTTTGGGGTAACGAATTGAGGGCAAATAATGTGTTTGAATCCTATATTATTTCAAAGGATAAATTAATACTCAATTTAAGGAATAAAAACAAACCAGGCACTACTACTCTTGGTTTGATATCTTTGGAGGGTAATTTGCCTAAAAATGATATCAAAGGTATTATCCTCTTACCGGAAAATCAAGGAGAGCGTTTTACCTACTTAAAGGAAAATGGAATAGATTTTGTCTATATCTACGATTCAGCCTTTGAAAATAATAATAGTTTTCGCATTGATGAAAATGGTATCAGTGAAGTTAACTTTTCAGATTTCATTCAAACACAAAATAAATCCCTGGGAATTACCTCGAGAAGCTCTTTTTATGAATTTAATGGAACGCTTTTTGTTCACCTTGGGAATAAAGTTCATTACAAAAACCAAAATTCTGATAAAATTTCAACGCTGGTCTTTTCCCAAATGATAAATCAAGTCCATTTTTTTGGAGATGAAATTTGGTATTTAACAAAAGGAGGATTAAATATTGTTCAATTTGGTGAGCAATTTCAATTGAAAAAACATTTATTTCAAAATATTTGCCTGAATAATTTTTTCAAAGACAAGGAAGGAAATTATTGGTTTGCTACGGATACCCAAGGGGTCATCATTGTACCATCCATGGATATTATTAAAATTAATCCACCGGATGACATAACTTCCATTTATTCAATAACCCCCGATTTAGAGCGAAAACATCTTTTCATTGGCCAGAACGAAGGATTAATTAGTATTGTTGACAATAAAACAGGCAAAGTTATTCATAATATTTCTTTACCTGCTACCTCCGGGCGCGTCGCTAAAATTCTACTGAAGGACAAAATATTTTTTGGGACTGACAATGGCTTATTTTATAAAGATAAAATACTTGCAACAAAATATCACAGAGTTGTAAAAAGCATAGCCGTTAAAGATATATTAATAGATGAAGACAATTTTATTTGGATAGCCAATAATTTCAATACAAAAAAAATACCCCTTGACTCTTCAAATTTTGCAGAAAACATTTTTTTTGACGATTATGAAAAAATGGTAGATGAGAGGTGTTATGCGTTATGCAAGTCATTTAATGGTGATATCTGGATAGGAAGCACTCGGGGGCTTTTTATTTACAACGAGGGAAAGACTGCTCCATTCCTTGAAAAAGGAGAACAAATCCCATACAGTGTTTCAGATATTATTCAAACCAAAGATTCCTCAATTTGGGTAGCCACCAGTACCGATGGCCTGATCCGTATTAAAGCTAATTCCGTAAAAAACAAGTATACTTCATCTAATTTCCTTCAGTCCAATACCTGTAACACTTTGTTTGACGACGACCAACATCTTTGGATAGGAACAGCCGCTGGTCTCTTCAGATTGGATATCCAAAAGGAAACTTTTGATTGCATTGATAAATTCGATGGTTTGTCTTCTCAGGATATTCTATCTGTTGCTGTACTAAATGGCATTGTCTGGGTAGGAACGCCAAAAGGGTTATTTTCGTTCCCCAAAAACAGTATAGCAAAAAATACTTCGCCTCCTCCAGTTTACATCACTAATATTTCCATTCATGACAAGAATTCTACCCTACTCGATCATTACGACTTTAAATACAATCAGAATAATCTTCAGATTGATTTTTTAGGCCTTGGATATCGCTCAAGAGGAAATCTGAGCTATGAATACCAAATGCTAGGTATTGACAGTTCGTGGACCAGCACAGAGGCCCGTTTTGCCCGGTTCCCTGGTTTAAATCCAGGAAATTACACCTTTAATGTTATTGCCGTAAATGAAGATGGCACAAAAAGTGCAACCCCTGCATCCATCAAAATCTTTATTGCTCCTCCCTGGTGGGCAACATGGTGGTTCCGAATTTCTGCCATAACAGGCTTGGTCGGCTTTGGATGGTTTTTACTACACTTAAGGTATAAAAACATCAGAAAGCGCGAAATCATGCAACAGCAATTTGATAAAAAAGTCAATGAATTATCTATGCTTGCGCTTCAAACCCAAATGAACCCGCACTTCATCTTTAATTCTCTAAATGCTATTCAGCAGTTTCTGACCACTAATGATAGAGAAAGTGCTATGAACTACCTTTCCAAATTCGCTCGTCTGATCAGAATGGTTTTTGAGCAATCCGGCAAGAAAAAAATATCATTGGAGGAAGAATTAGAGTTTCTTAAAATATACCTCGCCCTTGAAAGTTTACGTTTTAGCCATGAGGTTGAAATTGAACTAAAAATCTCAGACGAAATCGAACAACAGATGGATGATTATTACGTCCTTCCTCTACTCATTCAACCTGTCATTGAAAATGCTTTCAAACATGGTTTGTTTCATAAAAAAGATGAAAAAAAACTATCAATCCTTTTTAAGAAAGCAGGTAATTATTTAAAATGCACCATCATCGACAACGGTGTTGGCAGGACAAAAACAGCAGAAATTAACCAATGGAAATCTGGTAACCACAAGTCTTCCGGTCTTAAAACAACCAGGGAACGGCTTGACATATTTCATCAAAATCACCCGGAATTTAAACACGAACCTTATTTTAAAATTACTGACTTGCACCAGAATGGACAACCTTGTGGCACAAAGGTGGAGGTTGTAATTTAACACTTAAATACTACTGCATAATGAATACATTAAAATCCGTAATCGTTGAAGACGAGATAAGTAGTCAGAATACACTTAAAAATATGCTGAATGACTTCTGCGATGGTATTGAAGTTTCAGGCATAGCCGGGACAGTTGATGAAAGCATTAAGTTGATCCAAAAAGTGAAGCCCGATATTGTATTTCTCGACATTGACCTTCCTGAAAAAAATGGTTTTCAGCTATTGGATTATTTTCCGGATGCATCTTTTGAGATTATTTTCACCACTGCACACAATCAATATGCCATCAAGGCCTTTAAACTCTCTGCCATCGATTATCTTTTAAAACCGATTGATCTTGAGGAACTTCGTCTGGCAATTTCAAAAGTAGCCGATAAAAAAAAGGATATATCCAGCCGGGAAAAATACAGATTGCTCATAGAAAACATGAACAATAAATCTAAAATGCTCAGCCTGCCCTCCAGGACAGGCCTGGTTTTTGTAGAAATAAAAAATATTATACATTGTGAAGCAGATGGGAATTACACCATTTTTCACATGACAACAGGAGAAAAACATATTGTTTCTAAAACATTAGGCATTTATGATCAACTCTTATCCGATTTAAATTTTTATAGAATCAACAGAAAGGATCTGGTTAATCTCAATCATATTTTAGAATTAAGGCGACAGAAAAAAATGACTGTTAAACTAAGTGACAACAGTTTTTTACCAATTACCGATTCCAGAAAAGATGAATTTCTGGACTTATTGGGTGCCGTTTAATAATACCAGCCATCCAAATATTTGACAAATATTTTGGCCAGGTTTCTCGCATCATCAATGCCCCGGTGGTGTTCTCCTGTGAAGTCAAACCCTTCTTTTTCAACGGCAGATTTTAATCCTCTGCTGCGGTGCAGCCCTTTGATTTCCTGGTACTGTTGCTTAACATTGAGATGAGGTGCGGTCCAATCAGAATCAAGATCGTGCAAATTACAATCCTGAATCAACATCTTTTTATCAAAACTTCCCCAGGAACACAAAGTATAATCTTCGTCGAAAATATCGATCCATTCCTGGAAGGCTTCCACTACATCAGGAAATGTTGCGGCCCGGTCCACCCGTTCCTGTTCAATCCCCGTCAATTGCCGGCAAAATAAAGACAAATTTGGACTGAGCACAGGTTTTACGAACTTGCAGAAGCTATCAAGCAATTCACCGTAGCGGTTTACTTTTATGGCGCCGATCTCTATGATTTCCTGTATCTTTCCCGGCGGCCGGCCTTCCCAACAGGTAGCTTCAAGGTCATAAACGATAAATATCATTTGTTTTTCTCTTTACTCATTTCCAATAATAAGTCGATCTTGGTTTCCAAGGCTTCAATTTTATTTTCGAGTTCTGCATTATTGTCCATGGTCATTTCATCTACAAATACAGCATTCGCCAGGGACATCCCGAAAATCCCCCCTGTCAGTACTACCATCACAAAATAAGCCCGAGTCATTCCCATCAAAATTTCATTATCCAATCTTTCTGAAATCAAAAGAGGAATTTCGTTCCATCCTTCAATGGTAAACATTTGAAAGATAGAATAAGCCGACAATATCGGGTTTTCAAAATATTCCGGCACCACCTCTCCATAAAAATGACAGGTAATTACCGCCAACAGTAAATCCAAAATCAATAAGGCCACAAAAACAAAAACAGAGGCTTTCATCGCACGTCCCAAACCTGTGACTACTTTTTGCACGTCCGGGACAAAGCGGATAAAACGCATGATCCTCACCAACCTGAAAATACGAAGTATCATTACAATTGAGGTATCCGGCAATGGGAAAAAAAGCATCAACAAAGAAGGAAGACTCCCAACCACCAGGATAAAATCAAAAATATTCCAGCCATTGGCAAAGTAGTTTTTTCTTCCATACTCTCTTATTTTCACAAGGGCTTCCATGGTAAAAAAAAGGATAAAAAAATGATCCACCCATTCAAGGATCTGGCTCCCTTTGAAAATCGGAAAATACATGGTAAAAATTACGATCGTATTCAATACGATGGCAATTAGCACCTTTCGCTCTTCAAGGAATATTCTTTTAAACATTTCGATATTACTTTGTTGATATTTTCGGCCCTAAAAGGGGATAATTTAACTTAGGCTCAGTAAATATTAAGTATCTTGGATCCGATGAACAAGTATACAGAAAAAATCCAATACTTAAAATCTATTAAGGTCGGATATCGAACGGAGACAAAAATCACCATAATTTTTGAAAAAAGGTGTTATATATTATTGTTTTTTAAATAATTACTTCTTGAAAGAAAATTTCCTTTTTTTTTAATTTTTTTTATTTAAATTCGCCGACAAATCAGAATTAATGAAACTCGGAGTATTAAAAGAACAAAACGACAATCGCGTAGCTCTGGTTCCACAAAGTCTATCAAAATTCAAAGATCTTGGAATTGAAATTTTAATAGAAACAGGAGCCGGAGAAGGTGCAATGCATTCAGACGCTGATTATGCAGAGCACGCTACCGTAACCTCTCGCGGAGAGATCATCCAGCATGCTGACCTTTTACTCAGCATAGATCCGTTAAGCGATGAAGAATTAAAGATGGTGCCGAAAGGCAGAACCATTATTGCTCAATTCGAACCGTTCCTCGACAAAGAGATCACCGGTAAACTGCAGTCCATGGGCCTTAATGGCCTTAGCATGGATATGATCCCCCGGACCTCCCTGGCTCAGGCAATGGACGTACTGTCATCGATGGCTTCGGTCGCCGGTTACAGGGCCGTACTGGAAGCGGCGACCTACCTGCCGAGATTCCTGCCTATGATGATTACTGCCGCAGGAAGTATTAAACCTTCAAGGGTTTTAATACTCGGTGCAGGGGTTGCAGGCCTCCAGGCTATTGCCACGGCAAGAAGACTGGGTGCCATTGTGGAAGCCTCTGACACACGTTTGGCCGCCAAGGAAGAAGTAGAAAGCCTTGGTGCAAAATTTGTTGAAGTAGAAGGTGCCAAAGACGATACCAGCGCGGGCGGTTATGCTGTTCAACAATCAGAGGAATTCCTCCAAAGACAACGCGCAGAAGTGCAGTTGAGAGCGTCCAAAGCCGACATCATTATCACAACGGCCCAGGTTCGGGGTAGAAAAGCACCTATCCTGATTCCAAAGGAGACCATTGGAAAAATGAAAAAAGGCGCTGTCATTGTCGATCTGGCTTCTTCAACAGGCGGCAATGTCGAAGGCAGTAAAGACAAAGAAGTGGTGAAGATAAATGGCGTAACCATCATCGGTAATTCAAGCCTCGCTTCTAAAATGCCTGAAGATGCCAGTTTCCTCTACAGTACCAACGTTCTCAATTTCGTAAAAATACTGATCAAAGACGGGGCGTTGCATCTGGATAAGGGAAATGAAATCATCAGAGGGGCATGGTTCACAGAACCAGCAGAAGCTTAATCGGCCCGATCAGTCTTTTTTCCTAATTTAATAATTACCAATCAATTAAGATATGGATACGTTTTATCAGTTTTTTAATACAAACCTCATCCTGCTCTATCTGTTGATCTTCACGATCATCCTCGGATTTGAGGTTATCTCCAAAGTACCTACGGTTCTTCATACGCCTCTGATGTCAGGAGCAAATGCCATTAGCGGAGTGGTTATCATAGGAGCAATTCTGCTGGTCAGACAGGCAGATCCCACTGACTATTTCTCGCTTGGATTGGGCTTTTTCGGAGTCGTCCTCGGAATGATTAATGTTATGGGTGGTTTTGTGGTAACGGACAGAATGCTGGAGATGTTTAAAAAGAAGAAAAAATAAACGCACTCAATTCAGTCCCGCATCTTTTAGGGAAATAAATATGACTCAATTCAACATTGGGGATTAACTCAACAAGAAAAAAAAGAAAATGGCTTACGATTTTTTTATAAACTTAGGATATTTAGTCGGAGCGGTAGGTTTTGTATGGGGCCTTCGTCTCCTGAGTTCTCCTGACACAGCAAGAAGGGGAAACATCCTGGCAGGAATAGGTATGGGACTGGCAATTTTGTCCGCCATGCTGGCTCCTATGGCCGGTGCAAGCAATAACTACGGATGGATTCTCGGCGGTATGGTCGTTGGGGGCATCATCGGAGCTTTTGCTGCCAAAAAAGTAAAAATGACGGATATGCCTCAAATGGTTTCCGTTTTTAACGGCCTTGGTGGAGCTTGTGCCGTATTACTCGCCTCCGTAGAATTAATGCTGGTGTATAAAGGCGGCAATTCGATAAGCAGCGGCCCCCTGGCTATCCTGCTTAGTACTATTTTAATCGGGGGCGTGACCTTTACCGGTAGTATGCTGGCTTATGCCAAATTACAGGGCCTGTTGGGAGACAATAAACTATTATTGCCAATGCACAGCATGGTCAACAATGTTCTGCTTCTTATCATTTTGGCTTTTGGAATTTACATGTTCACCTTGGGCGGAACTGCAGGAGTCACCTTAGGAATCATCTTTCTATTGTTGTCTTTAATTTATGGTGCATCCTTTGTTATCCCAATCGGGGGGGCGGATATGCCGGTAGTTATCTCCCTGTTGAATTCCTTTTCAGGGATTTCAGCCGCCGCCGCGGGTTTAATTTATGGAAACAATATCATGCTCGTCGGGGGGATCCTTGTGGGGGCATCAGGAACCATTCTTACGGTTTTAATGTGTGAAGCGATGAACCGTTCTCTGCTCAATGTACTGATCGGTGGTTTTGGAGGTGGAGGGGCCAGTTCCAAAGGGGCTGACGGAGAACAGGTTGCCAAAGAAGTTTCCCTTTCCGATGCTGCCATCCAATTATTCTATTCCCAATCCGTGGTGATTGTTCCGGGATACGGACTTGCCGTAGCTCAGGCGCAGAAAGTATGTAAAGAAGTGGAAGATCTGTTAACCGCCAACGGCGTGGAAGTAAGATACGGGATTCACCCCGTTGCCGGACGTATGCCAGGCCACATGAACGTATTGCTGGCCGAAGCTGATGTTCCTTACGACAAACTGCTCGACCTCGAGGCTACTAACTCCGCCTTGAAGACC
Organism: Lewinellaceae bacterium; assembly: GCA_020636105.1. Taxonomy (NCBI): domain Bacteria; kingdom Pseudomonadati; phylum Bacteroidota; class Saprospiria; order Saprospirales; family Lewinellaceae; species Lewinellaceae bacterium. The sequence goes on from JACJYL010000001.1 coordinate 805,397, forward strand.
GCTGATTTTGCAATTATTGTCGGTGCGAACGATGTAGTCAACCCTGCAGCACTCGACGACCCGGGAAGTCCTATTTACGGTATGCCTGTACTCGAAGTTTGGAACGCCAAACACGTTATCGTGCTCAAACGTAGTATGAGTGCCGGTTATGCAGGTATTCAGAATCCATTGTTCTTCCACGACAAAAACAGAATGCTCTTTGGAGATGCGAAGGCAACACTGTCTAAATTAGCCAATGAGTTAAAAGACATGTAACCTTCATTTCAATATTTTGTGTAAAATGGCAGTTAATTCGAGTGAATTTAACTGCCATTTTTATTTTTGTGTTGTTATTCAATAAACCTATTTTATGGATCCGAAAATATATGACCTGATTATTATTGGTGCCGGCCCTATAGGACTGGCTTGCGCAATAGAAGCAAAAAAAGCAGGGCTGACCTACACCATCATTGAAAAAGGATGCCTGGTCAATGCGATGTATAATTACCCTAAAAACATGACCTTTTTTTCCACCTCAGAACTGTTGGAAATCGGAAATGTACCTTTTGTTTCTCATGGTCATAAACCTACCCGTTCGGAAGCCTTAGAGTATTACAGGCGGGTGGCTGACCACTGGAACCTTAAATTGAATCTTTATGAAGAAGTAATTAGGGTGACCAGGCAAGACGGTGGTTTTGACATAGAGACCATAAAAAATAAGCATAAAACTAAAAATATCATTGTAGCCACCGGATTTTACGGGCTGCCGAATCTTATGGGGATTGAAGGGGAGAATCTTCCCAAAGTGCTCCATTACTACGATGAACCCCACCCCTACTACCGGCAGAAAATTGTCGTAGTGGGTGGCGCCAATTCGGCAGTGGACGTGGCATTGGAGACTTTTCGTAAAGGGGCCGAAGTCACCATGATCATCAGGGAAGACACCATTGGAAAAAGAGTAAAATATTGGGTTAAACCAGATATTGAGAACAGGATAAAAGAAGGGAGTATTAAAGCCTATTTCAATTCAAAGCTAAAAAGGATAACTCCCGGAACGGTAGAAATTGAAACCCCCGAAGGGCTGAAAGTAATAGAAAATGACTTCGTTCTTGCGATGACCGGATATGTTCCCGATTTTTCATTTTTACAATCCCTTGGAATTGAATGCTACAATGACGACAGAAAGCCGGCCCACCATCCGGAGACTTTTGAAACCAACATTAAAAATATTTATTTGGCAGGGGTTGTTTGCGGCGGAATGAATACCAATTCATTATTCATTGAGAACTCCCGCTACCATGCGGTCAACATTATTAGAAATATTGTTGAAAACCAATAAATTAGTATCAGTAAGCAAGCCAAAAATTACCGACAGGCCTTTCCGGAAATTAAGTACCTTCCTGTTGATTTTTCCATGATCTCAACCGGGAGAATTTTTTTAATGGCCTCAAAAACTTCTTCAATGCTGGTTTGAGCATCAAAGTTAGAGGTAAAAGTACACTGGTTCAGTTCAACAGGCAACTCAATCTCAACTTTGAATTTTCTTTGGATCAAGGATACTGCCTCTATCAGGGGCAATTCTTTAAAAACCAATTCTCCCGTGCGCCATGCCTGGGCATTCGTAAAGGGCGCCGGGCGTTTTTCCAGTTTTTGACCGTGGTTATAAATCCCTTTTTCCCTGGCAGTAAGCTGGATACTTTTACTACTCCCCTTAGGCTTGAACTCCACCTTTCCTGTTTCAACTTCCACCTCTGTAAAATTTTCACCGGGATAAGCTCTAAGATTAAAGGAGGTGCCCAAAACCTGAACCCTGGATTCCTGTGTTTCAATAACAAAAGGCTGAGCCGGGTTGTGAGCCACTTTAAAATAGGCCTCTCCGGTAAGTTTAACCACCCGCGTTTTTCCATCAAATGATTCCGGATAGTCAAGTTGACTGTTTTGATTCAGGGTTACGATAGTCCCATCCTGCAGGAAAATGTCTTTTTGCTCATTAAAAGCTGTAATATCAGAAAGGGAATGATCCTGAAAAATCGTCTTCCAGCCAATAGCCACCGTCAAAATCAAAGCGATGGCAGCGGCTGCCCGCAAAAAGTAACGGCGAGAGGAGGTGATAGAAACTACTTTTGACGTTTTTTCGGGTTTATGCATCCTGCTTTTTAAGCTGGAAAGACCGCCTTCCACATCAGGTTGGTATCCTGATTTATACCCCCCGCTAAGGTTCCAAAGGGCTTCCACATCCTTTGATGAAATTTCGGGGGAATGGTCTATCCAGTTTTGCAAATGCTTATTTTTTTTCGTACTCATAACAGGCTTTCAAAAGATGTTTATTTGATCTCGGAGTAAATTATCATTTTTCATTAATCCTGACACCAATTTAAAACCCTCCCCCTATTCTTTTACAGAATAATTAAAAAAACGGAATATGGCCGACAAATAAAGCCAAAACCATAAAGGAATCAAGGGCCGTGCGCAATATTTTTAGTGCCTTGGAAATTTGGTTTTCGACAGTTTTAACAGAAATATCAAGATCTTCTGCAATTTCTTTGTAGGATTTTTCTTCGAAGCGGCTCAACACAAAAACCATTCTACATTTTTCGGGTAATTCATCAATCGCCAGGTCAATTCTTTCCTGCATTTCGCTGGCTTCAAGGTTTTCCGGTGCCTCGGTAAATTTACTATGCAAATCAGGACTCTTTTCCACATCCACGGTTTTCAGACGCTGATCCCGAATATAATTGAGGGTTTTATTGACCGCAGCACGCCTGAGGTAGGCTTTAATCGATGTGTTGATCTGAAGGCTTTCATGTTTGCGCCATAATTCAAAAAAGACATCCTGTACAAGATCTTCCACGACCTCCGCTTTTGGCAATACACGGTAAACCGCACGACACAAGGAATCGTAATGCTCTCTGAAAAGAATCTCTACCGCCTTTTCTCCATCACGGTGTAATAAGTCTAATAATTCCGCGTCAGTCAATACATTTTCTGTTTATGAAATAAGCTTAAACCTGCCAAAAATATATCTAATGGTTCAATAAATGAAATTCGCACTTACTTTCTTCCCAACAATTATGAGGTAAATAATCCAATAGTGTTTGCCGAATAAAAAAGAGCACCCCACTTTCTAACCAAAAACACCCACTTTCCATGTATGGGGAGCCACAATCTAATTAACCAAAAATTAGCCCTTTGAACCGTTTATATTTGCATCGTGTAGTTTTCTCATAGTATGTTATTTGCTCCTACGTCCGATTTGCCTCCCCAGATGTAGGAGCTTTTTTTTTACCCCAACCAAAGGGTTTCTTTCCATCGCTGATAAATCTCTCTTTCCCGACAATTTAACCATATTACCGCTCATCTGTCCTCTTTTTCATCTATTTTTGTGCCGTTATGCAAAAATCGATATTCATGCGGCAATTGTTTTCTCTATTATTTTTTTCTTTTTTCTTCAACCTTGTACTGTCCGCCCAAATGTGGAACGGCCAGGATTCCCTTTACGGAAATGAATGGATCCGATACGACCAAAATTATTTTAAAATATCCATCGCAGAAGACGGATTGTATCGACTTGACTATACCACGTTGCTCAATGCCGGCATTCCTTTAAACGATATTGCCCAGGATAATTTCCAATTATTCCACCTGGGAAAGGAGATTCCCTTATTTATTTCTTCGACAGGGAACAATTTGACGAACAGTGATTACATCGAATTCTACGGCCAGAAAAATCGTTCTGAAATAGACCAATACCTTTATGAATTGCCGGAAGAAGAACTGCTCAATCCCTATTACAGCCTCTTTTCCGATACGGCGGCCTATTTCCTCACCTGGAGAGACAGCGGAACGGGACTTAGATTTGACCCACTGGAAAATGAGCTGACCAACCTGCCGCCAAAAGAAATGTGGTACTGGCAGCAAGCACAAATGGTATTCAGCAACCGCCAGGTTCAAAAAACTTACACTGATGGCATTGCAGAGTCTATTTTCGAAAAAGGAGAAGGATTTGCCTCACAATTTGCGAACAACGTTACCTATAGCATCCCAACTTCCAATGTTTTTACCGGAGGCCCTGACAGTGCCGATTATGAAATCAGGCTGGTCTCCAGTACCGGGTTTACCCACAACCTGGAAATAAACATCAACAATGTAAACCTGGTTGATGAAGACTTTTCAGGGTACAATTTCAAAAACTACCAGATCAAAAAACCAGTTGCAGCTTTAAACAACGCTGAACAAATTAATATCAAGGGAGGTACCACCAGCAACGACAATTATGCCGTGGCCAGCATTACCTGTAAATATCCAAGGACTTTTAATTTTAACAATGCCGCTTTATTTCATTTTTCTTTAGCAGGAAATGGCATTCCACAATACCTCGAGATACAAGATTTCAATACCAGTGGCAATATTGTGCTTTACGATATTACCAATCAAATAAGGATCAAAGCTACTACAGAAGGTAATTTGGTTAAGGTAAAATTACCCGCCTTCACCGGCAAGGCTGACCTGATCCTCCAGCAAACAAATTCCGGCTGGACTCCGGCTTCCTTAAGCCCCGTTAACTTTGTTGATTACCAGGGTGCCAATGCCGACTATATCATCATCAGCAACAAAGCTCTTTTCAACGATGGACAGGGCAATAACCGGGTGCAGGAATATGCTGATTACCGGAGTTCTGCCGACGGAGGGAACCATAATGTACTGATCGCCGAAATTCAGCAGCTCTACGATCAATTCGCTTATGGGATTCCCAATCATGCCATTTCCATCAGGAATTTTGGACATTGGGCCAAAAAAAACTGGTCCGCGGCAAAATTCATGTTCATCATGGGTAAAGGAAGACAATACGATGCCATTCGAAAACCGGACCAACTGGCGGCACCGGGAAACCAAACCTATTTTATTCCCACGTTCGGGATACCGGGCTCGGATAACCTGTTATTGGGCAGTACCACCTCTCAGGCTCCCATACTTGCCATCGGACGTATTCCTGCCTCATCTGCCCTGGATATTAAATACTACCTGGACAAAATTAAAACCCATGAATCCGGATTTACTTCGGAAAATGAAAAAGACCGAAGCTGGCGTAAAGAAATCATCCACCTTGGCGGAGGTGGAAGTCCGTCGGAGCAGCTGACGCTGAAAAATCATCTCGAACAAATGGCCGATATCATCGAAAACAATGAATTCGGCGGCCACGTTTACGGTTTCTACAAAACGAGTTCCGAACCTGTTCAGCAGTCACAATCTGCTGAACTGACCAGCAGGATCAATTCAGGAGCTTCGATCATCACTTTTTTCGGCCATTCAGGCACCGGAGGATTTGATTTCAGTATCGATGATCCTACAACCTACCAAAACTACGGCCATTATCCCATTATGTTTTCATTGGGATGCCTTTCCGGACAAATCCATCTGGACCTGGAAAGTGTGGGTGAAAAGTTTATTTTCCAGGAAGAAAAGGCTGCCCTGGGTTTTGTGGCTACCACTGGTTACGGTTACATCTTTGCGCTAAGCAATGCGGCCAAAAAGATTTACGAATATTTGGGCACCGATCTTTACGGAAGGGGTATTGGAGAAATTCTCCAACAGACCCTTCAACATTTTGATGAAACAACAGGCATTCCAACACGCACACTGGTTCAACAACTCACCCTGAACGGAGATCCCGCCCTGGTCGTCACTCCCGGTGCGGGCCCGGATTACAAATTTGACGTGGCCAATACCAAATTTTCTCCGACGGTCATTGACGCCCAAAGGGATAGCTTCGAACTAAAATTCAGGGTGCAAAATATCGGACGTGCTTTGGCCGACAGTTTTTGGGTGGAAGTCACCCGGCAGTTCCCGGATCAATCCCAGGTGCTGGTCATAAAACAAAAAATAAAAGCTCCTTTATATTCAAGCGATTTAAGCTATAAATTACCCGTTCTGGGAACGAGCGCCATTGGTTCCAACCGTTTTTTCATAAAGCTCGATTCAGAAAATGAGATCGAAGAATTTCCGGCTCCTTACGCCGAAGAGAATAATGAATTGTCTAACGGATTAGGGGAAACCGGTGTTGAACTTTACATCTTCGCCAACCAGGTGATGACCCTTTCCCCTGTGAAATTTGGCATTGCCGGAAATGCTCCGGTTACCTTAAAAGCAGCGACGGCTGATCCCTTTGCGTCACAAGCCACTTATATTATTCAGATAGACACGACCGCACATTTCAACAGTCCTGCACGGCTGGAGACGAATATTTCCGAAAAAGGAGGAATCATTGAATGGATGCCTCCGGTGAACTGGCAGGATAGCACCGTCTATTATTGGAGGATAAGTGCAGACACCTCTGGCGGGTTTGATTACTTGTGGGATAACAGTTCTTTTATTTTCCTAGATGAAAGCGGGCCGGGCTGGAACCAGTCCCATTATTTTCAGTTTACCGACGACTATTATGAAAACATGGAAATCGGGGAAGTTAACCGCCGGTTCAATTACCTGGAAGATGTAAAATTTATCCGCATCCAAAACGGAGTATTCCCTACCGTCTGGCCCAGCATCAATTTCAACAATACGCCCTATGGTTACATTGCCTGGAACGAATCCACCAACGGAGGGGTTTATATTGCCGTAATGGATTCTACCACCATCGATCCATGGCTCAATAATCCTCCCGGGCTTTATGGAAGCCGGTTGGACAACTCATGGGCATACGGCTGGGGCGTTTTCCCTTTTTCCACGCAAACCCAGGAACAACGGGAAAAGGTCATCAACTTCCTCCGGGATACCGTTCCTTCCGGCAATTATGTTGCCATTTACACCATCCAGCATGATAATATCGATTACGAACCGGAGGAGTGGGCCGCCGATTCAATTGATCTGGGAACAAACCTATTTCAACTATTTGAAAATCAAGGGGCTACACAAATAAGATCTACGGCTACATCAGGAGCAATCCCGTATGTTTTTGTTTATAAAAAGGATGACCATTCATTCCCCGCGATAGAAACCACGGGCAACCTGACGGATCCGTTTGAAGTAGTGTTTGACATTCCCGGAATATGGGATAGTGGTGCGCTGAGGTCAACAACCATTGGTCCGGCGGCTTCCTGGGAAAAAGTACAATGGCGGCAAAGTGAAGTGGACATTTTGGATGAAGTTCAATTTGACCTGTTTGGCGTTAGAAATGATGCCTCGAAACAATTGCTGATAAAAAACCTTACCCAACCCGATACGGTACTTTCATGGATTTCCGCCGAAGAATTCCCTTATCTGCAACTCAGGTATGCCACGAAAGATACTTTATTGAGAACTACCCCTCAACTGGATTATTGGAGAGTGATCTTTGAAGGACTACCGGATGCAGTGATCAATTCCAATAAACACTTTGCCTTTCATAAAGACACCTTGCAACAAGGGGAAACGCTTTCCCTGGAATTTGGCATCGGCAATGCCAGCCGTTATGATATGGATAGCTTACTGGTTTCCTTCAAGGTGACCAATGAAACCAATGACATTTTAATAAAAGAAAAACGATTCGCTCCGTTACCTGCAGAAGAGGAAATCATAGCAAATTTCAACCTCGACACCCGCGAACTGAGCGGGCCTCAGCGCATGATGATCGAGATCAACCCACACAATGATCAACCTGAATTGAATCACATCAATAACATCGGGCTACTCGATTTTTATGTCGAAAAAGACCAGCGCAACCCATTATTGGATGTCACTTTTGACCAGGAACGGATTCTCGATGGCGATCTTGTTTCTGCTAAACCTCACATTGTCATTGCCTTATTGGACGAAAACAGGTTCCTTGCCTTAAATGATACGACCCAACTCAGGATACTGATCAAAAAGCCGGGAGCAACAGATGTGAGTCCGATCTATTTTAATTCCCAATTATTGCATTTTTATCCCGCCAATGAAAACCAGCTGAGCCAGCAGAATAAGGCTGTGGTGGAATTTGAGCCTCAATTTACCGAAGACGGGATGTACGAACTCATCGTGCAGGGAGAAGACGCAACAGGCAATCCATCAGGATCCATTGATTACAAAATTTCATTTGAGGTAATCACCAAAAGCAGTATTTCAAACATCCTGAATTACCCGAATCCGTTCGTTCACTCTACCCGGTTTGTTTATACCCTGACGGGAGACCAGGCTCCCCCCTATTTTTCCATCCAGATCATGACCGTTTCGGGCAGAATTGTTCGTACTTTAACACAAGATGACCTCGGCCCTTTAAAGCCGGGAACCCACCAGACTGAATACGCCTGGGATGGCACGGATGAATTTGGAGACAGGCTGGCCAACGGGGTGTATATTTATAAGGTGACCGTAAAGGATGAAAATGGTAAGGCTTTCGACCATTTTGGCAATGAAAGCGCAGATCGGTTCTTCCAGAAAGGATATGGAAAAATGGTAATTTTAAGGTGAGATGATTTTGAGTAATTGACTTTTTATCAAATATTTTCCAAATTTGAATTTCAAACTAAAATTCCTTCCTATACTCTTACTGCTGCTGGTGGATCTTGTTCTGCTATTCTTCGTTTATGACGATTATGGCATCGGCTGGGATGAAAACTCAAGTCGGGACATCGGGGTGCATAATGCCCTGATCGCCAATGAAAAAACGGGATACCAGCTCTATCCAAAAGCTGAACTGGAATCCAGGATCAAAGAAAAACTGGACGAAACGAAACAAAGTGAATATTTAAACCAGGACCATATACAAACCTATTCATACCGCATGTATGGCCCCGCTTTTGAACTGGCACTAGTCGGATTAGAACGAATAATAGGACTGAACCAGGACCGGGAGCTCTACCTGTTTCGTCATATAACCACCCACCTTTTTTTCCTTTCCGGAATCTTCGTTTTTTACCTGTTGTTGTTTTACCATTTTCAGGATTGGAAAATTGCTCTTTTAGGAACAATCATGCTCTTGTTGGTTCCTAGGTTATATCCACATTCATTTTTCAATCCCAAAGACATTCCGTTTCTGGTAACGTGCATTTTTGCTACTTACAGTATGTTCCGGTTCGTGGATAAGCCTGGAGTGGGCTCAGCCATAATTCACGGCCTCATTTGCGCATTGGCGATCGACATCAGGATTATTGGCCTGCTGTTTCCGTTGATCACCATCGGGTTATGGGGAGCAGAAATTTTCCTGCTCAGAAAACCCCAGGGAAAAGAACCATTTCAGGCCTTTAAATATTTGCTGGTTTACGGCATCAGCATTTCTCTTTTTGTGATCCTGTTCTGGCCGTATTTATGGAACAATCCTCTGGAGCACCTGGTCTGGTCTTTCAAAAGTATGTCAAACTATCCCTGGCAGGGATCCTTATTGTTCCTGGGGAAGATTTATACGCCCGTGGAATACCTTCCCATTAGCTTTTACCCGGTATGGTTCAGTATCATTACGCCTCCTGTTTTTTTCGTTGGGTTCCTTTTTTCCTTTTTCAGGTTTTCACGGATTAATTTTAGGGCCCTTACAACTGAACGCAAGATCGACCGGCTTCACCTGACTTCCATTTTATTATTTATTCTCCCCGGGTCATCGGCCATTTTATTAAAATCCGTGTTATACGACGACTGCCGGCATTTCTTTTTTGTCTATCCCTATTTCATCATTATGGTGTTATCAGGTTTTTTATGGATCAAACAAAAACTGGAATGGCTTTACAAGTTCAAAATCATATACTTTTACGGAGGCATGGCTACTTTACTGCTCCCCATTCTGGTTAAAATGGTTATGTTGCATCCCTTTGAATATGTCTATTTCAATGGCCTGGCAGGAAAAAATATCGAAAAAAACTTTGAGACAGACTATTGGGGAATTTCATACAAGGAAGGATTCGATTGTATTTTGGAAGTTGAAAAAACATCCAAAAACATTAAAATAATGATGGATGATTCCCTGCTCTCTCCCGTCGTTTATAATTCATTTTTATTAAAACCGGAACAACTGGAGCAGATCGAATGGGTAAATGACATCAGCGAGGCCGATTATTTTATGACCACTTACCGTTGCACTGCAGACCGAAGGGAACATTTAAAACAATGGCATATCGATCCGGATTGGGAAGTCGATTCCATCTATGCCGGGGGCATCAAGATACTTAGTGTGTTTAATATTCAGAAAGAGTAAGCGGCATCGAGGTAAAATTTAACGCCCCAGTTGAGCCATTTGGCTCTCTGGTATTTACCCCAAAACGGATCAGAACCGGGAAACCCTCCCTTAATGCCTTTAATGGGAATTTGAGATTGAGCCCGTTGAGCGCGGACAAAAAGATTTTGAGCCCATTTTTGATAAAGCTCTTTGCCGGTTCTTTGAAAAAGTTTGTTGAAAATGATTACCAGTTGAAAATGCCCGGGCACACAAATATAGGAATAGTCTCCTTTCCAGTTTTCATCATAACTACCTGCCAAGCGCCCGTTTTCTTCGAGCAATTCAATTAATTTTCCGGCGATTTTTTCTGCCAGAGCTATATATTTTTCATTTATTAAAAGTATGCCACTTTCAAAAAAGCCCCGAATAGTGTAAGCAATGGTATGCGAAAAAGCCGGTTCACCGGGAGCAAAGCTCCAATTTTTAACGTTCAGTTCAGGGGTTATTTGCTGAGCATAATACTCGAGAGCATTTTCCATTTTCGGGCGGAGATACTGGAGCTCCAAAATTCCGTCGGCCAATAACAAAGCCCATACCACACGTGTATAATAGGAAGGCAGATATCCTTTTATATAGCTATCCTGTCTCCAACTGCCGTCCGTTTCCAGGATATCCAGTAAACGATCCACTGCAAGTCGTAAGGCTTCATGATAATGGTCACAATTCATCTTTAGAATCGCCGCCGTCAGGCCCAGTACAATTTGCCCGGTGTCAAACACATTCGGGGGCAACTTCCCTCCCACTCCACCAGGAAAATGACCGTCTTTCAACTGAATAGAACAAAGCCAATCCGCACATGAAAGCGCATATCCGGTCATTTGGGGATTGCCTGTTTTTTCGGCAATATCCAGCAACGTCGGAATAAGATAGCCCGTTGTTTCGGGGTACGCAGGTGCCCAGCCGTTGAAAGGTTGATAGAAGGCTGCTGATCCTTTGCCACTACAGACCTCAATACTTTGAACCAGCCAGTTTTGAGCTGCAGCAACCTGCCTTGGGGAAACTACATTGTCCATGCTCAATAGGCTTTGTTGAATAAAATGCTCAATATGGCCAGCCACTTATTACTTGTTTTTGAAATACAATAATAGGGAACACGCTCCCCTCCAAAGGATCGGAGTGACGATTCGATCCCCGGTAAAATACTGCCGCAAAAATCGACGTTTAAATTCCACTCCGCGGCATCCTGGATGGCCTGCCAATACAAGAGGTACAAAGCTCCGCTTTTTTTCAAAACCGGATCAATACCGGTCAACAAGATATAAGCCGTTGAATGATCCATAACGAGGTAAAGCCCTGCATGGACCGCCCCACTATCGTTATCTTTGGCGAGGTAGATATGTCGGGCTTCTTTTTTCGTCAAAGTGGCATCCAATCTTTTAAGCAGCTCAAAATCAAAAGAAGGTTTTACCCCTTTCCTTTCGAAGGAAGATTGATTGATTTTATAAAAATCATCCAGGCTTCCCGCTTTTTCCACTTTCACCTGCTGTGTTGCCTTTCGAATTTCTGTCCGCACGGAATATTTAAAATCCTGGAAAACCTGCTCCTGGTTTACAGGTCGATGGATACGGTAAGTAAAGTAAGGAGTTGCCTTATAACCTTCCCACATGAAAGGCAGACTATTTTTAAGGGAAGGGAAATAAGTTTGGTAAAATAGGGCTGTCCGGGGCAATTGAGCCACCAGGTCAGACAATATGGAAGTTTCTATATTGTATCGGCTCACCCTTTTGAGTTTGTCTTCTTCTGGAAAACGCATCCACGGCCCCATGTAATCCGTTAGGGGTGGCATAGTAATGCGCTTCATTCCAAAACTGCTTTTAAAGTAATAAGGGAGTATTCCTGCTATTTCCCCTTCCTTATCAAAAGACAGGCAGAGCTCCCAATTTGCGGGGCCGCACACCGCATCCAACCACCAGGGCTGCATCTGCAATGGCAGATTCACCTGTTCACAAAAAAGAATGTATTGTTCTTTATGATCCACAAAACGTATCTTTGACCCGGTTTAATTGCAAAAATTCAATGCTGATATTATTACTCAACTGGCTTTTTATCTTTATCACTACCTACGCAATTGGCTATGGTGGGTTACAATTGCTAAACAAGGTTTTCAGTCTCGATGGGAATTTACGTTTGCATCCAGCCCTGATGTCCCTGTCAGGATTGGCCATGATCACCACTGCCGCAAATTATGTTTCCCTTTTTTCCCGCATAAGCCTGGCCTTCCTGATCGGCCTTTCCCTTTTGAGCATGCTCAGTCTTTTGCTAAATTGGAAAAACATCAAAAATTCCTTCTCTGGGATAAAATTAAAAAATATTCATCCGCTCACAGTATTTTTTGGCGTGGCATTTTTGATCATCGCATTTATTAAATCTTCCGGGCCGACTGAAATATGGGATGAAGGCCAATACTTTCTACCCCTTATCAGGTGGATAGAAACTTACCCGGCCATTCCGGGAACAGCCCTTTTTCACGATCGGATGGGGTACAATTCCGCCTTTCACATGAGCAGCGCCGTTTACAGTTTTGCTTTTTGGTTTAAAGGCGGGCTTTACGATCTGAACTCCTTTTTATTTATCCTGATAAACTTCTATTTTTTATCCGGCATCAATCGCATACTGAAAAAAAACTTTAATTATCCTTTGCATGATTACCTTATGCTTTTCGCCTGCATTGCCCTGTATCGTCAATTGCTGACCAGTATGGATTCTGATTACCCTCATGTTTTTATAGGGTTGGTTTTATTGCTTTTGTTCATTGAAAAATCGGATGATTACAGTTTGAAAAAATGGGATATCCGTGCCGTTATTATCCTCCTGCTTTCCTTTTACCTCGTTACGGTAAAATTTCTGGCGGTTTATTTTTTCCTGTTCCTGGGCGTAATGTTATACTTCCAGCTGAGACAAAGGAAGTTAAAAACAATTGGGGCAGCGGTTATTACAGGTTTTTTATTCATTTTGCCCTGGCTGGTAAGAAATGTAATCCTGACGGGCTACCTGGTTTATCCTGTTTACCAATTTGATTTCTTCAATGTTGATTGGAAGATCCCTCTGGAAATGGCAAGAAACAATTTCCTATATGTGGGCGAGCATGCAAAAACCCTGGTGGAGCGGCATACTCTATACTACGATGGGGCTACGAACGTACCCGTTTCCGTTTGGCTGCCCGAGTGGTGGAATCATCATGCCACGATCAACATCAGCGCCGTAATTACGGCTATAGTCTTTCCCCCTACCATAATTGTGTTACTGATCCTTTTAGCCACAAAATTCAAAATAATGGCGCGGGAAAACATTGGACATATCGTGGCTATTGTGATCACCATGATATTTCTGATTTTTTGGTTTTTTCAATATCCAAACGTGCGTTTTGGCTGGGCCTGGATACTCTTTGCAATCGTTTTTACGCTGGTAAAGACCAATGAGCAATTGTTACGTATCCCCTGGAAAATGATCAGGATCGTTACAATGATCCTTTTTTCGCTGAGTCTTTTCCGCGGCACCTGGAAAAGCGTAAAAGAAGCCGACCATGTGATGGAATTCCTGGTTTCTCCCCATGAGGTGACCCAATTAACGAATTATACTACAAAACAAATTGGCCCTTATGAAGTCAGCATGGCTTTGGATATGCACTGCTGGGGGCAAACGCCGCCATGTATGCCTTCGTATTATGATCCCTTAAAGATTGTTCCTCGCGGAAAAGATATCAAAGCAGGATTTAAACTAGAAAAATAGCACAGATGCGTATCCTCATCCTGAATGTTCAGTATTATCCGGTGGTCAATCCCAACGTTTATCGATGGGGAGCCATTGCCGAGTATTGGGTGGAACAGGGTCATGAAGTTCATATTGTTTGCAGCAAGCGCACCGGGTTACCCAAATCATCCATCATTAATAAGGTTCATGTACATCGCACCGGTCACAGCACTTTACTGGATTTTACCTTAAATCTTTTCAGGATAATAAACAGGCGGGGAATTTCAGACTTAACCCCTAAGAAAGGCTCCGGATTTTTAAGAAATTTTCTGGAAAGAATAATTGACGGTACCTGGAGAAAATTATACTGGCCTGATGGCAGTTGCCCATGGTATTTTCCAGCTAAAAAAAAGGCGATTGCTTTACATCGGGTACATAATTTTGACGGGATCATCACGGTAGGCCTGCCCTTTACCGCTCACCTGGTGGGCCTGGCTTTCAAAAAGCGTTTCCCACTTGTTCACTGGCACATGGATATTGAAGATCCTTTCTGCTTTTCAAAGGAGTTCTTTGTGAATAATTTCAGGCTTTACGACAAGCTCAATCACCAGGTCGAACGAAAAGCATTTCAAAAAGCAGACACCATTTCCCTAACTGTCCAATCGGCCAGGGAACAATATGAAGCTTTATTCCCTGAATCGAAGGACAAAATTTCGATCATCCCTCCCCTCTTCAACCTGCCTGAAGCCACCGAAAAAACGGAATGGTTTGACCAGGACAAAATCCACCTTGCCTATTTCGGATCCTTTTATGAAAACGTTAGGTCACCTTTGAGTTTATTATTGATTATCAAGCAATTAGTTCAAAAAAACTCAACCATATTCTCAACCTTTCATTTTCATATTTTTGGAGAAATTGATCCAAAGACCAAAATGGTCTTTGAGGGATATCCTGAATTGTCCTCTTTGCTCACTTTTCATGGATTGATCGATCGCTCCAAAGTTGGATCGGCAATGAAGCAGGCGGATTTTTTGATCAACATAGGTAATACTACTCCTTATCACCTGCCCAGCAAAAGTGTGGATTACCTGATGAGCGGAAAGCCGATCATCAATATTTGTCAAAATCAAAACGACACTTTCAAATTTTTTTTAAAAGACTATCCATTGATCGTTAATATTGAAGGATGGAAAGAGGATTACGAAACGGCCTCCAACACTATGTTTGATTTCATCCGAAAAAATAAAGGCAGGAAGGTTGAGGCTGGTTTTTTAAATGAGTGCATCGTTCCGCACAAAACCGAGTCCATAGCTCAAAACTATTTCAACTTAATCGCTAAGGAACGTGGCTAATCGCCCTGTATATTCTCCTTCTCCGCTGCGTGCCCGCGCCAACAAATTTTGGTGAATATTTCTATACCTTTCCGGATCATTGATAAGATCCAGTATAGCCTTTTTTAGGGCAAAGGCTTCGGGGGCGATAAAAACAGCTTGTTCAGGGGTCAGTTGTTCCGGCAATCCACCGACATTGGTACAGATCATTGGGATGGCCGCACCAATCCCTAAAGTAACAATACCTGACTGTGAAGCTTCCCTATAAGGCAATACGAGAATATCATGGCTGTTTAACAAATCATCAATTTCCGTATCCTCCAACCAACGGCCGACCCAGTTTACCGAAACCTCACCCATTTTGTCAGGCTTAAAACCGGAATAATTTCGGCCGGCAATGGTAACTTGTCCCAAACGATCGCCGGGAAATCCGTTTAAAGCTTCAAGCAACAAGTCAACGCCCTTATACTCCACAATCCTTCCCAGAAACAACAAAGAAGGCCTTTCCGGTAAATACCTGTCTTTGATCACCGGGGAACCGATCCTCAACAGTGGATGAGGAATAATGCATGTTTTAGCGGTAAAGCCTATTTTTTCCCTGGTCAATTCCTGCACATACCTGGACAGGAAAACCAGTTTATCCGCATTTCGGATGCAAAAATTTAACATTTTTTGATCCCAGTTATGTTGTTCCCCTTGATGAAGCACTCCATCGTGCACGGTAAAAACCACTTCAAGTCCCCAAATTTTGCACCATAACAACAACACGGGATTCCAATGATGAAATACAGGAAAATAGGCCCCCCGGAATCCTTTGGTCTTCACCAGTTTCATCACTTTGATACACAACCAGGGCAAGTTCAGAAGAGAGTTAAATACAAATTCAAGACTATTGCGATAAGTTCTGATCTTGTGATTATCTTTGGGCAGCACTTCGGGGGAATACCTGGACACAAATATGGATTTTTCAAAACCATGCAGTGCATTGACCATGTTTGTGGCATATGGAATGCACCCCGTTCGGCTTAACATAAAAACCAGTATTTTGGGTTTTTGATCGGGCATTATTTACTGAATTAAGTTCAATCTTGAAAAAAATATTAATTCTTATCGGTACGCGACCCGAAGCTATTAAATTAGCTCCACTAATAAAAGCATTTAAGGCGAAAAAGGAGTCGTTTCAAATCCGGGTATGCACATCCGGGCAGCATATTGAAATGGTAACCCAGGTTTTATCCTTTTTTGAAATAAAAGAAGATAGCCGGCTGGAAACCATGAAGGAAGGACAAAGCCTTACGGCTTTAAGCACCTTCCTGCTGAGTGAAATTGAAACAGAATTAATTCATTTCAATCCTGATTTGGTAGTGGTCCAGGGAGATACCCACACAGCCCTTGCAGGGGCAATGGCCGGGTTTTATCATGGTGCCAAAATCTGCCATGTTGAAGCCGGGCTGAGGACTTTCCAAAACAGGGATCCCTTCCCGGAAGAAATGAACAGGAGGCTCATCAGTCAATTGGCCGACTGGCATTTTGCGCCAACCACCCGGGCGAGGGCAAATTTATTGCATGAAGGCATCCCTGAAAAAAAAATCGTGCTGACGGGAAATACCATCATTGATGCCCTGAACAAAGGGATGCATAAAATCGAGAAGAAGCAATATCCATCGGTTGAAAAGGTCAAAAAAATATTATCTCATTCCACCCGGCCATTTATTCTTGCAACAGTTCACCGGAGGGAAAATCAAGGTGAAAAACTTGTCAAAATTTGCCAGGCTTTCCGGGAGGTGGCAGAAACATTTGGCGTAAGCCTCATTATACCTGTTCATCCCAACCCTGAAATTGCCGGGCCATTAAGAGCCATCCTGGGAACAACACCCAATATCATCCTAATTGATCCGGTTCCTTACCCTGGATTCTTATGGCTCATGAAAAATTGCATGCTGATCTTAACAGATAGCGGTGGGATACAGGAAGAGGCAACAGCTATTGGAAAAAATGTGATATTGCTCCGGGAAACGTCAGAAAGAAACGAAGCCATTGAAAGCGGGTTTGTTTTTAAGGCGGGAACCGATGTAGAAAAGATCGTTCGGCTGACGGGAACACTTCTGGAGAAACAGAGTGTTCCGGGGATAAAAAATATATTTGGATCAGGGGATGCGGCGATACAAATCGTAACTTTTCTAAAAAAGCAACTTTAGGAATGCTTAGTATTTGTTATTTCCGAGCCCATAAATGTATCCTTTCCTTTGGAATCTTTTGATCGCTTTCTAATACCTTTTAGGTCAATATATTTACTGAGAACATTCAGGTAATGGCCAATAATGATTTCTTCATCAAATTCGCGGAGCACTTTTTTACGGCCTTCCATCCCCATTTTAAACCGGTCAATCCTACTCATTGAAAGGAAGATTTCAATTTTTTTAATAAGATCGTGTTGATTGCGAACTTCACACAAAAAACCGTTCACCCCGTCGTCCACCACTTCCCGGCATCCTACGAAATCTGTTGTAATGATGGGCACAGCCATGCTGGCACCTTCCAACAACACCCGGGGAACGCCTTCCCCAAAATACGAAGGCAATACAAGACAATCCGTTCCTTTCAGGTAGGGCCTGATATCTTCGGTTTCTCCCAGGTATTCCACCACCCCATCCTTATGCCATTGCTGAACCAGGTTAAACGAAACTGCATCAGGATGTTCAGGAACAATAAAGCCAAGCATGGAAAATTCCACCTTCATCCCTTTATTCTTAAAATGTAAGGCTGCCTCGTAAAATTCTTTCACCCCTTTGCTCCATACAATCCGCCCCGCATATAAAAATTTGAGGGATCTTTTTTCAGAAAGATCTTTATCAAAATCCGGTTGATATTCAATAATATTGACGCCTTCACTCGGCAAAAGGAAAGCTTTCGAACGTGAGACCACTTTCTTTTGCAAAAACAGCCCCAAATCATCATTATTCAGAAACCAAACTTCCTTGCTCAAAAACGAGGCGATCCGATAAAGAAAGAATAAAACGGATTTTGAAATCCGGGTCCTGCGATCCCGGATTACTCCCAGGCCCGTTGTAATGGCAATGGAAGGAACGTTAGTGACCCAGGCCGCAAAAGACCCGTAAATGTTTGGTTTTGCCGTATAATGAAACACAAAATCAAAGTTATTCTCCCGGTAAATACGGATTAAAGACCTGATAAGATTTAATTCTTTCAGCGGATTTGTACTATAAATGGAAAGCGGAAGATGGGTAAAAGTAAACCCCTCAGCAATGAGCTTGGAACTGAAATGATCTTTCGGAGCAATCACATGAACCTCAAAACCAATTTCCTTCAACCTCCTCAGCAATCCTAACCTGAAATTGTGGGTATACCAGGAGGAATTGGTAACGATGGCAATTTTGGTCGGGAGCTTTTTCTTTTTTCGGTTTTTAGTTATGAACCGCTCCATAAAATTTCGGAGTAGTTTTCTCAAGATAAATATGTTTATTGATTAGGATTATGAGTGATTTGATGACAATGATAACAAAGTAATGTCGAAAAACCAATAGTAAACATCTTGATTACAGATGTTTTTCTCCGAATATCTTTTTGATCTCTTCGGTTTCCTGCTTGATCTCCTGCTCTTTTGATTTAGGGTAAATGAGCAAAACATCCCCTTCATCAATGACAAAAAAACCATCGAGCCCCCGAATGAGCGCCAACTTTCCTTCCGGTAACCTTATCAGACAATTGGTTGTTTCAACGAGACGCACTTCCTGTGAATTACATACATTTCCTGCTGCTGACTGTGGCAGCTCTGCATGTAAAGAAGCCCAGGTGCCCAAATCTGACCAGCCGATATCTGCAGGAAGGGTGCAAATATTCTGAGCCTTCTCCATGATGGCAAAGTCCACAGAAATTTTGGTCGTCTGAGGGTAGAATTCATCAATAAAGGCTTGTTCGTTTTCCGTATTATAATAATCCTTTCCCTTTTGCAGTAACTCAAAAATTTCAGGAGCATACGATTTAAAAGCCTTCAAAATATTTTCAGCTTTCCAGATAAAAATACCGGCGTTCCAAAGGTAATGCCCGGAATCAAGATAAACCTGCGCTGTGGACTCATCCGGTTTTTCTTTAAAACTTTTTACTTTAAAAATTTGCTCGGATACCGCCTCCCCGAAATTGATATAACCATATCCTGTATCGGGTCTGGAAGGTTGAATTCCCAAGGTCAGCAGAGCATCGTTTTTTTCAGCAAACGAAAGGGCCATCCTGAGTTTTTGAATAAAAGCTTCCTCCTTGAGAATAATATGATCGGAAGGAGCAATGACAAAATTGGCGTCAGGATTCAGGGCATGGAGTTTAAAAGCCGTATAGGCCACACTGGGCGCTGTATTATTCCGGGAAGGTTCACAAAGCACCTGGTTGGTCGTCAATTCAGGAAGTTGATCCAGGACCAGCTGTTTATACTTTTTGTGGGTAACGATAAAAATATTTTCCGCCGGGCACAAAGGGAGAAAGCGCTCAAAAGTCAATCGAAGGAGTGATTTACCCACTCCCAAAATATCCAAAAACTGTTTGGGTTTAGCTTCACGGCTGCCAGGCCAAAATCTCGAACCTACCCCTCCTGCCATGATGGCAACGTATGTATTGTTATTCATTAGCTATATTCCTTCATTTGTAACATCTAAAATCTTCAATAGGTAATACCCTTTGGACCAAAAAATGGGAGTCCTTTTGCCAGGAAATATTTTCTCGTTCCACATCCCAAAACAAATGAGGAGATAAATCAGCTATTTCGTAAGATTCTAAATCCATTTTTTCTTTTTAATCCTGAGCAAAATAAAGGGATTAATCCATTTTTACAAATCTGCATTTTGAAAAGGGTAATCTTTATACTTTTGCCACTTTCCCGAACGAGCTAATTGCTGTAGTTGAGCCGTATGTCCCAGGTTATGACAATCAGTTCCGAAAAAGGTAACCATTTCTTTTTTAAGCAGCTTTTCTGCCGTTTTTCGGGCCAGTGCTCCATAATGACCGGTTAAGGACAAAGCATTGATCTGAAGGGCACAGCCCAGCTCCACCAGTCTTTCATAATATTTGAATTTATTGGCAAAAAAAGCGTACCGTTCCGGATGGGCCAAAACGGGATGGTACCCGGCGAGTCTCATTTGGAAAATGTATTCTTCCAAAGCAGGCGGGGCGCCAAAGAAGGACATTTCCACTAAAACAAAATTCGTCTCCCCCAGGGTCATCAATTCCTTTTTCTCCAGCAATGATTCAAAATGTTCATCCATAAAATACTCTGAGGCTGCACTTACCTCTACCTCTATCCCTGCCTTCTCCAGTGCATTTCGCAAATTTTCCAACCCCTCAAGAATAACTGCAGCGGTATTCGGATAATAAGCTTCATAGGTATGAGGCGTTGTGATAATTTTTTTATACCCCAGATCCCTAAGCTGCTCAATGATTGCCAGGCTATCTTCCATATCTTTAGCGCCATCATCAATTCCGGGAATGAGATGAGAATGCATATCCACCCCAAGGGTAGAAAATGGATGGTTGACCACCTGTTTGCTTTTAAAAAATGAAAACATAATTTTTATTCAAAATCAAAAACCTCGTTCAAATCCAGTTCTAGTCCGGGTAAAACAACGGAATTCACTTTGTCCCCTTTTGTAAATAAACGACTGGCCTGGTATTTTCCTCCCTCATTGAGCCTATAAATGAGTACAGTGGAATCTTCGGGATGAACCACCCAATATTCCCCGACGCTATTCCTTTCGTACAATTCATACTTTTCTTTGAGATCACGTTGTAAAGAACCTGGTGAAAGAATTTCCACGATCAGGTCAGGAGCCCCTAGGCAACCGCGCTCATCCAATTTAGAAAGTTCACATACTACGCATAAATCAGGCTGGACTATGTCAAAAACGTGTTCATTGTCAGCAGAAGCCTTTGGAAACCGAACGTCAAAAGGGGCTGAGAATATTTCACATTTGTTCCCTTGAGAATTCATGAATACTCCTAACTGAATATGAATTCGACTTGAAATTCTTTGGTGTTTCATTCCGGGAGCCGGGGACATTTTGAAAATATGACCTTTAATTATTTCCACCCGCTCCTTGAACTTCCACGTCAAATAATCCGCATAGGAGTATTTCTTACTGAGGTCCAGTTCCTCAAAAGCTGTTACTTCGTTCGGACCTTCTTCAATGGTTTTGTAAGGTTTCATATCGGCATTTTTTTGTTCCAACCAAAAGTAAAGGAAAATGGTTCATTGTTCAAATGAATTTACTCCCGTTTATTCCAGCAACATTTTTTATATTTTTTCCCACTTCCACAAGGACATGGATCATTTCTTCCTATTCTGGGGCTTTCTCGTTTATATGTTTCGACTGGATTTGCATATTCAGGTACTCTCCTATCGGCGAAAGAATTTTCCAAATTAAAAATATCGTCTTCTTCCTTGTCCGAAAATACAGCTGCTCCAATTTCCAATAAATATCTTTCGACTTTGGAACTTAACTTTCCTTTCAAATGGTTATCGTCCGAAAAGTCTCTCGGCGCTCCCCTTTCCTTATAAATTTGAGAATAAAATTCGAAAATATTTTGAGGTTGAGGTTGGAAAACATGGGGATCCAAACCAAGGGATATTTCCTGAATAATTTCTTCCCTTTTTCCGCAAATAGATTCGAAGATCCAGCCTTTTTCAAACATTTCCTCAATTACCGATAATAATTCTATCGCTCTAATATCGACTAAACGGCCAACAAGGAATGATAAAAATTCATTGTCAAATCTTGTTTCATCATCCGGATTATCCAAAAGTACCCTCAACATATCCCGAAACCAATCCAGCACTTCTTCTCTTCTGGCTGGTTCATGTAAAACAAACTGAACAAGGACTTCTACCACAATTAATCTCGGTGAACTGGCTATGTTAGGTTCAAGGACAAAAGCCTTCAATTCGTCCAATCTGTTTTTTCCCAGCGCAAAAATGGTTTGAAATGTAAATTCCTCGAGAAAATCACCAAACCAAAAATCCAAAAAACCTTCCCCTTGCCTAAAAATATTTAAAATGCACTGCAAACCTGGTTCCGCCTCCAGGGCCCCCAGAAAAAATATACTATGAACGGGAAAAAAAGTAGTGGATTCATCGAATTCATCGATATTATTTTCAAATACTTCAAATCGACGAATGCTATCTTCCAAAATAGCAAGTAAATCAAGAATAAGTGTTTCCCTGGGTAATTCAATCAGTAACCTGAGTTTAGGCTCCTCCATCGAATCAATATCCACTTCATAAAAACATTTCAATTCCTCATGATGCAACAAAGGAGGAGTTTTGCTTTTGGGAAAAATGACCGTTGGAAAACTTTCAACAGATCGTATTTTTTTTCTGTCTTCCTCTAAGTGCTTAAGGTTTTCAATAGATTCCTCAAAAAAAATCTTTTTCCCCAGATCCATTGTTGCAACGTGATCTTCCAGCGCTGCCTCTAATAAAATTTCAAGGATTTCCTTTGCCCCTGCAACATCTCCGGTTTTTACCAAATAATTACCTAATGCACTATAGTAGGCTGTTACTTCATCCTGGTGAAAAACGACCCGGTCAGGATAAAGCGACCTGATACTCTTGTCTCCGGCCCCTAGTAAGGATTTAGCTCTTTTAAAATCAGGTTTTTTCTGATTTAAAAGGGATAAAACTACATTCGTTCTGGCAAACAAATAGTCAGGTGCATCTTTTAATAATTGTTCACTTATCGCTACCGACTTTTCAACCATCCCCAAACGATTGTAAAGAGCCGACAAATTATTTTTCAGGCTATTTTCCTCCGGATATTTCTTAATAATATTTTCAACCTTTACAATGTCACTCCGCCCACCGTTTGAAGTAAAAAAATGGGCGAGCTCCAAATCCCTTGCTTTTTGAATGCTTAAATTCCCTGCATTAAGGGGTTCGGTTGTCATTTCAAAGTCCAGTAATTTTATGTTTCCCATTTCAAAAAATTTAAAATGATCATTTATAAATTTGAAGAGCCTCCGGTTTTTTCGGAAGATCTTTAAATATTCGAAAAACGAGATCACTTCCTGGGAAAAAGATCACCCAGGCCGTCAGGAAGATCAATTTTATATCCGTAGCCAATGAGGCATTTTCAAGATACCACAGCTCAAGAGCGCCTTTATAGGGAGCGATGTGGGTGGCGTAACATTCCTGGGGGGATAAATCAGAGGTCGAAATAATGCGTTCTTCATCCCGGAAGATGATGGAGCCTATGCCGGTAATGCCGGGTTTGGATTGGTAAACCAAGGATTGCATAGCTTCAGGGTAAGCCAAAAATGCCTTATCATCCAGCGGGCGGGGGCCAACAATGCTTAAATCTCCTTTCAGGACATTGACAATCTGAGGCAATTCATTGATTTTGCTCATTCGCAAATACCGGCCAAAAGGAGTTACCCTGGGATCGTTACGAAGGGTAATGGTTCCTGTTCCTATTTTCGCACTGTTTTTCATCATGGTGGCAAATTTCCATATATCAAATGGTTTGTTTTTCCACCCTACCCTTTTTTGAAAATAAAATACTTCTCCTTCAGCGGTAAATCTTAAAATCAGGGCAACCAATAAAAACAGGGGCATGAGAATAATCATGCTTATTCCTGCCAAAATCAAATCCAATAGACGCTTAAAAAAAATATACATAGTGTTCCATCACATTTTTTGATCAAGACTTTTTCCTTTTTCCATGTGATTAAAGGTAGGAAGGATCTCCGTTAGTAGCGTTATCACCTCCTTTTTTTCTATGGTTTCCCTGGAAAACAAAGCATGCAATTTTTCAAATATCTTTTCTATTTCATCAAGGGAAATGGATTTCAGTCTTTTGATCACTCCGAGTTTTTCAAAATGATCCAGATCCAATGTTTCTTCTTCTGTATAAAATTCTTCAAAAGGTTTTTCTCCTGAGGTATCGGATTTAAAATAGTAAACTGGATAATTTACACTTCCTGCAGAAAGATTTAAGGCTTTTTCACGGGCTTCCTGTTCATCCCGGCAATAATCAGGGACAAACCCCAATTCGTCCAGGAGCCGGGTGCCAATTTCTGCAAAATCCTTCATCGTCTCCGTGGAAAGTTTAGGAAAAAAAATATCCCCCGAGGCTCCTAAAACGCAGGCCAGCATACACAATTGCCCCGACTCCCGGGGAGAAAGAAAGTATCTTTTGATATCAGTAGGAGCGGAAAAAGGCTGGCGATTCATATACCTTTGGAGAAATCCGAAAAGAAGACTCCCGTTGGAAAAAGCGACATTGGCAAAACGTGCCGTGGTGATTGGAATTTTTCCGGAATATGACATGATGACCTCTTCCATCAATTTTTTACTGGCCCCCATGACATTAACAGGGTTGGCTGCTTTATCCGTTGAAACGCAGAAGAAATGTTTTGGAGGCCGTTCCAGCAGCAGGTCCAGGAGCTTTTTTGCATTGAAAACATTGTTTTCAATCATGGCCTGGATGGAATAGGGATCTTTTTCACTTCTAACATGTTTGTGAGCGGCAAAATTAGCTACAATGTCAAACGGTCCGGTTTGCCTGAACAATTTTTCAAAAACGGCATCGCCCATATTCATGGGATAAGTCTTATAGTCCTCCGGAATGTTTAAATGATAGCTGCTCCTAAGGTCCCTGGTCAGTTCCGTTAAGGCATTTTCATTGATATCCACCACATACAATCGTGACGGATGAAAATGCAACATGGCTTTGATAAATGAACTGCCTATAGTTCCTGCTCCGCCAATCACCAGAATACTGGCATTATTTATACGATCACTTAAAACATCGTGATAATGATTCAAATCCTGCTCAAAAAGGCTCTTTTCTCTTTCGGTAACATACTTGGAGATAAAACGATCCAGGTCTATAAAATGCATACTTTCTTAAGGCTTATAATTTGATCGAATGAAAGGCAATACAGGATGAGGATTCCACCCTATTTCCCTTTTTGCTTTGGCACAACTAAAAGTCAGTGAAGTAGTGATCTTCAAGAGTTTCCGGCTATTCAGGGGGGCAGGTATTTTATATTTGGTTAAAAAGTCTCCCACCCTGGCCAAAGTTTTTACCCAATGGATTGGCAATGAAAACCGCAATGTTTTTCCTAACCCAAACGCTATGGCATCCTCTACTTCTCCAAAAAAAGGATCCTGGTCGTCGGTGAGATGATACACCCCATTTTGGGTCGCTAAACCAGGGATCAACCTGGCAATGTCCTGATCCAGCACCATGCTCTTTCGGGCTTCATTCCCTGTTATCTTAAAATAATATCCTTTTTTTATGGCACGGTATATCGAAGCCAAATTTCCCGGCGCAGCCTTTCCTGCGACAAGAGGAAGCCTCAAAATGACACAATTTACCTTATGTTTTGCACACCAGCCCGATATTGCTTTTTCCGCCTGAATCTTACTTAAAGCGTAAGGAGTATTACCGGCCAATGGGGAATCCTCAGTAATGGACCTCCCTTCCTCCAAACCATAAACCGCCACGGTACTCACAAATATAAATCCTTTGGGTTTAACCACCAACAGATCCAACCCTTTCAATAAATTTAAAGTGCCTGTTGTGTTAACATCGAAAAAACTTTGGGCTTCTGCCTCGCCTGAAGGCAAAACATGGGCTTTTCCGGCATTGTGAACCACGCAATCTATTCCGGATGGAAACCGGGGTATATTTTCGCTCAAATCACAAATAATGTCATTATGGGCCGATCTGCCTAGCGTAATCACTGAATGATTTTTGTTCAGTTCAGCCCCAAAGGATTTCCCTAAAAAACCGGTCGCCCCGGTTAGCAGGAAGGTCATTTTGCCGGAATCAGAGAAGTTGCTCAAGGGCATTCAACATTTTTAGGGCCAACACATCCTTATCAAATTCGGTACGAGCTATGGCTGCCGCCTGTTGTCCCATCGTTTTAAGTTTTTCCGGATTGGCGTCCAGCTCAATAAGCAGGGCCGCCAACTCCTGGGGATCATCAGGATTCACGGTAAAACCGACTTCATTTTCCAACAAAAAATCCTTCATCCAGCCTGTTGTATTTTGTACAACTGGAATCCCCGCTGCAAGGGATTCAAAAAATTTATTCGGAGAAGAGGTATTTAACACCGGAGTTCCTTTCAAAGGCACCAAAGAAACCATTGCATGTTGTACATAAGCCACCAGATCCTTTTTAGGCATCAGCCCCAGCCTGATAAAATTATCGACTCCTTCGCTATTGGCCATAGTCTCCAATAGCTCTCTTTCCTGGCCTTCCCCAATAAGGATTATTTTTATATCATCCCGACCAAGTTCTTTAAGTGCCCTGGCTGCCTCATACAGCCAGCGCGAATTATTGACCCGACCGATATTCCCGGTATAAACAGCATATTTTCCGGGTTTGAACCGCTTTTCTTTCCATTCAACTTTCTTTGAAAAAAGAGCAATATTAGCGGCATTGGTTACCGAAATAACATTCTTGTGCCCATGCTTTTGTTCGATATAGGATTTCATGCCCGGTGAAAGACTGACCACGAGGGAAGATGCCCGGTAACAAAGCCGCTCAAAGGCATAGGCTGCTTTTTTTAAAAACCAATTATTTATAATGCCTAATTCAATGGCGCCCTCAGGCCAAAGGTCCCGGGTTTCAAAAACCAGCGTTCTGCCTCTGAAATAACGGCTGACCAACCCGGGAAGCCCAACGGTAATAGGTCCGGAAGAGGCGATCACCACATCTGCCGGCTCGGTTAATGCATACCAGGAGGATACAACACTATACGCAAGAAACGTCCAAATCCTTTTCAGGAAAGGTTGTTTATTGTCAATCTTAATATTCAATACTTTGACTTTCACCCCGTCAAACATCTGGTTTTCAACGAACCGCTCAGCCTGTAAATCACTTTTTGAGTAAATGCTGGTGACCACCGTAACTTCATGCCCCATGGCCACCCATTCCCGCGCAAACTCATAAACCCTGGTTCCCCAGGAACCATTGGGAGTGGAAAAATATTGATAGAAATACAGGATTTTCATTTAAGAACCGAATTTTATTTCTGAGGACAATCTTTGGTTAAATGCAACCGTGATTTTCCGGGCCCGAACACGTTTATTAAACCCCAACGGATATTCATAGTTTTCCTGAGCTATTTCGGTGGCTCCTTCAAAATGAATGGAGCAATGGCCAAGGAAAACAATGTTGCTGTCTTGGGCAATCCTGATTTCACAATCAGGATGAAGGTGAAAATGGGCCTTACCCGGAACCGGAGGTCCTTCAAGAAGGTCCTCAATCAACAATACTTCATTATTCACTTGAAAAGTCCTTTGGTGTGAAATATTCACAGATTTAAACCCATTGTGTTTTGCAGCAACACAATGCGGCTCATCTTTTATCCCTTTCACTTTCGCCCTTTTGGCTACTCTAAAACTTCCCCAAACCTGGGATGAATTCATATTTCCCACCGTCACCGTATTGTGATAAGCGGTGGATCGTTCCCTTTGCCTGATAAAATTATCCTCATAAGTGGACACGCCGGGATCCACGAATACCTGGTTTTGATTGACACGTAATTCAAAGCTAAAGGTATCTGCATGCGCGTGGCCGGGCTGATAGGCAGGAGCAACAGATCCTATATCTACAAACAGTTCATAATTTTCCATCTCCAATTTTCGGTATCCGGAATCAGAAAGGGTACTTTTTCCCCAGCTCAACCCCAGAGTTCCTGCATACCTGAATAAAACATCTGAGGAAAATGCAATGTCAAAAGCACTGTCCTTGACCAGTGGAATGTCCCCGTTTTTATAGGTGATGGCCGACAACCAGGAGAGCATAGCTATTGCTTTCTTTTCTAAAAATTCCACCAGGGCTCTATCTGCCGGCCAATGGTTGATTTTCGAAAGATTTAGACAATCCAATAGTCGGTGCAAAAGAAGCTGATGATACATGGGCGAGCGCTCAAAATGGCCGCCATCGTTTAAAATCTGCTCCGCCAATTCTGTTTTCAATAATTTCCTGGCAGTATTAAACAGGTGATTATCCTTAAAAAAACAGGCTCCAAAAAAGAGGGAGAAGCCGTTTTCCAGTAAATGGTTGCCCATTAAATGGTATTCCAGGTGATGCCGCAATATTTGATAATGTTGGAATAAGACCCGATTAATCGCCTCATCCGACACTCCATTCCCGGATAAAAATTTGATCCAGTTTATGGCTCTTAAAGATATTGGATAAGGATCCTTTCCATCCTTCAAATCGGGATCATTTTTGATATAATCCCTGATCAGCCCAAGCCCTTCAGCCGGGGTTATTGATTGTTGATTCAAAAAATCAAAATAATTCAACTGGTAAGTCCATAACTTTCCATACTGGTCGATATTCCAATCGATGGAATTCGAAAACTTATGTTTTATGTTTAAAAAGGAAAAGGTTTGGTTGCCGAGATAACTATCGGGATAAATGAGGTCATTTTTCCAGACCAAAGAAGCCATGGTTTTGGGAAGCGTTTTCGAATAATTCGGTTCATAGATCATCTTCCTCAATCGGTAATAAAACCTGTAGAAAACCTGTTTGACTTTCAGGTATTTGACCGTATGAAAGTAAGAGGACAAACTAAATAACTTATTATTTTGAGTGACTTTTTGCCTCATCCTGCGTTAAAAATACTCGCCGTAGTTATGGCTATGCCTGCGTTTTTTGCCCCCGACACTTTGTATACGGGGCAGGCTTGTTTGAGACAAAAATTCATCTCAATATAATGGTTACCCAATTTTGTCTTCTTACTTATCCAGAATTGAAAATGCTTTAAGTTCACTCACCTAAGGGGTTATTTCCCCGATAATAAATCTTTTACAATACGGATCCCTGTTTTACCATCCCATAATTCCGGAATTTCACCCTTTTTCCAGCTACCGCTATGCAATTTTGCCATAAAAGGGGCAATGTTTTCCGGAGCCGTACCCACCAGTTCGTTGGTCCCCAAAGAAATTGTTTCCGGACGTTCGGTATTATCCCGCAAGGTCATACAGGGCACCTTCATTACGGTAGTTTCCTCCGTGATGCCTCCTGAATCGGTTATGACCGCAAAAGCATGTTTCACCAGGTAATTAAATTCAAGATAACCCAATGGTTCAATCATGTAAAGATTCTTGGCCTGTATGCCGAGTTGTTTTAATATTTTGGCGGTCCGGGGATGGACGGGAAAAACTACCGGCATTCCGAGCGCGCCATGGACGACTTCGTCAATTAATGCTTTAAGCTTATTTTCTTCGTCCACATTAGCCGGACGATGTAAAGTCATGACAAAATAGGCTTTGGGCTGCAGGTTTAATTCAAACCAAATCTCCGGTTTCCGAAACCGGGCCATATGTTTTAACAGGGTGTCGATCATCGTATTGCCCACATAGCGGATTTTTTCTTCTGGATGTCCCAGACGCCTTAAATTTTCGTTGGCCACCAGGGAAGTCGTGTAAAAAATATCCGTAATCGAATCGGTAACCATGCGATTTATCTCTTCAGGCATCGAGAGGTCATAGGAACGAATGCCGCCTTCAACATGGATTACTTTCAAGCCCATTTTTTTAGCGACTATGGAACAAGCCATCGTAGAGGTGACATCTCCCACCACCAAACAACAATCGGCCAATGCTTCGGATAACAAAGCCTCATATCCAATCATGATCTTCGCTGTTTGTTCGGCCTGAGTCCCGGATCCGACCCCCAGGTTTACATGAGGGGAAGGAATGCCCAGTTCTTTAAAAAAGCTGCCCGACATCCTTTCATCGTAATGCTGGCCGGTGTGGATTAAACGGTATTTGATCCTGTCTTCAACATCCTTAAGGGCATCGATGATGGGGGCGATTTTCATGAAATTCGGCCTCGCTCCGGCGATAATATCTAACTTTATCAAACTCATTGTTTTATTTTGTTCGGAATCAGCGCTTTTGGGAAAAATTTAAACCTGCGCTTAATGGATTTCTATCCATCCTCCCTGCCGAAGGGATTCTACTGCGGCAAAGGATGCCTTGGTGGTGTTGACTATCTCTTCAAAGGGGATGATGGCGGCTCCTCCTTTTTTCTGGCGCTCTATCAATGATTTAAACTGGTTCAAATGGCCCTTGTCCTGTTTCCCGGAGGCATCGGATCCCCGCTTGAAACCGTAAGCTTTGAGTTTGCGCCAATTGTCCATCACCAGGGTGCGTTCCTGGGAATAGACCTCAACGCGTTCCTTTGCATAAGCTTTACTGCCATTTCCAAAATAATTGATGACCGCATTGGTGCCGTTTTCATATTTCAATAAAATACTGGCATTGTCCGTATTTTCCTCCGGATTCATTCCCATGGCATTCATACAAACGGCTTTGACTTTACTGCCTGACAAATAGGTGCAGAGATCTATGTAATGACACGCCTCTCCAATAATTCGCCCGCCACCTACTTCCATATCATGAACCCAAACACCTGGCGGGATAAAGCCGGCATTCATAGTGGCAACGATATTTTGGGGTAATTGATCCTCTCCCAGTAAATGTTTCATTTTTTGGGCCAAAGGTGCAAATCTCCTGTTGTAACCAACGGTTAAAGTAGCCTGTTGCTCCTGGTAAACGGAAATGATCTTCGATAATTCTGCTTCGGTCAATGCCAGGGGTTTTTCGACAAAAACACTTTTACCTGCACTGAGCGATTCGACGACCATGGAGGCATGTAAATTATGCTTAGTCGTGATAAAAACCAGATCGACTTCATCATCAAGTAAGATTTCTTTATAATCTGAAGTGGAATATTTGATGCCAAATCGTTTAGCAAGAATAGTGGACGACAGCCCGCCTAAACTTGCTATGTATTTAACATCCACCCCCAGTTTTTTCAATTGAGGCAAAACCGTCGAACTCGTGAAATTTCCAGCCCCTACAATGCCCACCACTCCTTTTTCACCTTCAAACGACCTGGAGGAAAGTTCTATGGTTGAACGAGGAGGTTCATGACTTTCATAAATAAGGAGGGTCGCTATCGCTTCGGACCCGGTCATATTGTCATAAACCGTTTTGTACTCCGACAACGGCAGCCTATGGGTTATCAATGGCTGTACATCAAGTCTTCCCGTAGAAATGGCGTTCAGTACTGCTTCAAAATTTCTTTTTTCAGTCCACCGGACAAATCCAATTGGATAATCCTGGCCTTTTGCTTCATAGGATTCATCATATCTACCGGGACCATAAGAACAGGATACCTGGAAAGTGATTTCCTTTTCATAAAAATCAGCCCGATTCAGGTTGAGTCCGATCACGCCAATGAGCACTACCCTACCCCGTTTACGGCACATCTGAGCCGATTGGGCAATGATGTCATTGCTTTTGGAAGAAGCGGTAATGATCACCCCATCCGCTCCTTCGCCTTGGGTTGCCAGGTTCACAAATTTGACAGGATCCGTGCCCTTCGACGGGTTGATGGCCAAAATGCCTTTGGATTCGGCGATTTTGAGTTTTTCAGGGTCAATATCAAAGCCGATCACATTACAGCCATTGGCCTTCAGTAACTCTGCTGTAACCAGGCCAATTAGTCCCAATCCAACAACCACGATCGTTTCGCCGAAGGTAGGTTGAAGCAACCTTATTCCCTGCAATCCGATGGCGCCAATGACTGAAAAAGCCGCTGCTTCATCCGAAACATTATCCGGTACTTTCGCCGCCAGGTTTTTGGGTACCAGTACATATTCGGCATGAGGCCCGTTGGAGGCCACGCGATCTCCTACCTTAAATTCCTCCACCCCTTTGCCAACAGCCACCACCACCCCTGCATTACAATACCCCATGGACAGCGGTTGATTTAATTTATTGAAGACAGCCTCTATGGTAGGCTTCAGCCCGTCAGTTTTAGCCTTGTCCAACACCATTTTTACCCGCTCAGGTTGCTGGCGGGCCTTTTGCAAAAAATTGGCTTTCCCGAATTCCACCAACATTCGTTCGGTCCCTAAAGAAACCAGGCTCCGGCTCGTTTTCACCAGAATATATCCTGGTTTAACCAGCGGCACCGGCACTTCCACCAAAATGGTATCTCCTTTTTTAAGGTCTTGGATGATTTGCTTCACTGATTGGTGTTTTATTTTCCCTCACTGTTAGAACGATAAATGTGTTCAATAAAATCAAATGTTTCCTGGGCCGATTTTTCCCAAGCAAACGTTTCTGCAATATGATATGCTTTTTTAGCTATTACTTCTCGTCTATTAGGATCATTTAATAATTTTTTGATTCCCAAATAAATTGAGTCTACATTAGTCGGATCCATATAATCTCCTCCATCCTTTAAAATTTCTGGCATAGGGCCGAAGTTTGAACATAAAATTGGTAACCCTGCAGACATTGCTTCTACCAAAATATTAGGCATATTTTCACAAGATGAAGCAAAAACAAATAAATCAGCCTCTTTATATTTATTAGAAATCTGATCGTAATCAACTCGCCCAATATAGTTTATAAAATCTTCAGAACCCTCAATAGATTCCTGGAATCGCATTCTGGCTGGTTCGTACATAGGGCCAATCAAGTCTAATTGAATTGGAAAATGTTCAGAACGCAACCGTTTTACAGCCTCAATTACATTCCATTGATGTTTATAAAAATTTATTATTGAAACATAAAGTAACTTAAATGGTATTGCCTCACTATAGGCCTCTATTCTATTTTGTGTTTTGGGCTTAGCTCGAAATTCATTTGATATTCCATGATAGATTACAGTGGATTTTATACTAGCCAGTCTTGGATATTTGCTTAAAATATAATTCTTAGCATAATTTGAAATAAAAATAATTCCAGCTGCACTTTCAAAAGATCGTAATTGGAGTCTTTCCAAAATAATATATCTCACCCAATTAAAGGAAATTGGGAATCGATCTCGTTCATCTTTCTCAAAAACCAACATATTTTGCGACATACTTACATATGGCCTTTTTTTTGTACTGAAAGTTCCTCCAGGCACAAAAATGATATCGGTTTTATTTAATATTTTGGGTAATCGAGTTCTTTTAAAAAATTCCTGTGTCAATAGTGAAGCAAATGGCTTCAAAAAAATAACCTTCGTTAACCATATTTTGTTAGAAATTGCATCAAGCCATTTTCCTCCGATCACTGAAATTTCAATGTTTGAAGGAGGGTTATTTTCAAGAATTTTTTTCAAATGTACCAACCCTCCACCTGCCTTTATATTTGTTGCATCTATTCCAATCTTCACTATGAAAGCATTTTTTCATTCAAACTTGGATTACTGATAGTTCGTTCTCTTTTTAATAACAAACTTATCAAAAACCAATAAACAAATTCGCCCTGAACTGACCCAATTAAGTAATTTGGCTCAAGAAAGGTAATTATCAATGTTGAAAAAAAGAGGATATAGAAAAACTTCCTTTCTTCTCTTTTCAATGTGAAATTATTTCGTATTTTTTTAAAAATTTCAATAAAGAAATATAACAAGAAAAAGAAATAAATTAATCCCCCATCAACTACATTCCTCAGCCAAATAATATGTGCATCAAGGCTTAATTCCATTTCTTCCTTTTCGCCAAAACCATATCCAAACAATGGTCTTTTTAAAAATTTTTCATAATAATACTTATCCAGATAAAGCCTTCCTGAAGAAATTTCATCCAAATTTCTTTCATATCTGTTTTTTCCTGCATTTGTGATTCTAAAATGTCTTTGAACATTTTCAGACTGAAAAGCAAATGCAATAAGTATTATCAGAAAGACTTTAAGAATAAATGACGCTCGAAAACCAATAAAAATAACAAACAAAGAGGCTAAAAGTCCTGCTCTTCCACCACTTATATATTGTGCGGAAATAATAATCAAAATAATTACAGTCTCCTTTGATATGATTTTTCTATTCGCAATTCTATACTTGTAAACAATAAAAGGAATAAATAAAAAAAGTGAGTTCGAATACCCTGTTGGATACCCTCCAAATCCTGCAGCAGAAAAACTTGAAAACCATGGTCCATTTGCCTGAAAATCCATTATTCCTGTAAAAGCGGAAAAAATACTCAGAAAACAAATTATAGCCACGGTTAGAGAGGCCCGATACAAAACATCATAATAGAATTCTTTTTTATAATTTAAAATCCAGATCACTGTAAATGGAATAAAAATATCAATTAATGCATTAAAATCCATGGACAAAACCAATCCTGGAATCATTGAAAGTAATATCAATATCAATCCAATAACAGATAGGTAATTAGATGGGTAACGAATTTTAAAATGATTTACCTCATACAAAAAAATAAAAACGTAAGTAAAATATTTAAAAAATCTTACCAGATTATTATCAATGAAAGGCAACCAATTTACTACACTTAATACAAGGTATAAAGCCAAAACACTTGCATAGAATCGACTTGGCTTCTTTCGATGAGTTAGGATAAGACTCAAAGTGATAATTCCAAATTTAAAAAAGATTGAAAAATGATTGGTTCATGCTTACTCAAGGCAAAGGTTCATTTTAATATTAGAAACAATGGTCACACATTTAAATTGCTAAAAGTTCAAGAATATTTTCTTCAAATTTTTTGGCTGTTTCTTCAGGTGAATTTTTTTGAAATAATTCCAATGATTTTTTCCCATGAAGCCCAATTAAATCAGGATTATCAATATAGAATTGCATAGCAATTGTTAAACTTTTTACTGAATTTGCTTTTACCCTAAAACCATTTTTATTTTGCTCGATTAAATGAAATGCTGCACCACACTGGTCGGTTGAGATTAAAGGTTTACTTAATGAAGCTGCCTCATTTAATACTGCCCCCCAACCATCAAACAATGTTGGCAAAATTAAAATATGAGCACTGTTTATATATTCGAGGACCTTTTTATGATTTACAGCTCCTGTAAAGTAAACCTTTGATTTTAGTTTTAAGGCATCGGTAAGTTTTTTATAATAACCATTTGAATGATCATCCCCTACTAATATCAACATCCACCCCTCCGAATTTTTAAGTCTCGAAAAAGACCTTAATAAAGGCTCAATCCCCTTATGTTTGGTTAAAGATCCTACGTAAATAAAATATTTAACCTGTTTGTTTTTTTCAATAAACGAATCAAATTTCAATGTAGGAAGATCAATTAGCGGCTTTAGTGAATAATTTAACAGTCTGATTTTCTCTGATTTCACTCCCCAAAGAATAAAATCATTATAGGCTAATGAACTTACAGCAAATGAACCTAGTCCGTATTTATTAATTTTTTTTGAATAAGAATAATAGCCTTTAATCCATAAAAAAATGGGGTAAATAAGTTTTACAAGAGAATAATTGTAGTTTAATAATTTAGAAAATGGTTTACCACTGCGTTCACTCCAATGAATCCAATTGACATCTTTCTCGATTAAAATAGCCAGTAATTCCTTTAAAAAAGGATGGGAAAAGCCCGGTACAATATGAACACATTTTTTCCAGTTGGAAATAGTTCCTAAAGCATCCATTACATTTCTATTAGGAATATAAGATTGATTTTCAGGTAATGTACTATGATTATCCCATCCCAATTTTATTCGACTCATTGATACTTTATCATAAAACCGAATTTGTAATTTTATACGATTTCGATTTCCCAGCGCTTCAAAAAATGCCTGCTGATGATGTGAAGGCATGTTCATCCAAATAACAATTGAAAAAAATTCCGATTTCTTTAAATTTAACAACCGATATTATTTTTTTGAAGACAAAAATTTTGAATTTTCAAAATAACCTCCAATTACTTTAATCATGTCAGACATGATATTTAAATAATCAAATTCATCAACATTTCTTTCATATTTAGCGGTCAAAATATTTTGGTTTTTAACAATAAATGGCATCAATTCATTCCATTCATTTATGGTAAGAAAAAACACACCTGGCTGGTTATTAAATACTTCATTTGTCACACCTCTATTCCCAATAAATATAATAGATCCCTTCGTTGCAACCTGTGAATACATTTTCAGGGGAATTACGCGTGAGTCTATTAAATCCTCCTCCGGTAAAAGTGATAGATGCACCGATGCTTTTACCATTAATTCTTCTACTCGTTCGGGGCTCACCAAACCATAATGTTTCCAAACCTTTCTATTCTCAGGAAATACTTCAATATTTGGTCCTGCAGTAACGATTTGCCAATAACTGCTCAACCCCAAAGCTTGTATTTCGGAGGCCAGCTTATTGATTTTTTTTGTTACAAATCCCTTGTATCCACCTCCACAATAAACAATCGTTCGGGCTGAATAACTTTCACCATAATTTCCCATTAAAAGCTTTTCCCTAAAAGAGGCTTTAAAACCATTTGTGAAAACAAAAATTTTATCTGAATTTTCCTTAAACTTTTGGGAAAAATCTTTAGCAACTACAGGGATGGCACAAAAAACAGCTAAAGCTTCATTAATAACTTTTTTCTCAACCAATGCTGAAAAATATTTGTGTAATTTTGTTAAATGGTTCAATCGATGACTCCCCATCCAATCATCACGAAAATCAGAAAAAAAAGGTATACCTAAAATCCGTTTACACAAAAGACCGATAATATGTAAACTATGTGGAGGGGAAGACAATAGACAAAAGTCAATTTCTTTTAATTGTCGCCTATTATTTAAAATCCGTAAAAAAACTTTAAGAGCCCAAAAAACCATTGGATCCGGTATCCCAAATAATTTACTAAAACCCTTATTAAAAAAATTTGCTTGACGATTATTTACTACATGAACAACTTCCAAACTGCTATTGGAGGTTAGCTCTTTTTTTACGGGCAGAGTTGAGGTGAAAAGCAAAATAGAATGACCTTCTCGCAATAAGGATTCAATAATCACACTTATCCTAAAAGAAGCCGCTAGCCCTGTATCAGTAACATCTGGTGCTACAATAATTATTCTCATCTTGATTTGATCAATTGAATAATTTTTCAAAATCACTTATCACCTCTTCCCATGAATAAATGGTATTGTTTGAGAAAATAGCTTCTTTTCCCGTTGGGAATGATATCAAGTCGAGCAATTGGGACAATACTCTTGGGTCAAAAAGATCCCCCACCATGTCATTTCCTGAAACCAATTCATGAAAATTTTC
Source organism: Lewinellaceae bacterium (assembly GCA_020636105.1). NCBI lineage: Bacteria > Pseudomonadati > Bacteroidota > Saprospiria > Saprospirales > Lewinellaceae > Lewinellaceae bacterium. The sequence goes on from JACJYL010000001.1 coordinate 842,622, forward strand.
ATTTGCCAATACGGGGGTGCCAAAGGCCTTTGCCAATAATAAAACTCCCGAGTTTAAAGTATTTATATAAGGCAAAACGAGCCGATCAGTTTGCTGAAAATAGCACTCAACTTCAGAATCTGGTATAAATCGATCATCGAAAATAATATTTTCATTTGAATTTGCATGGTCTTTAATTCCCCCACTCAAGTCTTGTTCGATGGATTTTCCAGCAATCAATAAAACCCATTTCTCCGATTTTACCTCAAGGAATGATTTTATAAACTCCATAATGCCTTTTCCTTTTCTTACATTTCCAAAAAAAAGTAGAATGCGTTTTGAGGTTGGGATCCTATATCTGTCATTTAAATTTACTTTTGTTCTTTCCTTAAAAAAATATGGCCCTTGGGGAATAAAGATAATTTTTTCGATTCCTATGTTGAGATACTTAGCAACTTTCTGAACATGAGATTTATCAAAGACTCTTATAAAATTTACTTTTCGGGCTAAATATTTAAAACAAAATCTTTCAATGACTTTATATTTTCCATCATGACGACTTAAATTATGCATGTTCCATATAATTACAATCCCTTTCTTATCAAAAGTGGCCAAATCTATTATACCCAAAATGCTTTTAATTACAGTGAAAAAAAATCTAGGGGAAGTATAAAATGAATGAACCCAATCTAATATTAACACATCAATCTGCTGATTAATCGCGTTAGAAATTGGGAAGCCCTTTTTATAAATTAATTTTTTAACATGATACCCTTTTTTTTGTAGCTCTGCTTTAAATAAAATCTGATGGGTATCACCTTTTTCCTCCTCATTCTCTACCCAGGGGTAAATTCCGATATCTTTTTTAGTCATTAAAAATAAAAAGTTCATTTAGAAAAATCATCAAAAACTGGTAAGGATTCTCCTTTCCCGCCACCGGTAAACAGGCTATCGTGATCTTTCCTTCCATTACCTGAACCAGGGCTGATAATTTAGAGAATAGTGCAATTTGCTTTTTCGCGTTCCAATAGGCTTTGCCGGGATTCCACCAACAATCGTCATGGCTTCCACGTCTTTTGTAACGACCGAATTAGTGGCAATGACCGCTCCCCTCCCCACTTTCACTCCTGGCAAAATAGTCACTCTGGAAGCAATCCAAACATAATCCTCTATGATAACATCTCCTCCCTTATCTGCATGAACATCACTGTGTACATCATGTTCCAAGGTCCAGATATTGGTTTCCTGGGCAATGTCTACGTTGTTTCCGATGACTAATTTTCCCCCACGTCCATCCAATAACACTTTTTTATTTACTACGGAATTGGATCCTATAGAAATATTTTTAGGATTGCGAAATTCCACCCCGATCAAAAAGTTCGTATTTTTTCCTACGCTGTTAAACTGCATTTTTATCAAGGCTTTCCGGAAAGCATGAAAAGGGACAAACATTAACCATTCCCGGATCAAATATTCCATGGCGCTTTTATAAACAACATAAAGACTAACTAATATTTTCTTCATGTTTTAATACTTTAAAGGTGGAAAATATAGGATACAGAGACATTAAAAAGACCAAAATAAAAAAGGCGAAATTCAAAAGGTGCAGATTTTGAACCTGCAAATATCGTGGGAGAACATATTTCAGGGCCACTGCCATGCCCACCAAGCCAAAACCGATTAAAGTACGATGATTATAAAAGTTGAATTTCTCGGAATCTGCTGTCGTTTTATACATTAAAAAGCTCGTAATACCCAATAAAAACGCATTGATGGGAATGATAAAAAACAACCCGTTTGTTTGAAAAAACCTGATCAGGAGGTATGAAAATCCTGCCGAGAGCAACTGAGCGATGACCCAGAATGAATAGAGGGATTTAGCCATCCCATGCGCCACTGCCATTTTCCGGTAAATGCTTCCCAAACTATTGATCAATATTGCCAATACATTGAATAATAAAAAAACATAGGCCAACTGAACATCTTCACTTCCAAATTTTTTACCTCCCCAAATATAATCGATAATGAGATCGCCTACCAATACGGATCCAATTATGGTGATTACATTGACATTAATCAAGCTTAGAATATTATTCGAAAAAGTCCTGGAAACCGCCTTGGCTCCATGCAATAAATTGGAATAGGCCGTAAAAAATATGGTGAGAAACGGCTGGACAAAAAGTCCGCTGATTTTATTGGCTAAATTTTGAACATATTTAAAAACTGCGAATACCCCTTCTGGTAAAAAAGAGATACTGGCCGTCAGCACAAAACTGTATATTTGAGTCGCCCCGACATACATAAAAGTGCTGCGCATGGTTTGAAAAAAAGATTGATGGTCAAATCCTTCTGTCTTTAATAAAGGCTTATATCTATATCCATTCAAAAATAACTGGTAAAAATAAAAAACGAATTCGATTATCTTTCCCAGTAAAAGGGAGACTACTAAGGCCCAAATGCCCAGGATGTCAAATAATAGGACCAGGGACAAAATATTGACCACACTATTGGTCAGGCCAAGCAATTCTGCTCTGCCAAATTTTTTCTCCGCGTTCAGGACCGTAATAAAAAAAGAATTCATCAATTGCAAATACAGGTATGGCAGTAATACCCTGAACATCAGGGTTGCCAAATTCTTGTCTGGCCGGTCAAATCCCGGGACTAAAATGTTTACGAAAAAGGGAGCGAAAATAAAAACCGCAAAAATTAACAGGCTTCCATAAATCATCATACGGTTGATCACCACATTTAAGGCATCATATCCCGAATCCTGTTTTTTTATGTTTAGCTTGTGGTATTCCGGAAGAAAAACCTCCGCCAGTTGCCCGCTTTGTGTTAAAGAGGTGACCAGGTAAACCAGGCTTTGGGCGGCGAAATAAATTTCAATAGTCCTGGACGCTCCAAAATAGCGCACCTGAAATATGGAATAAACCAAACCTAATATCGAAGCAATCAGTTTAAGTGAGAATAATTTGAGTAAAATTTTCACGGATTATTCCCAGTTGACAAAATCAATATTTTTTCCTTCCCTAATGCGAGCAAGCATATTTTTTAGCACAGGATCTTCGGCGGCCTTGTTCAGCGTTCCATAGGAATATCTTCTAAAAACGCCGTTTTCGTATAACAACGGGGTTTTATGCTGATATTTAAACATCATTATGAAAAAATATTTCCTGGCCAGGTCAATTTGGCTATCCTTTAATTTCGGATTCATCAACAAATCTTCCATAACGGAAAAATATTCCTTTCGGGAATTCACATCAAAAGTAAATCCCTTATTTCTGTAATGGGTTTCGGAAATCAAAAGTACAGGTTTCCCGGATAAGGCAAATTCCAGTCCAATGGTAGAGGTATTAACCACTCCAATATCAGAAATATCAATTACCGAAAAAGAATTAATGGCCATTTCAGGATCAATAATGGTAACGTTTTGTGGGAAATCGTTGCCGTAATATTGTCTCAGAAGATCGCCGTACCTTTCTTTGGTTCCCAATACTTTTTCAGCAGGATGAGCTCTTAGGACAACATGTACATCTTCCCTGTTTTTGTAGTGTTCAATAGTATGGGTCAGACATTCAAAAGCACTTTCAAATGCCAAATCCCGGGCCACATTGGCTGCGTCCCAGATTAAATTGGTAAAAACCGTTATTACCCTTGTATCCAAAGGGATTTTCAACATGGTCTTCAATTCTCGAATATCATTTTCCCGCTCGGAAAAATTGTAGGAATAAACGTCATTGGATTGCAGTTCCCGGTCTTTTAAATATTTTTCTACCAGGCGCTCTTCTTCAGAGGTCAGCCTTCTGTCGGAAAATCTCTCCCAGGCCTGGTCAAAGCTCCAGTCCGGAGCCACCTGGTTAAAATTAATATTAACCGTATTTTTAGTTTTTGCCCGATCGTAGGAAATGAAATCAATATTTTCTTTTTTGCAATATTCCATGACGGGCTCCCAGGTAACATATATTCCATGGGAGAACAGGACGTAATCATATTTTTTGGCGCCTGTTCTTTTGGCAATTTCGTAATAATTGACCAGCGCGGTATGCAAAAAATCCTTTCCCACCTGTAAGGCATCATCATCAAAGGTGAGGCTTTTGTAATACCTGTACATGGTTCCTTTCACCATCTCACCTATCCGAATTCCGTCCTTTTCAAAAGCAAAAATATTATCCAGATTCCCCCCCAGTGTTTCTATTTCCGCTGCTATATCCTTGTCTTTTGCATCAATAAATTCAAAATCGACTTTTGCCCTTTTAAGCAAACTCACTGCATTTTTTACACTGCGATTCCAAAACTTAATTTTTCCACTTTTTTGAATGACTTCCTTGGTGATTACCTCGTTGCTGCGAATATGTTCATCGTAAATGAGGTAATCCACCTCATAGCCTTCCCGCTTCAGCAAATGATACATTAAAATTTCGAAATAACTGATGTACATGTGACCAATCCCGGCATAAATTAATATCTTTTTGCCATTTCCAATTTCTTTACCGCTCGCAGCAAAAAACCTTTTCAATAAATAATTGGTCGTTATGGACTTATAAAAGGATTTAATTTTTTTGATCGACATATTCAGAAAAGGCATTTAGAAAAAAAAAAACTTAGATATTACCAGGCTGTCCAGCCTCCATCCACTACCAGGTTGGCTCCTGTCATATAAGAGGAGGCATCGGACATTAAGTAGAGAATTGCGCCCTGGTAATCCTCAGGAACAGCCATCCTTTTTAAAGGGGTCAGGTTGGTGTAATTGGTCAAAAACTCTTCAGACTGGTTGTTAAAGACGCCCCCGGGACTTAAACTGTTGACCCTGATATTTTTATCGGCCAGGTGAGTGGCCATGTACCGGGTCAGATTGAGTAATGCGGCCTTTGAAGTCGCATACGCTACCGGAGAATTAATCCCTGAATCTCCGTAAATATTTTTATTGGCACTGACCAATCCATAAGTGGATGAGATATTGACAATAACGCCTTTCCCGTGCTTTTCAATCAAGGGCAACGCTTTTTGGCTCATCAGAAAACTTCCCTTTAAATTAATATCGTGCACCAGATCCCAGGCCTCCTCAGGATAATGCTCAAATCCGGCAAAAAAATTGGAGGAAGTATCGAGTTTGCGCGTGTTTCCTTTAAAGTGAAAGACATTTACCAGGCCGTATATTGTTCCAAACTCCTTTTCCAATTCGCTGTAGAAATCATCGAGCCCAGCCCCGTCGGAAACATCTGCTTTTTTGATAAAAACACGTGATTTATTTTGGAGGGCAATGGCCGAAGCATCACACTTTTCCTCCGCCATTTGTGTATCTATATCCGCAATGATGATCGTGGCCCCGGCATCCAGAAGTATTTCCACAAAGGCAAATCCTATTTGACCGGCTCCTCCTGCTATGATAATGTTCCTTCCGGTCAGGTTAAATAACCGATTAACTAATTCCATTAAATTTTTACGTTTTTATGGGTGTCCGAAGATTGATGCAAAGCTAATGTTATTGATGTGTTTTCAAAAGCATGGCTTTTATCGAGGCTATGGTGAATATTCCCTTTTTCAATCAATTCAAAAAAAGATTTTAACTCATCAATATACAATTGGTTCACCTCAAAGTCTTTCAGCTCAATTTTCTTTATCTCAGATTTATGTTTTTTGACCACCAGCTCATTTTCATGCCAGTTCCAGGTAACGCTTCCTTCATCAAACAGCATCCGAATCCTTCGATCGTAATCTTTTTGAAGATAATCAAGGTGCAGTGTAACTAATTTATTGTTATAAATTAGAATACCTTCAAAAAGCTCCTCCACTTCAATATCCAGTTTATGAAGGTTTGTTTTATGAGTCATAACACTTTCAGGTTTTCCGAAAAAGTACTGCACCAAATCCAATTCATGGGTTATGGTGTTGATCACTCCACCTCCCAGCGCGTTATTGGATGCATAGGAAATTTTATAGTCTTCCCAGGGATGCCAATACGGCAAATAACTTCCAAATTCAAAGCGGGCCGAATAAACATCACCCAGTTCTCCTTCCTCAATAATTCCTTTCAATGCTTTTACCAGTGGATGAAACCGCAACATAAAGCCAATAAAAAACACCTTATCATATCCTTCCATTATGGATCGCGCCTTTTGAAGTCCTTCCTCGTTATGGATCAGAGGTTTTTCCATAAAAATATGCGCTCCGTTGCGGACAGCGATTTCGAGGCTTTCCACATGAAGGGAAGTAGGGTTACAAATAAAAACCGCCCAGGGCTGAATATGCTCCAATTCACGGTAATCCGTGAGCACTTCAACTTGAAATTTTGTTTCAAACGCGGGGTCAGCGGCTCTCTTGAGACAAAAGATATTGGAAAAACCCAACGACTGCAGGTTTTTAATGTGTCGTTGGCCAATGGATCCCCCGCCAATTATCACTATTGGTTTATCCTTCAAATTATTGATTTAATGAGTTCTGCTGGTCCAGGAATAAAAGAATCACTTTTTCCATTGCTTCGATTTGCTGCAAAAAAGCTTCTACAAATTCACGAAACACTCCTTCTCCTCCGTTTTTTGTTAAAACCCAGTCCACTCTTGATTTAACATAATCCGGTGCGTTGGCAGGGCAAGCACTCAGGCCTGCCTTTTCAAGCAATTTTATGTCATTTAAATCGTCGCCGATATAAGCCACCTCACTCCAATCCAACCCATATTTTTCCAACAGTTTTTCTGCCACCACGACTTTATCTTTAACCCCCTGGAAACAATCCTGTATTTTTAGCTTTTTTGCCCGGCGGGTGACGATTTGAGTTTCCTCACCGGTAATAATGGCCACTTTTATTTCAAGCAACTTCAAAAACAGTACGCCGGCACTGTCGGAAGTATTAAATTTCTTCCACTCATTATCCCCCTGATCGTAATACATTCCTCCATCGGTCCATACTCCGTCAATATCTGTAATAAACAGTTTAATATTATTCAAAATCGGCAGCATTTAGAGTAACATCGGCATTAATATTTCGCAGGGCTTTTTTACCAACAATCAGCCCCCTGTCTCTCCATCCAATTCCGGTGCCCGGAGATTTAAGGCATATCATTTCGGCTGTTAAAATTGTTCCTGCTTTTATTTCAGTCCTGCTCGTGAGGCTTCGGGCTAATTTATGCTTTGCCGCAATGGTCGCAGGATTAACCGCTTTTACTCCATCTCCCAAGGCAATTTCACAGGCCCGGATGTAATCCACCAGCTTAAACAATCCGGCACGTTCCAGGGAACCCGGTTGGTCGGTTCCTTTCATCGTCCGATCCAGGGTGATATGTTTTTCTATCACTACTGCGCCTAACACCGACGCGGCGGTCGAAACCACAATTCCGGAAGTATGGTCTGAAAACCCGGTAATGAGCCCATATTTTTCCCTCAGGGTATCCATGACCTTTAAATTAACATTTTCCAGGGCACAAGGATATTGTGAGGTACATTGTAAAATAATAAGCTGGTCTTTTTGCATGTTTAAGGCAGCCAATGCATCATCAATATCGGAAAAATCAGCCATTCCCGTAGAAAGGATAACCGGTTTTCCCGTTTTTCCCAAGGCCTCCAGCAGCGGAATATTGGTCAAATCTCTTGAGGCTACTTTATAAAAAGGGCAATTAATCCGTTCCAACAATTCGACTGAGGGCACGTCACAGGGTGTACAAAAATAGGTAATCCCTCTGGCCAGGGCATATTCCTTCAATTCAAGGTGCTGAGCTTCATCCAATTCTAAAAATATCCTGTGTTCACCATAAGTCGCCCCAAAAGAATTTGGATTTTCATAAGGCTTATCAAAGGCCTCTTTTGTCAATTCTGAGGCAATATCTCTTTTTTGAAATTTCACAGCGTTGGCCCCGCAATCAACAGCCATGTCAATTAATTTTTTTGCCAACCGGACATCCCCATTATGATTTTGGCCTATCTCTGCAATGATATAAGTTGGATATCCCTCCCCCACGGGAATGCCATCCAATTTAACCACTATTTTTTCCGGCTGTTCCAATTTATGATTGACTCCGTCCAGGTAACTGTAAATTTCTGAAAGAGAAGCCTTTTTGTTATTGTAATCCAAAGTTTCCAACATTTTCTCAAAGGCATAGAGTTGATCGTTGGTATCAATGGTAAGCAAGGCATCCAAATCAGGACGTAACCCCTCGAAATCATTCGGCAGTTCCAATACGTTGAAAAGATCGGTTTTTTTTCTAAAGAAAGGAGTTACATGTTCCCGGTCAAAACTATCCCGGGTCAGAAGGTTGGCTTCCCTTATCGACCCAACATTAAAAAATTCAGGCACGATATGAGATAACCCATGAATATGAGTATAATCCGCCTTGTTTTTAACATGGGCTTCAAAAGCTTTTTGAGATATCTCCGTGTTGTACAGTGGGTTATCTGCTGTAAAGCGAACAATGAGATCGCTTTCTGAACAATCCAGGCTCGCCTCCACAAATCGGTTTAACACATCAAGGGCATCTCCCCTGAAAATCCCGACCCCCAGTTCTTTGGCCGCCGCTTCGATGGGATCATCCGCAAAGGAAGTGGTTGTAGCCACTATGATCCGGTCAATAAAAGTCAATGCTTTTATCCCTTCCACCACCCGGTACAATAAGGGCTTATTATTCACAGACATTAAAGATTTACCCCTAAGTCGGTTGCTCAACATTCTTGCCTGGACAATTGCTACTACCTTCATTTTAAACCCCTAATTTATTCAACGAATTTCCTTTATTTCCCAAGGCATCTTTTTTGATGCATTACCTTTGAGATCAATCTTCATAATACCCATACCCATAACCGTAACCATACCCATAACCGTACCCGTAACCATATCGTCCCTTTTTATTCATTCCGTTCATTACGATACCTGGATTGGTCAGTTTCTTCTGTTGGTAAATGTCTTCAATGACTTTAAGCAACCCTTTTTTGGTTTGGCCAATTCTGACGACAAAAAGACTGATATCAACGAAACGATTCAGTAACAAGGCATCTGTGACCAATCCAACGGGGGGAGTATCTAAAAAGATGATGTCAAATTCCGTTTTTAAATAAGCGATCAGGTCATCCAGTCGATCCTGCATCAATAATTCTGCCGGGTTGGGCGGAATGGGGCCTGCGCTGATGTAATACAGGTTTTCATGCAAATCCGTTGGCATGACAATCTCCTCCTTGGTGGCAGCCCCCACCAAAAAACTGGTGAGTCCCTTTCCATGGTTTCCCTTTCCGATATAAGTAGCCAGTTTAGGTTTTCTCAAATCCATGCCTATTGCTATGGTTTTTTTTCCTGAAATGGCCATACTCATGGCGGTATTAAGCGTCACAAAAGTTTTGCCGTCTCCCCCGGAGCCTGAAGTCACCAGAATGCATTTCTTTTCCTTGTCTGCCGCCAGAAAATGTAAATTAGTCCTCAACAACCGGAACATCTCAGCAATAGCCGATCGGGAAGAACTGTCCACCACAATACTTTTGCCGCTTTTGCTGTGAGAAATTCCTCCTAAAATCGGGGTAGAGGTTTCGCCTTTAATATCCTCTTCCATCTCAATTTTATCATTGAGCAATACCCTCAAAAATACAAGCAGCGCCGGTAATCCTATTCCGAAAAGAAAACCAGCCGCATAAATTAAACTATTTCGTGGTTCGATGGGACTGGTAGGCAATCTTGCGGCATCAATCAATCGGGAATTGACGGTGGCTATGGCAAGAGAAAGGGCAGTTTCCTCTCTTTTTTCCAGCAAATAAACATAAAGGTTTTCCTTAATTCTCTGCTGACGGGTAATTTCCAGCAATTCACGCTGCTTTCGCGGAATAGTACTGAGACGCTTCCTGTTCGTATTTATTTTGCTCTCAATACTAATGCGGCTTTTGCTGATGCCTTCCTTCAATCTTGCCAATGCTTCAGAAATAATGCCTTCCAGTGAGGCTATTTCCCGCTCTATTTCCAGTAACTCCGGGTTTTCCCCCCCTGCGGATCTCAGCAGACGGCTGCGTTTCAGGATGGCCTGATTAAACTCCGAAATATGAGCGCTTACCGTCGGATCATCCACGGTAAGGTTTGCCGGTAACAATTTATACTTCCCAATGTTTGAAGAAAAGTAATCTTCAATATAATTGAGAATATTCTCTTCCACTTCTATCTGGGAAAGTTTCCCTTCCTGGTCATTCAGGTCTTCAATATAATCCACTACTTCACCCATCTCCGGGGTAATCACATTATTATCCCTGCGATAATCCTCCACATTCCGCTCCACAATTTCCAGCTCATCACGGATTAATAATAACCGATCCTCAATAAATTTCAAGGTATTGGCAGCCACTTCATTTTTATCTTCCAGGGCCGCTTCATTATAGACCTTTACCAAAGTATTCACCACATCTTTGGCTCTTTCAGGGACAGCATCCTTTAGGGTAATGCTCAGTACACTGCTCCATTCCTGTGCTTCAGAAATTTTTATCAACCCGGAGTAACTTGCGGCAACATCCTCCCTTTTCCTGAAATTAATCTTGATCGGTACATTAAATTTTTGCTCCGCAATCCGCTTAAAAATAAGAGTATCTTTCTCTATAATAACAGGAATTCCGTAGGCATAAACAGTGCTGCTGTCCCCAAGGATCAACTCAAACTTTTTATCATCAATATCCTTGATCACCAAAGACCCCTTTACTTTTGGCCTTCCCTTACGAATGACTTCAACCGGCATCTTAGAATAGGCTTCAGAATCTTTAACCCTACCCTGGTGGATATAATTAATTTCAAGGCCCAGCTCATCCACGACTTCCTCCATAAGCGTCCTTGATTTGAGGATATGGATTTCATTTAGTACATTTTTGGTTCCCTGGGCAATACCAAGGCCTTGAAACAATGATTCCTGGGACATCCCGGAAGCACCACTTTCGTCTTTTATCAAAATCGTCGCCTTGGCCAGGTAAACAGGTTTTGCATAACGGAGGTATATCCAGGCCCCTGCGATCCCTAAAACCAACCCAATCAAATACCAATACCAATAGAGAAGAATATACCTGAAGAAGAAACCTCTCAGGTCTATCGGGCGTTCTTCTTCAACAAAAAAATCAGACTGTCCGGGCATTTTTTTTACCATTTATTTTCAAATGATTGTTTTAAATTATCTGGTCACTGAAACAATTAGGGTTGCCAGGGTAACGACCACCGTTGCCCAGGGCAATATTTTTGAGGCTTGTGTATTAATCGTTGCCGCCTTTTCTTTAATCGGTTCCACATAAACCACGTCATTTTGCTGTAAATAAAAATAGGGAGAATTAAACACTTCCGTGGCATGCAAATCAAGTCTCCCGTAATAACGCTGTCCTTCTTTTTCCCTGATTACCAAAATATTGCTACGATTGGCATAAGGCGTTAAATCACCCACCTGGCTCAATACTTCCAATATCGTGACTTGTTCTTCCTGCAGCACTATAGTGCCAGGGTTTTTGACTTCCCCCAACAGACTAATTTTAAAATTCAATACCCTGACATTAACACTGGGATCCTTCAAATAGGGTTTTAGGCGATTAATCAAGGTATCCCGAATCGCTTTGGTGGTCAACCCTTCCACATTAATAACTCCCAATACAGGAAAATTTATTTCCCCGTTATTGTTCACCAGGTAACCACCTGAATTACTATTACTATTTTGATACCCGCTGCTCTTTAATTCAGCACTTACATTAAAAGGGGCTGCCGCCTGGGTATCCCAGCTTTGAACATTGATTTGCAAAATATCATCTGTCTGCACAATCAATTCCGGTACCTGGAAATTTTCTCCACTTCTATTTTCAAATGCTGTTCCTTCATTAAAATTCACCAGGTGTTCGTACGGGACACAAGACGATAGTCCTGTAAGTGTGATAAATACCAAAAAAACATATAAAATTTTCATGCCTTTTATTTTTCTAAAGAATCATTGAATAGACCTTTGTACCATTTTAAACTGTTTTCCAGGCCATCCTCTACCTTAACTAATGGCTGATAACCTAACAGTTGAATGGCCTTACTTACATCAGCCAAACTATGTGGAATATCCCCTGCCCGCTCCGGTCCGTAAAGCGCATCCAGCGGGCAGCCGATAATTTCACGAATATAACCCCAAAGTTCATTCAGTGTCGTACGTTCTCCACAAGCAATATTGTAAACCTGGTTGAGCGCTTTTTCCTCTTTGGTAAACAGAGAAAGCACATTAGCCTGCACAGCATTATCGACGTAGGTATAATCGCGGGAAAAACTACCGTCACCATTGATGGTGGGTGGTTTCCCGGTAATGGCCGCCTTCATAAACAAAGGAATCACCGCTGCATAGGATCCGTTAGGGTCCTGTTTGGGGCCAAAGATATTAAAATATCTAAGGCCGATATACCTGAATGAATAGAGCCTGGCGAAAACATCGGCATATTGCTCATTGACCACTTTGGTAATGGCATAAGGAGATAAGGGCTTCCCAATATTTTCTTCGACCTTGGGCAAGGCTGGACTATCGCCATAAGTGGAGGAAGAAGCGGCAAATACTACTCGTTCTATTCCTTGTTCCTTGGCCGCTGTAAAAATATTCAGCGTCCCCGTTATATTAACCGCATTGGTGGTCAAAGGGTCTTCCACTGAGCGGGGAACAGAACCTAAAGCTGCCTGGTGTGAAATTTTGTCCATCCCTTCACAAACCTTTAAACAAGCTTCGTAATCCCTGATATCCCCTTTCACAAACTCAAAATCATTACGATCCATATAAGGATGCAGGTTGGCTAAATTCCCCGTCGACAAATTGTCGAAGACCCGAACAAGGCCTACTCTATCGTCTTTCAATAAAGCTTCCACCAGGTTGGATCCAATAAAACCGGCCCCTCCGGTAATCAGTATTTTTTGCACTAATCAATATTTATATTCATAAACAGCTCAGGAAATTACTTCTCAAAAGGGTGCTTGCTCAAAGGCCGTTTCGCCAACGGATGGTAATCTCCCTTTATCCCAATCGGTTTGCTATTCCGGATGGCATGTACAATTTCAATGGCCTTCCTGGCCTCCCCTATTCTAAATCCGTTGCCGGACAATACCGCTTCGTAACTTCGGGTATGCAAATCCGTAAACCCTTCACTAAATTCAATATCTTCCCCATCCATGGTTATGGATCGATAAGTCCTGGCGCCTGTTGCTTTTATCTTTTCCGGAATAACATCGTAATTGATACTCAAAAACCAACGGACTCTTGCCTTTTCAAACTCGAGGTAACCCGCTGCTCTGTCATGGGTATGAAGGTGCACCGTATTTTGCTTCACTTCCCCAAAAACCCATTGCAACATATCATAAAAATGAACCCCTATATTGGTGGCAATCCCTCCTGATTTTTTCTCATCGCCCTTCCAACTGGTATAGTACCAATGCCCCCTGGAAGTCAGGTAGGTCAGGTCAAGATCAAACATTTTATCGGCGGGACTTTCTTCCACTCTCCGCTTCAGGTCAATAATCCCCGGATGCAATCTTAACTGGAGGATGTTGTAAATATTTTTTCCGGTCTCTTGCTCAATTTCTTCGAGGGGGTCGATGTTCCAGGGATTGAGCACAATGGGTTTTTCACAAATGACATCTGCTCCGTGTCGCAATCCAAAACGGATGTGAGCATCGTGCAAATAATTCGGGGAACAAACTCCCACGTAGTCTACCTGTGCTCCTACCCGCTTGAGTTTTTCCAGGTGGCGGTCAAAACGTTCAAACTCCGTAAAAAAATCGGCATTGGGGAAATAGCTGTCTATAACACCTACAGAATCAAAGGGATCGAATGCCGCCAACAGGTGGTTGTCTGTATCCCTGATGGCCTTCATGTGCCTTGGAGCAACATAACCGGCGGCCCCTATTAATGCAAAATTTTTCATGCTCAATTTTCCTTTTCTATGGTTGGGGGTCTATTTACCTGACAAAATAATTCTGCCGCATGGCTTCGCCGTCGATAAGTCGCAAATGGACTTAATCCCCGAATTGTAAAAACCCGAAAAAAACCGATCAATAATATATCCCGTTATAACCGGGCGCCAATATTTATCTTTTTCAAAAGCTTTTGGTCAATTTGCCATTCCAGTCCCATCCCCAGACTGTTTAATTCAACCAAAAAACGTTGTTTCCCTTCTTCTTTAATGAGCTTCCCCCTGATCCCCGTCAAATTTCCACCTATTATTTCCACCAAATCTCCGGGTTTGAAGCCCAGCGTTTCGATCCTGACTTCAATGCCTTCCCCCACCACTCTTTTTACCAGATCAATCTCATTCTGTGGAATGGAGACCAAATTTCCGGAAAACCTGACAAACTTAACCACATCAGGAGTCTGCAGTACCTTGATGTAATCTTTATAGGTAATGTTGACAAAAAGGTAACCGTTAAAAAGAGGCAATTCAACCTTTTTCGCTTTTCTTGTATAATGACGGGTAAGGTGTAATAAGGGTAAGTAATTGACGATCCCCTGCTTATCTAAGCGGGATTTGATCACTTTTTCTCTTTTATAAGGGGTACAAATGGCAAACCACCGAGCTTCATGCTCATCCAAATGATTTTCAAATATCTCACTTTTTGTTGCCATTTCAAAAATATTTTTGATTGTAACCGGAACAGTTATATCGAGATGTAGTTATTCTTTTAAAATACAATTTAAAGCCTCCAATAAGTAAGCGACTCGCCCAAAGACTTGTCATAAATACTTTTTATATCCATGAGTATCGGATCTTCATTCATCAATTGCCGGAAATAATTCCCGTCCAGGTGCTGGTAATCTTTATGATTCACAGCCACTATTACGGCATCGTAATTTTTTCCTGGCACGGCAGACAGTTCAAAACCATATTCCTTACTGACCTCTTCTCCAGAGGCATGAGGATCTACAATATCCACCTTTATGGAAAAATCCCTGAGCTCTTTGATTAGGTTTGCCACTTTGGAGTTGCGAATATCTGAAACATTTTCCTTAAAAGTAATGCCCTTCACCAAGACCTTACAATTACTTGGGTTTTTCCCTTTATGAATTAACATCTGGGTCAGGCGTTTGGCCAGGAAGGCAGGCATTTCATCATTCAGCTTTCTTCCACTGGTGATGATTTGGGGGGTGTAGCCAATTTGATTTGCCTTATATAACAAATAATACGGATCAACCCCGATACAGTGTCCCCCGACCAAACCGGGGGTAAAGTTAAGAAAGTTCCATTTTGTTCCGGCGGCCTCCAGCACTTCTTTGGTATCAATATTCATTTTATCAAAAATAACCGACAACTCATTCATGAAAGCTATGTTAATATCTCTTTGAGTATTTTCAATGACTTTGGCGGCTTCCGCGACCTTTATAGATCCGGCCTTGTAAATTCCTGCGGTGATCACCTCCCCGTAAACCTGAGCAATGACTTCTGCTGATTCGACGTCACTTCCCGAAACGATCTTGAGAATCTTTTCCACCGTATGCTCCTTGTCCCCGGGATTGATCCGCTCAGGAGAATACCCAACCTTAAAATCAATGCCTTCTTTTAAGCCTGAATACTTTTCCAGGATGGGCACACATTCTTCTTCGGTACAGCCGGGGTAAACGGTTGACTCGTAGACGACATAATCCCCTGTTTTCAAGGCTTTTCCAACGGTTTCTGAAGCCTTGAAAACAGCGGATAGGTTGGGAATATTATGCTTGTCCACCGGTGTGGGAACGGCAATAACATGAAATTGTGCCTGCTTTAATATCAGCGGGTCGGCTGAATAATGAATATCCTTATTGAGAAAAGCACTTTTGTCCAATTCATTCGAAGGATCAATGCCAGTTTTCATCAACTCCACCCGGTCTTCATTGACATCAAAGCCAATGACGCTGAATTTTTTGGCAAACTCCAGGGCAAGAGGAAGTCCTACATATCCCAGGCCGATAACGGAAATCCGGCTTTGCTTTCTTTTTAGTTTATCTAACATGATGTTATATTTTCTCCACTTTATTACCGCTCAATTTATATTGCTCTCGGCTTTCGGGACAAACAGCCTCCCCATTTCTGTCAAAAGTCAACCGATGACCATGTTCGCTCATCCAGCCGGTTTGCCGGGCCGGGTTACCGACAACAAGGGCGTAGGCCGGGATCGATTTAGTGACCACAGCGCCGGCGCCAATAAAAGCATACTGTTCAATGTCTACTCCGCAAACAATGGTTGCATTAGCCCCTACGGTAACGCCCTTTCCCAGCTTTGTTTTCTGATAATTTCCTTTCCTGTTTACAGCACTTCGGGGATTGATCACGTTGGTAAAAACCATAGATGGACCCAAAAAAACATCGTCACCACAAACCACCCCCGAGTATATGGAAACATTATTCTGTACCTTAACATTGTTGCCCAATTCCACGTCCGAAGCCACAAAAACATTTTGGCCAAAATTACATTGCTTGCCAATCCTGGCTCCGGCCATAATATGGCAAAAATGCCAGATTTTGGTGTCCTCTCCAATTACCGCTCCATCGTCCACGATCGAGGAAGGGTGACAATAGTAATTTTTTTCAGTCATTCCGGATTTTTTTTCCTTAGGCTCAATTGAAAAAAGACAACACCGCTTTGATTATATAATTTTGTATTTCTTCTGTCATTTCAGTATGGATAGGCAACGATAAAACTTCTTTACACAATTGATCCGTGACTTCCAAAAACTCTACTCCTCCTGAAAATTCCCCTCGGTATGCTTCCTGAGCATACAAGGGTACCGGATAATAAATCATACTCGGCACCCCATGTGCGCTGAGATATTCCTGCAACACCTCTCTTTTTCCATTTTTAACCAACAGCGTATATTGGTGAAAAACATGGCTTGAGTTGGGTTGTCTCACCGGAATTTGGAGTCCGTCAACATCCGCAAAGGCTTTATCGTAATAGGCTGCAGCGCTTTGTCTGGCCCGGGCATACTCATCCAAATGGCTCAATTTTATATCAAGGATAGCCGCCTGGATAGTATCGAGGCGTGAGTTGACCCCAATTTCGTCATGATAATATCTTCTGACCTGCCCATGATTGGCGATCATTCTGCATTTTTTAGCCAATCCTTCATCATTGGTATAAAGTGCTCCTCCATCCCCAAAGGCACCTAAATTTTTGGAAGGGTAAAACGAAGTACATCCAATATGACCTATAGTCCCTGTTTTGGACCGGGTTCCATTACTAAAGGTATAATCCGCTCCGATCGCCTGGGCATTGTCTTCCACCACATACAAATGGTGTCGGTTGGCCACTTCCATGATGGGCTCCATATCGCAACTTTGTCCAAAGAGATGAACAGGAACAATGGCTTTTGTTTTGGGAGTGATGGCTTTTTCAATGATTTCAGCGGTCACATTGAAGGTTCCAGGATCCACGTCTACCATAACCGGGATCAGTCGAAGCAACGCAATAACTTCCGCCGTAGCCACATAGGTAAAGGCCGGAACGATTACTTCGTCACCCGGTTCGAGCCCCAGCGACATCAAGGCAATCTGAAGCGCATCAGTTCCATTGGCACAGGGGATAACATATTTTGCGCCCAGGTATTCTTCCAAATGCTGCTGAAAAGCATTAACAGCGGGTCCGTTAATAAAAGCCCCGGATTCAATTACATCAAGTACCGCCTGATCAACGGCTGATTTTATTTTTTGATATTGGCCTTTAACATCGACCATCTGAATATTTTCCATAAGTAGAATTATTTTCTTATGCTTTAAATAGTTTATAGTTTTTCAACCCGGGCAGATCACTAACGGCCAGGTTCCTTATTAAATTTTACAAGGGCCTTTTCCGCAATCGTTTTCCCTATTGATAATGAGGCCGTTGCGGCAGGAGACGGGGCATTGCATAAATGGATGGCTCCGGGCACTTCAAAAATACGGAAATCATCGATCAGGTTGCCTTCCTTATCGCAAGCCATGGCCCTAACGCCGGCATTTCCTCTTTCCAGGTCATCGTAACCAACTTCCGGAATCAAATGTTGCAACGCTTTCACAAAGGCCCGCTTTGAGAAAGAGCGGTAGAGTTCTCCCAAGCCAAATTTCCAGTTTTCGGAAACAATTTTATGAAATCCCCTGAAAGACAGTACCTCCCACAGCTCTTTAAAATCAATATCCCAACGGCTATAGCCCTCCCGTTTAAAAGCAAGGACAGCACTGGGGCCTGCTTCAATCCCTCCTTCAATCATTCGCGTATAATGGACCCCCAGGAAAGGAAAAGCCGGATTTGGAACGGGGTAGATCAAATTATTGACGAGGTGTTCTTTTTCTTTTTTCAGGTCGTAATATTCTCCGCGAAACGGAATGATCTGCAACCCGGTATCCATACCACTCATGGCCGCCAGTTTATCAGAATAAAGACCGGCACAACTGATCACCAGGGTAGCGCGAAACGATCCGTTACTGGTTTCCACTACCTGCTCTTCAGCTGAATGACGAATGCTCCGGACTTTTACCCCGAAATGGGCCTGTCCACCATTTTGCTGGAAAAGTTCGAGGTATTTTTCCGATACTTTTTTATAATTGACTATTCCGGCCTGTGGCACCCAAACGGCTTCAAGGGCATTGACGTGGGGTTCAATTTCCCTGGCCTCCTCCGCTGTAATTTTTCGGATTCCTTTAAGATCATTCTGAGTGCCACGTTCCAGGATTTTATCCAAAAAAGGTCGCTCCTCTTCATTTGTGGCTACAATGATTTTGCCGCAAATTTCATAATCAATTCCATGTGTTTCACAAAAGGATAACAACATATCGTAACCACGTCGGCAATTAACGGCCTTTTCACTTCCGGGAAGGTAATAAATACCAGAATGGATAACACCACTATTATGCCCGGTTTGGTGGGCTGACGGGCCGCTTTCTTTTTCCAGGATGCCGATACGGAGATCAGGACTTTGCCTGTTTATTTGGTAAGCTGTGGATAATCCAACAATACCGGCACCGATTACCAGAATATCATAACTTTTGTCCATTCTCTCAAATTCAATTATGGCTCAAAGGTACGTTATTATCTTGTTAAGGTTAAAAAAAAGATAGGTTATTTAATAGGGAATACGGGTACGAAAAACCTGCCCTACCACTGAATTTTTGAACAGATCTCAATTAATTGAAAACATTTAATGCCCGTTAATATTGCCGGCCTTTATCATCAAACAATTTCAAGGAAATTCCTGGATAATCTGCCATAAATTGATCTGCTGCACCTGTAAGGTCATCCCAGTCTCCCTCGTAATCAAAAACAAACTGTTTAAGAAAAGTACTTTCGGCAATGTCTGTAATTTCAATGCCTTCCTCGGTAGAATTAATGGTAAAATAGCCATAAAATCCTTTCGCCAGGTCAGAGGCGGTGCCCATTGAATTAAGCTGTTCCATTAGGGACATGGCATGCTGTTCGAGATCCGCTTCATTATAGGTAAGGTATCCCCAAACAGTATGTTCAGGGACTCTGAATATTTCCTTATGCAACAAAATGACCCCTTCCTGAGTTTCCAGGTTCAAAAGAAAACGATGGTCTTCCACCACAAGGCTGCCTTCATTTTTCACTGCATCCCGAAGATTAAAATTAAAAAGATAAAAACCGCTCTGAAGTGGCCCGGCTACGACATCTGCCAAAGAGGGTGCTATTCCCGGAATACAATCTTCAGGATCCACCACATTATTGACGGAAACAGTCAATCTGTTCCCGGTTCGGGTAAAATCAAAGTCAATGGTGCCATTGAGACACTCGCCGTTCTCGATAGTTCTGATATTGAAGTGGGTAAATCGTTGGGTAGGACTCAGCGATTCGGAAAGATCAAGATAGAATTCTTTTTTTATGTTGGAAATGATGATAGGATCACCAAGTTTATCCTCTTTACAAGATGGTAAAAAAAGCAGCAAACAAATTGCTCCGACAGCAAATGTCAACGTTCTGAAAATAGGCATACGCTCTAATATTTTTTCCCAAAGTTACAATAGCTGAAGCGTTATCGATCTAAGTTATTTCAATTTATGGTAAAAAATTTACCAAATCTCCTTTCATCGAAAATCCGCATGCTCTGATGTTATATAAGTCTCATCAAAAAAACGCTCCTATTGCCAAAACGCTGCCACCCCCATTCGATTTATAGGATAATTATTGCCCACAATATTAATTTTCTACTCGAATGAATTTCAGTAAAAAGTCTTTTTTATATTTCATAAAAAAAAGAAAATGGAATAACAACCAAGCCCAAAAGCAAAATTGATAAAATCTTGGCTGGCAATAGGCGGGAAATCATAAGCAAAGCATATCTTTGCGGTCTATGAAAATGAAAAATATACGGAATTTTTGCGTTATCGCACATATTGACCACGGGAAGAGTACGTTGTCTGACCGCCTATTGGAATTTACCCACACCATTTCCGAAAGGAATATGAAGCATCAGGCATTGGATGATATGGATTTGGAGCGGGAACGCGGCATTACCATTAAAAGCCATGCCATCCAGTTATATTATCCCCACACAGATGGTGAGATCTATACCTTCAACCTGATAGACACGCCGGGTCACGTTGATTTTTCTTATGAAGTGTCCAGATCTATTGCAGCGTGCGAGGGAGCATTACTGCTGGTAGACGCTTCGCAAGGTATCCAGGCACAAACCATTTCAAATCTTTACCTGGCCATTGAGCATGACCTGGAGATCATACCCATTCTTAATAAGGTAGATATGGACAGTGCCATGATCGACGAGGTTTCCGAACAAATTATCGATCTCATTGGCTGTGATCTTGAAGATATCATTCATGCAAGCGGTAAAACGGGGTTAGGCGTTCAAAATATCATGACCGCCATTGTCGAAAGGATACCCGCACCCGAGGGAGACCCAAGCGCCCCTTTCCAGGCATTGGTGTTTGACTCCATGTTTAATTCTTACCGCGGGGTAGTTGCCTATTTCCGGGTGATGAATGGCACCATCAAAAAAGGAGAAAAAATCCGGTTTGTCAATACTGGAAACGAATATGAATCCGATGAGATCGGCATATTGCAGATGACGCAGATTCCTAAGAAAGAACTCTCTGTCGGCAATGTAGGCTATGTCATTACAGGGATAAAAAATTCAAAAGAGATCAAGGTTGGGGATACCATTACCACGGTAGATAATCCATGTCCGGATGCCATTCATGGTTTTGAAGATGTAAAACCTATGGTCTTTGCCGGCATCTTTCCCATCGAAAATGAAGATTTTGAAGATCTGCGGGAAAGCCTGGAAAAATTGCAGTTAAACGATGCTTCCCTGGTCTTTGAACCGGAAACTTCCACTGCTTTAGGCTTTGGCTTCCGTTGCGGATTCCTGGGCATGTTACACCTCGAGATCGTACAGGAAAGGTTGTCCAGGGAATTTGACCAGGAGGTGATCACCACCATTCCCAACGTTTCTTATGTGGCCTATAACAGGCGAGGAGAGAAACTTACCATCCACACACCGGTGGATCTTCCCAATCCAACTATTCTGGATTATGTTGAAGAGCCTTATATTTCAGCTCAAATCATCACAAAACCTGAATTCATTGGTTCCATTATGACCCTGTGCATGGAAAAACGAGGGACCTTGCTGTCTCAACACTACCTCACAGAAGACAGGGTTGAGTTATCCTTTGATTTGCCTTTGGCAGAGATCGTTTTTGATTTTTACGACAGGCTCAAATCCATTTCGAGGGGATATGCCTCTTTTGATTATCAGCCGAGTGAATACAAACGGTCGGATCTCGTAAAGCTCGACATCATGCTCAACGGAGAACCGGTGGATGCCCTTTCGGCCCTGGTACATAAGGATAAAGCAGCAGCCTTTGGCAGACAAATATGTAAAAAACTGAGGGAATTATTGCCCCGCCAGCAGTTTGTCATTGCCATCCAGGCGGCCATAGGAGCCAAGATTATTGCCCGGGAAACGATTTCCGCCATGAGAAAGGACGTAACGGCAAAATGTTATGGAGGAGATATCTCCCGTAAGCGAAAATTATTGGAAAAACAGAAAAAAGGCAAGAAAAAAATGCGTCAGATCGGAAAGGTCCAGGTGCCGCAAAGAGCCTTCCTCGATGTTTTAAAATTAGATTAACGCGTTCCTAATGTAAAAACATAAATTGTCGTTCATAAGCCTATTTATAACTTTTACTTTATAATATTCTTTTTACCTTTGCACATGAAAATATGCCTTCCACTTTTGAAGACCACTAAACTAACTACCCTATTTTCTATTACATCATCATCTTATTCAAACCCCTTTGTTAACCAATCAAAGGTATTTTCCCTACAAGGTTAATTAAATTAACCTTGTAGTTCATTAATATTAAAATCAATCCATTAATAACAAAAATCTGATAGTATGAGATTTAAAAACATTACATTAATCGCCTTATTTAGTTTCCTCTTTGCTGCAGGAATGTCAGCCCAAACCTTCTTCTCTGAAGATTTTGGAAGTGGAATTCCAGCGGACTGGATGAACATCGAAGTAGAAGGAAACGGACAACCTTCATCCGTTTGGTTATATACCACAGAAGGACCTACAGGACCTACCGCTGTTGATGCGCTTGTATCAACAACAGCTGCCAACGGTTGGGCTATCTTTGATTCTGACCTCAACAATAACCTGGGTTCTCCTCAAAATGCCTGGTTAATCTCTCCAGAAATCGATGCCACGGACAAGGCAAATGTATGGCTGCTTTTTGAAACTTACTACGTTAGTTTTGATGACAAGCCCCAGGTTCGTGTAGGAACTGATCTCAACGACCTGGAAAGCTGGGCAACCATTGAAGTTTTTCCTGGAATCGGAGCAACAGATGATAATGGTTCCAATCCTGAAACCAAAAAAATTAACCTAACGGAATTTGCTGCGGGCCAGACCTTCCGTTTTGCGTTCCAGTTTCTCTCTGATGCAACAACCAACAATGGTGGTGGCACCCAGGGATGGGCTTATGCATGGCAAATAGATGATATATCGCTTACTGACCAAAATCCATTGGCTGCCATTGATCTTGCTATAGCCAATGACTTTTACTCCATTTCCCCTAGTGCCGTAACGCCAGGAAGCCAGGTGATCCCATTTGGCTTTATCAACGATGCAGTAAACAATGGCTCCGGTACGGTAAATGCTGCTACCATGGAGATTAGCATCGCTAATAGTGGGGGTACTGTTTTTACAGATTCACACCCTTATGGCACGCTTGCACCCGGTGAATTTTTTATTGATTATATTTTTGATAATCAATTTACGCCTTCATCTGATGCAGACGATTACACAGGGACTTATACCCTTACCCCAACCGACGGAGCCGACGGATTGCCTTCAGACAATACCATTAGCTTCAATTTTTCGGTTAGTGATACCCTTTTCAGTAAAGATTTAGGGGCTACGAGAAGTGTGGCTCCTAGCGCCGATAATAACTATGCTTATTCAAATGTGTACTATGTGCCTGAAGGAGATGGAATGTTTGCCCGTTACGTATCCTTTGGAGTTTCTGACTCACAGGGAGCCCTTGCCGGAAATTCATGTAACATCTTCCTCTACGAATGGGAAGGGGACACCAATGAAGACGGTAACATCAACACAGCAGAAATGACCGGTGGCGGAGCGATCGCTTTCAATAGTTATGAATTCGATGGTACAGAACACCTTCAAGTCCTTACTTTGCCTATCGATATTGATGCACAAGCAATTCCTTTAAATAGTGGCAAATATTATGTAATAGCCATCCAATACATCGCACAGGCGGATGAGAACATGTTCCTTTTAGCTTCGGAAGAATTCAATTACTTTGGAATGAATTATCTTACCGACTCTTTGAATGTTCTTGACAACAACGTAGCGGTACAATATGCCTCTGCTTTGGACGTAGGAAATTCAGGTGAATATTTCATCCTTGGTTTTGGCTGGGATATCGTTCCTTTGGTACGTATGAGTATTGGTAACAATGCTGATATGAATGGCCCTGCTATCACAGGCATTCAGGAAACTATCCTGGCCGACGGATCTTTGAGTGTTTTCCCTAATCCTGTGGACAAAGTGGCTAACGTTGAGTTTAACCTCAATGAAATGTCGGAAAATGTCACCCTGGAAATGTTTGACCTGAATGGCAAACTCGTCAGTAAGACAAAATACCAGAATGTACAGTCCGAAACGGTTAACGTAAATGTAGCCAACTTACCAGTAGGTAACTACAAACTCCGTGCTCGTACCGATGCCGGAATCAAAACCGTAAACGTTTCTATTCAGCGTTAATATTGGTTGAATAACGAACTGTTTTAAATTAAAAAAAATGGCGATCAAAATATTTTGATCGCCATTTTTTTTATCGGTCACTTACCTTTTGTAATCCTGTCTTGTTTCAGGATTCCAAATCGGCCAAAGCCGCCTGAATATTTTTAATCTTGGACATTCCGTCGGCCAGTTTTTTGCGTTCGAGGGCTACTACATTCTCCGGGGCCCTGCCAACAAAACTTTCGTTTGAAAGTTTTTTCTCAACCGTTTGGACAAACCCCTGGAAATATTCCAACTCCTTAGTCAGCCGTTCGAATTCTTCCTCTTTATTGATCTCCTGATTGAGTTCTACAAAGAATTTATGGGTTTTTACCAGGAAAGAAACACTGTTGTCTATTGTTTCTTCTGTCATATCCAGACTTTCCAAAACTGCCATTTTCATGACCATAGACTTCATGCCATCTGAATCAAGCAATTCAGATAATTCCTTTGAAGCCTGTCCATGTACCTTGAGCAATTCCTTCTGTTTAATGCCGTTATTATTGCGTACATCCCTTACCCCGGAAACAATGTCTTTGGCCAATTCAATTTCATCAATAAAGTGATCATCGAACATTCCTGCCTCCGGCCATTTGCTAACGATACAATCGTCCCCTTCCACACGATCCCTAAGCTGGTGCCATATTTCTTCGGTAACGAAAGGCATAAAAGGATGCAATAAAATCATCATTTTTTCAAATAAAGCGATGGATCTTTCAAGCGTTGCGCGGTCAATAGGCGCCTGGTATTCGGGTTTAACCATTTCGAGGTACCAGGAACAAAAATCGAACCAAATGAATTTGTAAAGATCCATTATGCTGTCCGACAAGCGGTACTCCTTCATTTGCTGATCCAACTGCCCGATGATACGATTCATCTTCTGCTCCAGCCAGTCTCCGGCCAGTTTGTTGATCTCGGCAGTAGTGGCATCAACAGGTTCATCCACCACCTCCCAGCTATTTATGAGTCGAAGGGCGTTCCACATTTTATTGCAAAAATTCCTCCCTTGCTCGCAAAGCTTGCTTTCATTGAGTACGATTCCCGTTTTAGGATCTATAGGGGCATCGAAGATAATATCATTGCCGGCTGCTGCACTGGAAAGCATTCCAAATCGCACTCCATCAGCACCGTAATTTTCGATAAGCGACAAGGCATCAGGAGAATTGCCCAGGGATTTACTCATCTTTCGACGCTTGGAATCCCTCACCATACCGGTGAAATACACATCATGGAAAGGCTGTTTTCCTTTCTTATCGGTAATTTCTTTTCCCAAAAGTTCTTCGGACCATTCATAACCCGCCATGATCATCCTGGCCACCCAGAAAAACATAATGTCCCATCCAGTCACCAAAGTATTGGTCGGATAATAATAAGCCAGGTCATTTTTCTCCTCAAAGCCGTCAAAAACGGTTAGCGGCCACAACCATGAAGAAAACCAGGTATCCACTACATCTTCATCCTGGTGCAAATCATTGATAGTCAGATTTTTATTCCCTGTTTCCTTTTGGGCCATTTCAAGCGCTTCCTCTGCGGATTCGGCCACGAAAGTTTTATCATCGATATACCAGGCAGGGATCTGCTGGCCCCACCATAACTGGCGGGAAATACACCAATCCTTAACATTTTCCTCCTTCAACCAACTGTTGTACATGTTCCACATGCTCTTTGGATAAAAAGTGACCTCATCGCTTTTCACTGCTTCGAGGGCGGTAGCGGCGAATGCTTCCATGGTGAGGAACCACTGCATCGTGAGCCGGGGTTCAACGATGGCATTGGTGCGTTCGGAGCGGCCCACTTTATTCTTGTAATCCTCTATCTTTACCAGGTGTCCGGCTTCGTCCAGGTCTCTGGTGATCATTTTTCTCGCCTTAAAACGATCTTCTCCCACGTATAGTTGGGCGGCTTCATTGAGTGTACCATCTTCATTCAGGGTATCTATTACCTCGAGATTATGGCGTTGCCCGATCTCATAATCATTCATATCATGAGCCGGGGTAATTTTTAAACAGCCCGTCCCGAATTCCATGTCAACGTAGCGGTCCGCAATAATGGGAATAGGCCTTCCAATCAAAGGAACGAGCACCTTTTTTCCATGCAAATGCATAAAACGCTCGTCTTTGGGATTAACCGCAATAGCGGTATCGCCTAAAATGGTTTCGGGACGTACGGTTGCGATGGTAACA
This sequence comes from Lewinellaceae bacterium, assembly GCA_020636105.1. NCBI lineage: Bacteria > Pseudomonadati > Bacteroidota > Saprospiria > Saprospirales > Lewinellaceae > Lewinellaceae bacterium. The sequence continues at coordinate 869,008 of JACJYL010000001.1, forward strand.
TACTCATCCTCAGAGCCTTCAATCTTGTAACGCAGGTAATACAGTTTGGAATTTTCTTCTGAATGGATTACTTCCTCATTTGACAATACGGTTTTGGCAGAAGGATCCCAGTTGGTCATGCGCAGTCCGCGGTAAATTTTTCCTTTTTTATAAAGATCCACAAAAACCCGGATGACGGCATCAGACAATTTGGGTTCCATGGTAAAACGAGTGCGTTTCCAGTCGCAGGAAGCTCCCAGTTTCTGAAGCTGATCGAGGATAATTCCTCCGTATTTGTCTTTCCATTCAAAGGCATACTTCAGGAAGTCTTCCCTGGACAATTCCGATTTTTTTATGCCTTGTTCGCGCAACATTTTCACCACCTTCGCCTCCGTGGCAATGGAAGCATGATCCGTTCCGGGCACCCAACAGGCATTATATCCCATCAGCCGGGCGCGACGGATCAAAATATCCTGAATCGTATTATTGAGCATATGCCCCATATGAAGGACACCGGTAACGTTGGGCGGCGGGATTACAATACTGAAAGGCTCTCTTTCGTCTGGTTCTGAATGGAAATAATCTTTTTCCATCCAATGATCATACCATTTTTTTTCCGTCTCTGAAGGCGTATATCTCGTGGATAGTGACATGTATAGATTTTTGTTGAAATTCTTTATTTGAAATTCACTGTTGATTTATTTTGAAAGTTTACAGCTCAGTACATTGTTAAAGCAACAGCAAATAACAGTTTTTCGTTCCTCAATCCGACAAAAATGCCGGATATGAATTAAATGCTCATTTCAGCAGCATAATATTTCGCTGAAAATGCCGCAAAGATAGGATTTTATTTAGAGTTGTGAGCGGATAAATAGAGTATTTTTATGATTACAAATAATCGATTATCTCCTTCCCTATAGTTAATTTTTCTACGTTTTGAAGCGTTTGAGCCAGGGCCTCCATTTTCGGAACTTCGTAGTGGAAAAAAAACTTCATGGTATGTAATTTTCCCTGGTAAAACGGGCTATTCTCCTTCACCTCGATTGTTTTTTGGGCGACTATTCCCATTTTCAGCCATTGCCATGCCACGACAAGAGTTCCGGCAAATTCCATAAAAACGGTGGCATCTGCAAGAAAACGCTCCATATCTCCCGTTTTGGCAAAGGCGGCCAAATGCCTGAAAACCTGGTCAGTCAACCTGAGCTTTTCGCCGAGCAATTTTGCATAAGGCTTTGTCGCCTCAAAAGTTATGGCATCATTAATGGTCTTTTCAATTTCCATCACCAGAAGATCCACCGCCCTTCCATTTTTCATGGTCATTTTGCGCCCAAGCAAATCAAGAGATTGAATGCCTGTGGTGCCCTCGTAAAGCGACATTATCCGTATATCACGGTAGTATTGCTGCAAAGGAAAATCAATACAAAAACCATACCCCCCCAAAACCTGCAAACCATTATTGATAGCCCTCTGCCCGGCTTCAGCTGGATAAGTTTTGGCAATAGGGGTCAATAATTCAAGTAACATATGATAATCGCCATTCTTCCCGTCGGTAGCATGAGCATGCAAATCTGCCAGGCGGGAACATTCAAACAATAAACTCATCGAGCCTTCAGTAATGGCTTTTTGCAGGAGCAACATTCGTTTTATATCCGGATGATTGATAATCAATGTCTGCCCGTCTTGGGTTCTATCCCCAGTCAAAAGTGTGCCCTGGGAACGTTCTTTGGCATATTGTAATGAAGCATAATAAGCAGCCGTTGCGGTAGAGGCGGCAGTCGCCCCGACATCAATTCTTGCGGCGTTCATCATCTGGAACATATATTTCAATCCCTGGTGGGGCTCCCCTACCAGCCAGCCCCGGCAATTTTCATTTTCGCCAAAAACCAAATGGGTGGTGGCGTACCCCCGTTGACCCATTTTTTGGAAATCCCCGGCGGTAATCACATCATTGGGTTCAAGCCCACCCTCCGAATTCGTACGGAATTTTGGAACGACAAACAGGGAAATTCCCTTTGTTCCTTCAGGGGCTCCTTCAATCCTGGCCAAGGTAAGGTGGATGAAATTTTCAGCAAACTGGTGGTCACCGCCTGAAATGAAGATTTTCTGCCCCCTGATATGATAATATCCAGCGTCTGTAGGCTGTGCAGCAGTGGTCAGGAAGGAAAGAGAGCTTCCCGCCTGGGGTTCAGTGAGCGCCATGGTTCCCATCCAGGTACCGTTTACCATTTTGGGAACGTAAGTTCTTTTTAACTCCTCATCGCCGAAAGTAATGATGAGATTAGCCGATCCTGTGGTAAGATTTAAATAACCGGTGGCACTGTTATTTGCAGATTCCAGGATATGGTTTCCCGCCAGGAAAATGGATTCCGGTATTTGCATCCCGTCAAATTCATAGTCAAATCCAGGACCCAGCCAACCCAAATCAGCCGCTTTGGCTATGATGTTCTTTAGTTGAGGGTGGGCAAGTACTTTTCCATTTTCAAACCGAACCGGTTTTTCATCCATTGCCGTAAAAAACGGATAGAGTTCTGCATCCGCGAAATCCTTCATTGACTGCAGAAACATTTCGATAGATTCCCGGTCGTAATCCTGAAATCGCTCCAGCTCAAATAATGCTTCCACGTTATGGACATCGAACATCCAAAACCGCAGATTCTCCATACTCATATACTGATTGTCCATAGTTGATTATTGTGTTGTGTTATGGTAGATTGAATGAATACCTGTCGTACTACCGGATACTGTAAATACCTTCAAATGCCTGTTGTGCCGGTCCGATCAGCCATACATCAAAAAAGCCGTTATCTTTTGCCTTAAAGCGAACCTTCAGTTGTCCTCCTTTGGCCGTTATGGCCGTTTCAAAATCGCCCGTCATGCCTGAATGAATATAATGAGCAATGGAAGAAGCCACAATACCTGTACCGCAAGACAAGGTTTCATCCTCTACCCCTCTTTCATAGGTGGCGACCCTGATACTATTCTCAGCCACTTCGACAAAATTTACGTTCGTTCCTACTTTTTTAAAACGATCCGAATAGCGCACTTTTCTCCCCTCATCAAAAACCGGAAATCCTTCCAGTTGATCCACAAACCGAACGAAATGAGGCGAACCTGTATTGAGAAAATAATCCCCCTCCCCTTCTTCAATCCCGGAAACGTCTCCCATTTTCAGTTCTACCTGGTCACCGGAGACTTTTGCTTCATGAGCACCATCCACTGCCAGAAAAGAAGCTTCATGACCAATAACACCGAGCGCATGAGCAAAAGATACGATACAGCGGCCTCCATTTCCACACATGGATCCTTCAAAACCATCTGCATTGTAGTACTTCATCACAAAGTCAAATGAATCATGTTGCTGCAATAATATCAGTCCGTCTGCCCCGATTCCGAAACGACGGTCACACATGGCACTGATTAACTGGTGGTTTTGTGCATCAAAGGAAGCACTTCTGTCGTCAATCATGATAAAATCGTTGCCGGCTCCCTGGTATTTATGAAAATGTATTTTGGTACTCATCATAATAGATATTCGTTGGATTAATCAGTTTTCAAGCTATCCACCCTTTCTTGTTGATCCTGTTTTTCCTCCACCATTCCAAAAGGTTTGTCCAGGACAATATGCCTGAAAAGAGCCAGCGCAATAAGAAGGAGAATAAAAATCCCCCCGTAGAGGTTAAATTTTTTTCCGAATAAAGGCTCTGGTTTTGGCGGAGTTCCGGCCGGTTGTTTTTCTTCCATATTACAGAATATAAAATTGCAATTGAATGTTTCAAAGAGTCAAGGGGTTCAAAGGGTTCAAGGGGATAAACTGTGTCGCAAAAAGGATTAAGTATTGATTTTTAATGACAATCCGACCGTTTTAACAAAGATGCCACCATGCTCTCCATTTTAACTTTAAATCTTGGATCATAAAAGTAGAGCTTTATTAACGGATATGCAAAAATAAAAAGGTTTGCAATTTAGGGATATTATTCGTTTATTAAGGTGATTTTGAATTCTACGCCTTTAGGGGACCAAGGCGGACCACTCAATTGATGGTATTGTATTGTGAATTAAATTATAAATGTTATGAAATCAAATGTAAGAACTCTTCTTATTGCCCTACTGATATTTTTTACCCACCGTAGTTTTAGTCAGAATTGCGATAGTCCAATGGCACAGGTTGATCTAGCGGCAAACAATGTTCGGGCACGGCTCAATCAAGGTGGTAGTTTGTGGTGGGATGGCAGTGATGGTCGGTATATTTTTCCTGCCAACTCCAACCCTACCAATGAAGTTTCAGCCCTTTTTGCCGGTGGTTTCTGGATGGCTGGTTTTGATGATGGTGGCAATTTAAAAATGGCTGCAAGTACTTACGGTCTGGGATCAGGTGCGGGAGCTTACTGGGCCGGACCATTAAATATGAACGGAGATACTGATGCCAGCACTTGTGCCAATTGGGATCGTTTTTTCAAAGTCAACCAACTGGATATCAACGCACATAGAGCTGACTGGCAGGATAATGGTGTGATCGACAATACCATTCCTGTTTCCATTTTGGGCTGGCCAGGAAAAGGAAATCCGCATTTCATTGGCATTCATGGATTTGACCTGCCTGATGCCTCACTCGCTCCATTTTTTGACAATGATGGCAATGGTCAATACAATCCTTACGAAGGAGATTATCCAATGACCAGGGAGGCGGATGAAGCTATATGGTGGATTTTCAATTATTCCTCCTCCCTTGAACTTGCGGGGAGCCTTCCACTTAACGTTGAAGTGCGCGTAATGGCCTACGCTTATGCCAGCGATAACGATGCGATTAACAATACCACATTTTACGATGTTCAAATCGTCAATAGAGCGATCACCTCTCTTGACTCCACCTATTTTTCCCTTTGGGTGGATCCTGATCTTGGTTGTTACACAGATGATTTTGTCGGATGTATTCCTGACGAAAAAATGGCTATTATTTATAATGAAGATGCCGTGGACGGGAGCATTGGTTGCAATTGTGACCAGGGTATCAGTACCTACTGTGAAAACATACCCATGATGGCCATTAAGTTAATAAAAGGATTTAGTGATCAAAACGGTGATGATTTAGGACTTTCCTCGTTCATTATTTACGGTTATGGCTTACCCCCAAATCAATCGGTTCCGAACAATGCATCCGAGTATTACAACCTCATGACAGCCCATTGGCTCGACGGATCATCCATGCTGGACCCACAGGGTAACCCCACAAACTTTCAGTACCCGGGATCACCTGCCGACGAGAATGCCTGGAGCATGTGTTCTGCTAATTTGCCGCAAGGCGATCACCGGATGTTGATGAATTTCGGGCCTTTTCGATTAAATCCGGGCGAATCCAACTCCATGACTTTTGCCGTCATTGGGGTAGAAGATGTGGAATATCCGTGTCCTGCAACGGATCAAATAAGTGGGGCGGCCTCAGAAGTATGTGATTTTTATAACATACTAAATAAACAAAACGAAATATACCTTCCGGAAAACGCCGTGACCTTCAGCCCCAACCCAATGACTGATCAATCAGTACTGAGTCTTAAATCAAGTAAATTAACTATTAACGAGTTGGCGCTTTACACTTCGGAGGGCAGGCTTTTATTACATCAGCAAAATTTACATACAAAATCGTATAATATTGAAGGGACCAGTCTGCCTTCAGGAATATATCTCTACAAAATCATTTGCGAGGATGGGCGGATAGCCGTTGGCAAGTTTGTTGTTCAATAAGATGATCGGCCACTCTTCAATTATCATTTTACCAAAAGGGTTTACATTAATCATTTAATTTTCCCTATTTTAGCCCCAAATTCAACACAGTGATAAAAGCGACCAATATTCATAAATCCTACGGTACCCTGCATGTCCTGAAAGGAGTAGATTTACACATCCCAAAAGGCGAAGTGGTATCCATTATAGGTAAATCAGGTGCCGGAAAAAGTACGTTATTGCATATTCTGGGTACCTTGGATAATGCACACCAGGGCGAATTGTACATCCAGGATGAAAATGTATTTAAATTATCCCAAAAACAGTTGGCGGCCTTTAGAAATAAGAACATTGGTTTCATCTTCCAGTTTCATCATTTACTGCCTGAGTTCACGGCTCTGGAAAACGTATGCATCCCCGCATACATAAGGAGACAATCTGTAGCAGATACGGAGCACCGGGCCAAGGAGTTGCTGGATTACCTGGGGTTATCCGAACGCCTGACCCATAAACCGTCACAACTTTCCGGCGGCGAGCAACAAAGAGTGGCGGTGGCCCGCTCTCTGATCAATAATCCGGGCATAATTTTTGCAGATGAACCTTCGGGAAACCTCGATTCAGCTTCCTCTAAGGAATTACACCAGCTCATATTCAAACTTAGAGAAGATTTTAACCAGACCTTTGTGATCGTCACCCACAACAGTGAATTAGCGGAAATGAGTGACAGGATTCTGGAAATGGAAGACGGATTGATCAAAAATTAATAGATAAGGAGTAACTGTTAACCACGAAAGATGGAAAATAATCCGACAGAACAGGGCCTTCCTGAAAACAAATCACTCAAAAGCCTTTTTAAAGAGGTTTTCTATGCCGTAAAAGACTGGTTTGCCGATTTGATTGATCTTAAGGAAGGGTTGAGCCGCGAAGGAACCATAATTGCCATAAAAAATAATAAGAGGATGCGTGGGGCCAATGCATGGATGCTCATGTGTTCAATCATGATCGCCTCTCTGGGTCTGGATCTGGACTCCGCAGCCGTGATCATCGGCGCCATGCTCATTTCCCCTCTGATGGCTCCCATCCTTGGCATAGGGCTGGCAGTAGGCATCAATGACCGGGAAGCCCTTATTATTTCACTCAGGCATTTTTCCATTGCCATTTTTATCGCGCTCATCACCAGTACTTTTTATTTTTCGATTACCCCCCTGGGGTTACCAACGAGTGAAATTCTAAGAAGAACAAGCCCTAATCTCCTGGACAGCCTTGTCGCCGTTTTTGGGGGATTGGCCGGCATCATTTCCATTTCCAGAAAAGATCAGTCCAATGCCATTCCCGGAGTAGCTATCGCAACGGCCTTGATGCCACCATTGTGCGTAAGCGGTTATGGTCTGGCCAATGGAAACTGGCAGGTCATGCTCAATGCTTTTTACCTGTTCTTCCTGAACTCTTTTTTTATCGCACTAACCACTTACATCATCATCAGGTTGCTTAAATTTCCCTTTAAGGCTCACCTTGATGAACGGGATGCCCGCAGAACGAGCATTTTTATTCTGGTATTTAGCCTAATCATTATCCTGCCAAGTGCAAAAATTCTCAAAGACCTCATCGTCTTCCAGAAAAATAAAGCAAAAGCAGAGTTGTTCATCCAGGATCATTTCAAAGAAAATTGCATTGATTTTTCCTTTGTAGAGGGCGACACCACCAACCAATTGGTGCTCGAGTTACTCGGCAGGAGTATTACTCCTGATTCCGTCAATCATTACAATAATTTGCTGGCAACAGATTACGATCTAAAAAATACCATTCTTAGTATCATCCAGGACAACAGTATTCGCCTGGACAAGATCAATAAGATGCAGCTGGAATTATCGAGTTTGGGCCAGATTGCCAACCAACTCGAAACAGTGAATATGGTCAAAACCGACCAGGAAACTCTAATCAAAGAACTTTCCCACAAAATTGACAGCATCAATTCCATCAGCATTCCGCTTAAGAAAATCGGGAACGAATTGAAAACAATTTTCCCCAAACTGGATGAGGTGGGTTTTGCCAATATTGAAAAAAGCGCCTTCAATAACGGGACCGTCACCTTGCCGCTGTTAATCATAAAATGGGATCGAAAGACCTCTTTAAATCAACGACAAAACGATGAAAAAAAGATCTACGATTTTATGATCCAACGAGCCAATCTGGATACGTTACAAATCATTGCTTACTAATTAATTTTGATGAATGCATTAATACTCGTTGATATCCAAAACGATTTTTGCCCTGGAGGGGCACTGGAGGTTAAAGAAGGGGATCAAACCGTTCCCATAGCCAACGCCCTGTCCGAGATATTCGACCTGGTAATCGCCACACAGGACTGGCACCCTTCCAACCATGGCAGTTTTGCGGCCAACCACCCCGGCAAACAAATGGGAGACGTGACGGTATTGAACGGTTTACCCCAGATCCTTTGGCCCGTTCATTGTTTACAAGAAAGCCATGGAGCAGAATTTGTCGCCGACCTGAACCTTAAAAACATCGATAAAATATTCGTAAAAGGAACGGATGCAGGGCTAGACAGTTATTCAGGATTTTTTGACAACGGCCACACCAAGTCCACCGGATTACACGATTTTTTGCAACAATCAGGAGTTAAAACAGTTTATATCATGGGGCTGGCGTTGGATTATTGTGTGAAATTCACCGCCCTGGACGCTGCAAATCTGGGCTACAAAACCTACCTTGTTGCCGATGGCTGCCGTGGTGTGGAACTCGAAAAAGGAGATATCAAAAAAGCCATCGAAGAAATGCAGGAAAACGGCATTTCGATCATTAATTCAGAAGACGTCGTCGCCTCTTTTAAAGAAAACAAAAGGAATCAAAAACTACATCAAATGATATCAACAGAAAACTTGTCTTCTCATGAGCTTAGAGAAATGGAAGATGCCTATGGTGCCCATAATTACCATCCTCTCCCGGTCGTTTTATCACGGGGAGAAGGGGTTTTCGTATGGGATGCGGAAGGAAAAAGATATTATGACTTTTTGTCTGCCTATTCAGCCGTAAACCAGGGCCATTGTCACCCCCGGATCATAGAGGCACTTATTGAACAAGCCAAAGTCCTGACCCTGACTTCAAGAGCCTTTTACAATGATATGCTGGGCCCTTACGAAAAATTTATGTCCGAATATTTCGGTTATGATAAGGTGCTTCCCATAAATACCGGAGTGGAGGCGGTTGAAACGGCCTTAAAACTTTGTAGAAAATGGGCTTACAAAGTGAAGGGTGTTCCCGTCAACCAGGCAAAAATCATTTTTGCCAGTGCCAATTTTCATGGCAGGACGCTGGGGGTCATTTCTGCGTCTACCGATCCTGATTCAACGGGAGGATTTGGGCCATACATGCCAGGCTATATCATTATCCCTTATAACGATCTTGAGGCTTTGAAAGAAGCCATGCAGGATCCGAATGTTGCAGGATTCATCGTTGAACCCATCCAGGGTGAAGCAGGTGTAGTCGTACCGGACGACCATTACCTTCCGGAGGCTTATGCCTTATGTCAGCAACACAAGGCACTTTTTATTGCTGATGAAGTTCAAACGGGAATTGCCCGCACCGGAAGATTACTGGCCTGTGACTATTATGGGTTTAAACCAGATATCCTTATCCTGGGCAAAGCCCTTTCCGGAGGAGTTTTTCCGGTTTCCGCTGTACTGGCAAGAGATGAAATAATGATGACGATCCTTCCCGGAGAACACGGCTCTACATTTGGCGGAAATCCTTTGGCCTGTGCGGTAGCTATGGCGGCTCTCGAAGTGGTCAGGGACGAAAAGCTTGCGGAACGAGCGACAGATCTGGGTAAAAAATTCAGGGCCAGACTTCAGAAGGAACTGGTCGAAAAATCCGATCTAATCACCTTGGTTCGTGGCAAGGGACTCCTAAATGCCATTGTCATCAATGATGATGAAAAAAGCAAAACGGCCTGGAATATGTGTATGAAACTCGCCGAAAACGGGTTGTTGGCCAAACCAACTCATGGAAATATTATCAGGTTTGCCCCGCCATTGGTCATGACAGAAGACCAACTTGATGAATGTTGCGACATCATTATCAAAACGATCCTGGATTTTGAATAATTTGTCAATAGGAATGAGAAAGAAGAAGATAACAAATAACGAAATGGTTCAAAAGTTAATCATTTGAACAATAAAATAACATATTAACATAGTTTAAGTGATGTTTTGGATGAATCAGATCCGAAGCAAAAAGCTATGTCACAATTTTGAATAAAACACCTGTAATAATGATAAAAAGAATTTATTTGTCTTTTGCGGCAATTTTACTTTTTTCAATGTTGAATGCTCAGGAAACCACAGTTTATACTGAGGCCGACAGAGCTTTTAAATCCGGAGAAGAATTGCTCGCTAATGGATTATTTGCCAAAGCTCAGGGCGAATTTGAAAATGCCGTCCATTTATTGTTGCCTGTCAATGAAGCGGCCAACCGGCAATTGCTTGCCAAAGCGGAATTTTATTATGCAAAATGTGCGGTCTTGCTGGAACAACCCGACGGTGAAAAACTCATGCTTGATTTTATTCGCACCTATTCTCCTGATCCCATCGCGAACGATGCCCTGATCGAAGTGGCCAATTACTATTACAATTCACGAGATTTCGACAAAGCACTGGAATATTACAACCAGGCCCCCCTTTCAGGACTGAGTAAACAACAGCGTGCAGAGGTTAATTATCGACAAGGATATGCCCTTTTTGTAAAACAAAAGTTTTCAGCCGCCAAGGCAAAATTCAGGGATATTGCCAATTACGACAGTGAATACCAATCCCCGGCCAATTACTATTTGGGGCTTTGTTATTTCTTTGATGGGGATTATGAAAATTCCATCAAACACCTGAGGGTGGCAGAACGCTCCAAGAGATACCAACCACACATTCCCTATTACCTGGCGCAAATCTATTTTGCCCAGCGCCGCTACCAGGAATTGATCGATTATGCCGAACCGAAACTGGCCAGCCGCGGGCTGCGAAACCAAACAGAAATATCTCAGCTCGTCGGACAATCTTATTTTGAACTGGGTAACTACCCAAAAGCCCTTGATTACCTGCGGTACTATGCCGAGAATAGCCGCAAGATGAGGGAAGAAGAGTTTTATCAGCTTGGTTTCACGGAATACCAGGTAGGAAACTATAGTAAGGCCGCCCAAAGTTTTGAAGAATTGAATGGTATTGATTCCAAACTCGGCCAGTCAGCTATGTATTATCTGGCAGATTGCAATCTGCGGGCAGGCAATAAAAGAGCTGCCCGAACCGCTTTTGCCAGTGCAAAAAGAATGGATTACGATTCACAAATACAGCAAGAGGCATTATTTAACTATGCCAAACTATCGTATGAACTTAAGGATTCCAGGGAAGCCATCACCAGTTTACAGGGCTTCAAACCTGAATCTCCCTACTATACTGAAGCTCAAAAACTGATGAGTGAAATTTTCCTAAGCTACCGCGATTATCAACAAGCCATGGAAATTATCGAAAAACTGCCTAATAAAACGCCGGACATCCAGGAAAGTTACCAAAAAGTAACTTATTTCCGTGGATTGCAATTATTGCAGGCTGGAGATATCCCGGGAGCTAAAAATCTATTCGATCGTTCCCTGCAGTTCCCGATGGATACCAAAACCAAAGCACTTACCACATTCTGGCAGGGAGATATTGCTCACCGTGAGGATCAATATGAGACAAGCATCCGTAAGATCGATCAGTTTATGACCATGGCCAAAACGCTTACTGGTTTACCAGACGAATCTTCGGTTTTTACGGCCAATTATATCCAGGGGTACAATTACCTGAAAAAAGAAAATTACGCTGCTGCCGTAGGCTTTTTTGATGAGGCCGTCGCCGGTATTAAACGCAATAAAGCCTTTATCAAAAACACAGAAGTAAGCAACAAAGTCCTGGGCGATGCTACGGTAAGAGCAGGTGATTGCTACTTCAAACGCAACAATTACAACAAGGCGGCGAACTATTACGATGAAGCCATCAACAACCGTTATACCGGTTTTGATTATGCTCTTTATCAAAAAGCCGTTATTGAAGGCCTCAGGGGGAGAACCACGGAAAAAATCCTTGCGCTGGAGCGCATTCCCCGGGATTTTCCAAATTCCGAATATGCCGACGACGCCCTTTTCCAATTGGGCGTTACCTACCAGGAAATCAACAAGTTAAACAACGCCGCCGTACCGCTTAAAGCTTTGGTGGAAAATTATAAAAACAAATCCGACCTGGTCAACCAGGCACTCATCCAGCTGGGATTGATCAGTTACAACCAGGGAAACCTCCAGGCAGCAATCAATTATTACAAGCAGGTATTTTCGAATAATCCTACGCCGGAAGAGGGCAAACTAGCCCTTGCCGCCCTGGAGGAAATTTACGTCCAGGATCTTGGCCAGTCCGACCAGTATTTTGCCTTCCTGGAAACCATTCCTGGTTACAAGATTGATAGTGACGGCAGGGATGCCATCGACTTTAAAGCAGCAGAGACTCAATACGAAAGAGCCAATTATGCCCGGGCGATAGAAGAGTACACCAACTATATGCGCAAACATCCAAATGGACTGAATTTGCTGACAGCTTATTACCACCGCGGAGAATCCTACACCATTCAAAAAGAATATGATCTGGGTTTGTTGGATTATGAGTATGTAGTGGATCAGGGATCAAGCCGTTATTATGTAAAAGCGCTGGAGAAAGCAGCCATTATTACCTATAACCATTCTAAGGATTTCCAAAAGTCGTATGACCTATATACAAAACTCGAAGCGGCTTCCACTAATGAAGACATGAGGTTCGAGGCACAACTGGGCGCCATGAGGAGTGCCTACCGCACAGGAAACACCCAGGCTGTTTATGCTATGGCCGGCAAGGTGGCTACCCACCCTAATGCTTCAGCGGAACAAAAAGCCACTGCCAATTATTTCCTTGGTAAGATAAGTTATGACCGCCGTGATTTCGATAATGCCCTCACCTCTTTTGAGGAAGTAAAACGACTGAGCGATAATGAGTATACCGCCGAAGCGCGTTATCTCGTTGCAGATATTTATTACCAACGCCGGAACCTTGAAAAAGCCCAGGAAATTTGCCTTAACGCCAATAAGGAAAGTTCAGCCTATCCTTACTGGGTGATAAAAAGTATTATCCTTTTGTCCGACATTCTGGCAGAAAAAGGTCAATTGTACGACGCGCGTGCCGCCCTGGAGGCTGTTCTTGAGAACTATAACGAGGATGCTGAACTGGTCAATATTGCTCAAACCAAATTAAATGCTATAAACAAGCAACTTAATAAGAACAGCAATATCGATTCGAATAATACCCTTGAACTCATTGATGGCAATTGATGATGAAGATCTTTTGGAGGGCAATAGATTTGTTTAATGACTAAATGCTAAAAAAAATGCAACCAATTAAAAATATATTTTTTCTTATCGCTGTATTGTTTGTGCAAACAGCCTTTGCACAGGGGGATCTCCCTGGCAGCCAGGTGGATGTGGTAAAAAGTTTTAATGCCCGTTTGAACATCACTGAAAAAGTTGACGTCACACCAACTTTACCTGCCCTGGATACCACTTCAAAAAGGCAACAGTATAATGTGGTCACAAAAACCATCCAGGTAGAGTATCTGCCCCCCAAAATAAAACCCCTGGCTGATAAAACTGAAACGTTACAAAAAAAATACGATGGCTATCTCAAAGCCGGCGTAGGACTGCCCATTTCCTTGTACGGGGAAGGTTCTTATAACATTATCAACAAAAAAGACAAACACCGCTTTGGCGTTGATCTATACCACTACTCGGCCAATAACAATAAAAATATTGAAAATCAAAAATTCAGCGATACCAAAGGGGAAGTGAATGGTGCCTATTTCTTCGACCAGGGTTTTGCCGTAAGTGGGCTGCTTGGCTACGAAACGGACAAGGTTCATTTTTATGGTTACAATGACCTGAACAAGGAAACCGGTACAAATTTCACCTTTGATCCGACAGACATTGAGCAAAGGATCTGGACGCTTTATGGAAAAGCCAATATTTTTAACGGAGAAAGGATGGCGCTGGATTTTAATTATGATGCAGGAGTAGATTTTTACCTGCTCCAGGACAGTTATGCCGCCAAGGAAAGAGGATTCGCCCTTAACATCGGCGCTACAAAATGGATCAATGAAAAGCATCCTTTAAATGTAAAACTGGTCACGGATTTCACCACCTACAATGTCGATGAAAAAGCAACGCTTAACAACTTTTCTTTGGCACCCAATTTTACCTGGCACCAGGACCGTTTCAAAGTTAAACTGGGGGTCAATATCGCCACCAATGAAGATAACTTCTCCTTTTTCCCTGATGTTGAAGCCAATGCCACCATTGTTGAAGGCATCGTCACGGCTTTTATCGGGGCTAACGGAGAGTTGTATAAGAATAATTTTAAGCACTTAAGCGATTACAACCCTTTCATTGAATCAAAGGTAAATATTAAAAATTCAAAATATCTCCAATATTATGGTGGGGTAAAAGGTAATATCCGTGGTATTGATTACAACGCACAAGCCGGATACAAGGCCGTCGATGATCTGGCTTTGTTCCAGTTGTCAGCACAAGAAGATTCCATTGCAAGATTTGATGTACTTTACGATACGGCCACCATTGTTTACTTTAAAGCCAACCTCTCCGCCCCTATCGTTAAGGGGTTAAAATTAACAGGATCGATCTCTCAGAATATTTATAGTCTCAATAATGAAGCAAAAGCCTGGCATCTGCCTGCTTTTTCGGTAAGTGCCGGAGCACGTTACAGAACCGAAGACCAAAAGCTTCTAGTTAAGGCAGATTTTTTCCTCGAAAACGGTGTACCCTACAAGGACATCAATGGAAAAGCGCAAAACCTGAACGGACTGTTTGACATCAGTTTGGGCGGTGAATATTTCTTTACCGAAAAAATAGGCGGCTTTATCCAACTCAACAACCTGGCCAGCAACAACAGACAAAGATGGCAGCGTTATCCTACGCTGGGACTCAATGCCCTGGTCGGGATCACCGCGAGGTTTTAAACCAATTTATTTCACTGCTGAACCAAAAAGAACGGCCGATCTGCAGTTATCCTGAATTTTGCATTAGTGCAAAATTCAGGATTTTTTTTTGAAGTGCTGCACCGGGGTTTTTTGAATGAAAAAATGGATGATTTTTTGAAAATAAATTAGAATATTTTTTGGGCAAAAACTTTGCATGAAAGGGGAATTATTCTATCTTTATCAGTGACTAAAAACATTTATTTTTTATCATAAAGACATCAGCAATAATTGATTTATCCCTTATTATATACAACAAAGTGGGATGAGTATTTTTTGCAAGTCCGGCTGCTCGCCGGGCGTATTTTGGAACCGTTCCTGTTTAAGGAACATTTCTTAATCAAAATTATTAACAGATGAATATTTCTTTCAACGAATTACGGGAAATTAAACACAATTTACCCACAGGAAGTGTAAAACGCATCGCTGAAACGTTGGGCATTGAAGAACAAACCGTTCGGAATTATTTTGGTGCCAATAAATTCGGCGATGGAGAAATTGTAGAAAAACATGTACAACCCGGTCCTGACGGTGGCATTGTATTTCTGGAAGACACCACCATTTTAGAACTGGCTAAACAAATGATCGAAGAAGGCCAAAACAAATAACTAAAATAAAAAACGGGAAATAGTAAATTTACTACTTCCCGTTTTTTATTTGGTTAGATTCCAAACCCAATTTCCCTGGCTGTCGAGGTATCCCACCTTGTCACCTTGTTCTGCCCTGAACAGTCCTTCACCGGCATAAGTAATCAATTCGTAAGAAGGTTTGGCGATAGATTGCCCGTTAAGATTGGTCAAACCGCTATAGCCGGAAATCATTACCTTGGCATAACCACCAACAAATTTTTCAATTTTATCATATTTTGGAGGGATGAGTGCCATTCCCTTTTGATTGATGACTCCCCATTTACCATCCATTTGAACAACTGCGACTCCGTGATTATAAGCTCTTGCCGTTTCGTAATAGCCGTTGTAAAGACCTGCCTGTTCCGTAATATAATAAAACCTGAATTTTTTATCCCGCACCAGTCCTCTGCCTTCGTTAAACCTGAGGAGCCTGTCCAGGCTGGGTTTGATGATATAATTCCCTTCCGGGTCAATCAACCCGGCCTTGCGGATGCCTTTGTAAACAACGGCCCTGCCATCTTCAAAATCCTGGCACCGCGTAAAGGAATCTTCAATCCCTTCCTGTCCGCTTTTGCGAATATAACCGCAATTGCCTTGCAGGCTAACAGCAGCAAGGCCCTCGTTAAAACCTGAAGCTTTGGAATAAATGCATGGAATAATGAGTTTTCCCAGCGTATCAATAAATCCGTATCCATCCTTATCTTTCACTACCGCCAGGCCTTCGCTGTAATCTTCAATTTTGAGATAGTCATTATTGGTGATCTTAACTCCCTCCTTATTAATAACCCCATACCTGACCTTATCCTTGCCATAGCGCACTACCGCCAGTCCATATTGGTTAAAATCACTGATTTCGCCATATTTAGGCTTCATCACAAAGGACCCCGTTTTATCGATGAGTCCATATTTCCCGCCTATTACTACTCGTGCTACGCCATGACTGAAATCGTAACCTTTCTCGAAAAATCCTGAAATAACGGTTGCGCCCTCCTTATTAATAAATTTCACCCCTTCGCTGTCAAGCACCCAGCTGAGGCCTTCACTGAAATTGCCACACTGCCTGTATTTTACTTCTATTTGTATATCTCCGTCCTTATCAACAAAACCCCAGTAGCGCCCCATTTTTACGACAGCCAATCCTTCATTAAAATTGCCCACTTCCTTAAAACGACATGGAATGACCTCTATCCCATCTCTGTTTACATAACCCCATACCCCATTGCGTTTGACGGAAAGCCTGTCCTCGGCAAAATAACCTATTTCATCATAAACAGCACTTACGCATAATTCGCCCAAAGTATCTATCAATCCATACTTTGGAGCTTTTAAATATACTTTTACAATTTTATGTCCCGTATTTTCCAGGTAATCAATCCCATCATACTGACAGGCAATGAGTTGTTTTCCGGAAGAGTCAATCATCCCCCACTTATCTTCGCATTGAACCATCCCGGTGCCGTTGATAAAGTCCCTGGCAAAGGTGTATTTAGGTCCGATGACCACGCTTCCCAAAGTATCGATATACCCCCATTCACAGTTTTCACAAACCAAAAATGCATCCTGCTGAAAAAGCTTATCATAATTGGTATAATCCAACATAAAAGAAGGCGCAAAAATTCCATTTAGATAGTCGGATAAACGCCCCAGCTCCCTGTCAGGCTTCATACTTCCCGATAATTGCCCGGAAAGACTCATCCGTGCACGCCCCTGATTAAAATCACCTATAAACGCAAAATCTCTTCTGACCACCCTCCCAATCCTGTCCATAAGTCCATGTCTTCCATTGGAGGCAATAAACCTCGCCACCGGGTAACCGGAACGAAAATCATCAAAATATACATGCAGAAAATCCATCTCCGTGACCAGTATCCCTTCAGCATTATTGACCAACCCAAAAACCATTTCAAAGCGGTAGGTCGTTCTTTCAAAATCATATTTATTGTATTTCCACATTCCTACCAGGGTAAAACCGATATCCGATTCCACCTGAACATACTGAAAGGCAGGTTCAATTTGAATGCTCCCGTCAACAATTTTTCGCAGGCCCCAGCGATCGGTCTCAGGAGAATAAAACCATTCGAAATTGTCCAGTTGATAAAAGGTTTTGGTTTCGGCCGCCTCATCTGCAGCGTTTTTCCCGGCAATTTGTACCTGGAAATGATTGGTAAATTCGTCCGAGGAGAGCAATGCCCCCTCCTGATCAAATTCAAATAACTTCAACTGGTCTTTTCCATCATTTCCCACATAAGCCCTGGCCTTATTACCTGAGATCTCTATTCTTTTAAATTCGGGTGCAATGACCTCTGCTCCAAATTTATTGGCAACCCCGAACAAACCATTTCTTTTGATCAGGCAAATATTACCCTCCAGCGGAGAGATATAATCGTAAGCAAAAGGAATGAGTGGTTCATCCTGTTCTTTGACAATACCCCATGCCCCTTCATAATTCACCCTGAACAATCCTTTATCGTAGGCCTGGATTTCCGAATATCGGGGAAAGAGGATTTGGTTCCCACACCAGTCAATGAGCCCCAGTCGGCGTTTCTTCTTAACAATGACGTATTTCTCTGAAAAAGCATAAAAATCATCATAGTCGGCTTCTGTGATGATGCGTTCGCAGGCTACCGAATACAGGGAAAATTTTGTATCGGCCACCAATTTTATATATTCATCAGAGAGGGATCGCCATGCCTCGTATTTCGTTTCAATAATGTGTCTTCCCTGAAAATCAACGGCGCCCCAGAAATTATCTTCACGGAAGAAAAACAGACTGTCATTTTCGATCTTAATTTCATTGGCAATATTGGGGAGAATTTCCTTTCCGCAGTTGGACAACAGGCCCATCATTTTCCCTTTGATGGTCAGAAAAAAATTGCCCTCTTCAAAGGAAATTTCATCGTACAGCGGTTTGGCTATTTCAGTTCCATCCATTTGTACAATTCCCCATTTTTCATTTTTCATGAAAGCGAGATAGCGGCCTCCCCAGAGTTGGAGCCGGGTATATCCTTTGTTCAGAATTATTTTTCCGGAAAGGTTGATGACCATCCATTCTCCGTTATCCATTACGGCTACCAGGAGAGAATCTAGGACTTTAATATCATGATATCGGGGAACAACAATTTCCACTCCGTTTTTATCGAGCAGTCCAACGCCACCGTTTCTTTGCATGATGGCGTAACCAAAATTTTTGAAATCACCGATGGCTTCGTAATTCGCTTTTTTCACGAGTTCTCCCTCGGCATTGATAAGCCCCCACATCTTGTCTATTCTTACCGGGAAAAGCTTTTGGGCTGTCACTTCTAAAAACAGGAGAAAAAAAGTAAATAGCAGAATGGATTTCCTCATGGGTTTATTTAGCATTTTAGACTAAAAAGGGAAATACCAAAGACCTCACTTCAAAAAATCAATGGTAACACTTTCCCACAACAGGCACTTTTAAGGTTTTTGGTCTAAAGTGTTATAACGCATTAGTAAAAAAAATATTTTTAATAATCCCTGACAATGATCAAATCAGCTAATTCTTCCAGGCCCTGCTTTGATGAGCCTGAGCCTGATATTTTTTCGAGATGAACAAGGGCCTCTTCCTTATACCGCTTCATTGCTTCAACCATAAGATGTGGGATATTGAGCGTGTTAAAAATTTGGGTCACTTCCCGAACCTTCAACTGATCGTCTCCTTCAACATTTTCCATCCATTTTTGAAGGGTCTTCTTCAAATCCGGCGGAGCGATCTCCAATGCCTTGAGTATCAACCAGGTTTTCTTATTTTGAATAATATCCCCCCCGGGTTGTTTCCCCACTTTTTGAGCATCTCCGAAAGTATCTAGAAAATCGTCCTGAAGCTGAAAAGCTATTCCTATATTTCGCCCGAATTCACAAATTCCGTAGAAATCTGCCGCTGAAGCCCCTCCTATAACGGCACCGATGCCCAGGCTTCCCACCAACAATGCGGCTGTTTTCAACTCGATCATTTTTAAATAATCAGGAATGGAAATATCATTGGAGGTTTCAAAATCCATGTCATATTGTTGCCCCTCACAAACCTTTATTGCTGTTTCATTGAAAATGTCCAATATCCTGGGGATGACAGTTTTATCCTCTGTTTTACACAAATACTCATAAGCAAGGATTACCATTACATCCCCGGAAAGGATGGCCGTATTTGTATTATACCGTTCATGAACAGTGGGTTTTCCCCTTCTCAGCGGCGCATCATCCATGATATCATCATGTACGAGGCTAAAGTTGTGGAAAATCTCCACAGACAAAGCTGCAGAAAGCGCTTTGTGATAATCCGTACCAAAAAGGTCACAGGCAGCCAAAACCAGAACCGGCCTTAGCCTTTTACCCCCAAGTTTCAGAATGTAATTAACAGGATCATAAAGTGCCTGTGGGTCCCTTGAAAAAGAATTTTCTATAAGGTACTTCTCTATTACAGGATAAAATCGTTGAACCAGCTGCATGATAATTTTTAATTTTAAACAAAACTAACAAAGATTACCAAAGGCCATAAAAAGATTGTAAAATAATGATTAATTTGTCTTCCAGAAAATGAAACATTATGAATCCCAAATAAGTATTACTAATTATGAGAAGTAAAAGACAGGTTAATATTCTTCTGATCGAAGACAACTCAGGTGATATTTGGTTAACAAGGGAAGCATTTAAACAAAGTAACAAAAACACTAACCTGGAAGTAGTTACTGACGGGGTTGAAGCTTATAATTACCTTAAAAAAAAGGATCCATATCAAGATAAACCCCTTCCTGATCTGATCTTACTAGATCTGAATCTGCCTAAATGGGATGGTAGAGATGTGCTGGAAAAGGTAAAAACAGACGAAGACCTTAAACACATTCCGATCATTATCCTGACTACCTCAAACGCAAAAAAAGACGTTATCAATTGTTACAAGTTATATGCCAATTGTTTTATCACCAAACCGGTTGATTACGAGAGTTTTTTTTTAATCATCCAACAAATAGAGGGCTTTTGGATTGATACCGTTATTTTACCCACTTCAATTTAACCGGAAAAAAGAACCTATAGAAACTCTATTGAATTTTTAAATCAAGATCTGTTATAAGGTTTTGGGTGTCAATTGGAGCAAAGGTAAACCTATGAATATTTCCCTTCTGACCTAAAAAAATAAAAATTATTTTTTTAAAGCTCACTTACTTAACTTTGCATTACCCGTTTTAACAGAAAGAGGCCTTAAATAATTTATTTTTTGCCGAAATGAGACAAATATTACATTCTTTAAAATCATGAAACAATTATCGGTTATCAATATTTTGGTTATTGAAGATAACCGCAGGGACGTCCAACTGATTAGAGAATTTCTCAAAAGTGCTTCATTTAAATATAAGCTCTTTCATTCCGCTTCTTTAATTGGCGGTCTTGACTTGCTCGAAGAAAAGCCCATTGATCTTGTTCTTTTGGATTTGTCCCTGGATGACACATCTGGTTTCAATACCCTGACAGATTATTTAAAGAAAGTTGAAAACATCCCGGTAATTGTATTAACCGGAGATAAAAAGGAGTCCGTAGGAATCAAATCCGTTTCGGCCGGGGCACAGGACTTTCTAGTCAAGGGGGAGTTCAACGAGGAGAGGCTGGCCAGTGCCATAAAATATTCGATCCAAAGATTTAAAAGCCAGGCTAAATTATTGGAAAAAAACCAACAACTATCCATAAAGGAAAAAAGATACAGAGAAGCCCAAAAAATAGGAAAATACACCAATTGGGAAATGAATATCGTCAGCAATAAAATGAAATGGTCTGATGAGATGTTCGATATTTTTGGCTTTTCTCCCCAAAGTTTCACTCCCAGTCTTTCTGATTTTCTAAGGTACGTACATATTGAAGACAGGCAAAAGGTTGAAGCCTTTTTTGAAAGCGCTATCAAGACCGGCGAGCTGACCAAAATTAAACACAGGATTTTGGTTAATGGCCGGCAAATAAAACTCCTTAGCCTGAGGGTTCACGTCAAATACGATGAAACCACAAATAACATCATCCTTTTTGGAAATCTTCAGGAGTTGACCGAAGGCTCTGTTAACCATGTTACAAATAATGATCAGACTGAACAAATTCCTTCTGGTCTTAAACTCGAATATTCCTCAGCTATCCCAAAAAATTTCAACTTTTTTGAATACCTGGCGATTTCTACAGGGTATCTTTCAGAATTGTTAAATTCTGACCTTAACCCCGTCCAATTAGATTTGGTAAAAAACATAGCCCTGGCCCTGGGAAATTATACAAAATTGACCAGTAGTCTTCAAAACCTGCTCCCAATACTGGCGCAAACCAATCCGGCGCCTGACCAGGAATTTATTACATCAGAACTGGCCGAGGATATCAAAAATCTATTTCAACTACAGAAATTACTATCCAAAACGGTTGTAAATTTCCACCTGAGAAACAATCCTCCTGAAAACCTGTACGGATCCCGAAAGGATATTCGAATCGCTATTTTTAACCTTTTATTACAAGCCATTGCCTTTAATGAGGAAAACCAGGATATCAACGTTGACATTGAATACCTGGAACACCCCGTTTCCGTGCTTCAATTCAGTATAATTTTCAAGGGCGATCCAACCGAAATCAACGAAACCGGCAAACTGAGCAGAGAACCCAATGTTTTCAGGCTGGAAAATATCCCAAACCTGCTACAGGTTCATCCATTGGACATCGTCACTAATGCCTATCACTTACTTAGATCGGATGCCAGATTAACCGTAAAAAGGGCGAGATTAAATACCATTACCGTTACTTTCCCTGTTGAAAAGATCGAAAAAAAGGCCGATGGCGAACAGATTTCGAGCCCCGTCAATTTCCTGTTGGTAGAAGATCATGTCATGAATCAAATTGTTTTGAAAAAAACACTGACCGCATGGTCAGGAAAAATTTCCGTGGAGGTTGTGCCTTCCGGTAAAGCCGCTATTGAAGCGCTAAAAAGGAGATTTTTCGACTTGATTCTGATCAATGTAAATCTTCCCGATATAGATGGCATTGAAACAGCACGGCTAATTAGGAAACATAAAACAACTCCCATCCTGGGGATCAGCTCCTACCCTTCCAGCCAGGAAAAATCCCTATGCCTTGAAGCCGGGATGAATGAATACCTCGAAAAACCTTTTATCCATAACCAACTATTCGAAAAAATCCTTTTTTTGCTCCAATAAAAATAAACCTGGATAGGTACCCGTTTTTAGGATGGATTAAATTGCACAAACGAACGTTCATTCGTACTTTTGCGCAAATTCAAAAACCATTCCTAAATTATGTCAAGATTCCATACCTTAAATATCAGGGACGTCAATAAAGAAACAGAAGATTGTGTATCTGTTGCATTTGATATTCCTGCTGACCTTTCCACAGAATTTTCCTATTTCCCCGGTCAGCATCTTGTACTCAAAACAACCATCAACGGGGAAGAAATCAGACGCTCCTACTCTATTTGCTCCAGCCCTTCGGAAAACGAACTTAGGGTTGCCATCAAACAAATAGAAAGCGGACTATTTTCTTCTTTTGCCAATACGATCCTAAAAGCAGGAGATCAACTTGAAGTCATGCCTCCATCCGGAAAATTCGGTTTTGGAAAAAATGTATCGACAAAAGGAAATTATGTTGCCTTTGCAGCAGGAAGTGGCATCACCCCCATTATTTCTATTATCCAATCCACTCTTGAAAGCAATGAAGAGAGCCAGTTTACTTTGTTTTACGGCAATAAGACCGAGAACTCAATCATTTTTAGCGAGCGGCTATCCGCGCTAAAAAATAAGTTTATGAACAGGCTCGGCATTTATCATATCCTAAGCCAGGAAAATCCGGGAAATGACCTTTTTTACGGAAGAATAAACCAGGATAAATGCAAGGCCTTTTGTGAAAAACTAATTGATCCCAAAACCATTGATTCCTTTTTCATTTGCGGACCATCTGACATGACGGAGGACATCCGCCAAGGCCTGCTGACAGCAGGAGTCCCTTCTGCTAAAATTCATTTTGAATTATTCACGGCTCCTGATCAAAAAATTGAACGAAACACCCCTGTTTCCATTTCCAGGGAGGTTTTTAAAGTTCAACTTAATATTAAGATAGATAATAAATCCTTTTCTATCGAATCCCCCACCAGCGACGGAACCATTCTCGAAATGGCCTCCAGAGCAGGACACGACCTTCCATTTTCATGCAAGGGGGGCGTATGTTGCACCTGCAGAGCTAAACTAACCGAAGGAGAAGCTAACATGGATGTCAATTATGCACTGGAAGAAGATGAATTGGAATCGGGATATATTCTCACCTGCCAGGCCAGGCCAAAATCTAAAAAAATAAGCGTAGATTTTGATGCGTGATGTGATAAACCTTTAAACCACGGGAAATCAATCCATGATAAAATCGAAGAAAGAAGAGATTCAGATTGCAGCCGCCACACTTTTCAGAGACCGTGGATACGCTTCTACCTCTATGAGGGATCTCGCTGAAGCGGTAAACCTTAAAGCCTCCAGCTTATATAACCACATCAGCGGGAAGGAAGAAATTTTAAAAGATATTTGTTTTGAAACAGCCCAGCGTTTTTTGGATACATTGGAGTCGGTTGAGCGACAGAACATATCCAACACCGAAAAAATAAAAACCCTCATTAACCTGCACATCCAGACGGCTATGACAGATGTAACCTCCATCACTGCTTTCAACGATGAATGGCGTCATTTGAACGAACCCCACCTTGGTGAATTTAAAAGTATCCGAAAAGCCTATGAAAACCGATTTAAGGCCATTATCAAAAACGGAATTGAAAATGAAGAAATCAAATCGATAGAACCTGCAGTAATTCTATACACCATTCTTTCATCCGTGCGATGGATTTATGATTGGTACAAACCGGCAGAGAAATCCTCCCTTAAAGCCTTGGAAAATGATATGAAAAAAATATTAATGTCCGGCATCACGAAATAATCTTAATTTTGCAGCAAGCAATTAATTTTATTGATGAATACGAGAAGAGTTATTGGGGAAAATACACAGATTAAAAAAAAGCAATCCTCATTTTTGAGCCTAAGATTAGCCATCTGGCTTATGGTTGCTGAATTGATCCTGGGAATTGGAGGTTATATTCAATTGGAAGGCTATACCCTGAGAGAAGCTTTTTACATGACCATCATTACCATTTCAACGGTAGGCTTTTCTGAAATCAGGCCATTAAGCCCCAGCGGCCAGATGTTAACCTCTGTTTTAATTCTTGTAAACATTGGTATTTTTGCCTACCTGCTTTCCGTTTTCAGTTATTACGTCATACAGGGTGAAATTTTTAAAAAGATGAATTACGAATTGATCCAGAAAAAAATCAGTAAACTTAAAAACCATGTCATCATTTGTGGCTACGGCAAATACGGCAAAGAAATAGCTCTACATTTACAGCAACATAGCATACCCTTTGTAATCATTGACCAGGATGTGGCTATAATTGAAAAAATGAGATTGGACCGCGAAAACCTCTTATACATCCATGCAGATGCAACCATGGATGATACGTTACAAAATGCGGGGATCGATCGCGCAGAAGCTATTATTTCAGCTTTACCAGATGATTCTGAAAATGTTTTTATCGTCATTACAGCCAAAAATATGAACCCAAATATCAACATCATCAGCCGGGCTTCACAAATAAAATCACAAAAGACATTATTACTCGCGGGCGCCACACACGTCATAATGCCAGAGCAGATTGGAGGTTATTATATGGCTACCTTGGTCAGTAAACCGGGGGCAGTGGAGTTTTTTAGTTTCATCACAAGAGATAAAGAATCAGACATCAGCTTCGAGGAATTGAAATATGAAGATATGCCCGCCGGATGCCGGGACATCTCCTTAAGAGATATGAATATCCGAAAAAGAACCGGTGGCGCCAATGTGATCGGTTTTATCAATCCAAACAACAGTTATGTCGTAAATCCGTCCCCTGACACGATTCTCGAACCTGGTTCCAGTTATATCGTTTTGGGAAGCGATTCTCAATTAAAAGCACTCAAAGAATTACTGGAGGATTATACTGTTTAAGCAAATACAAAACATAAATTTAAATGGCTCTCATTAAAAAAGTTAGGGGTTTCGAACCCCAATTTGGTGAAAATTGCTTCCTTGTTGAAAATGCAACCATTGTAGGAGATGTTCAGATGGGCAACCACTGCAGCGTTTGGTTTCAGGCAGTGATTCGGGGAGATGTCAATAGCATTAGAATGGGTGACAATGTGAACATCCAGGATGGTGCAGTCATTCATGGCACTTTCGAAAAATTCTCTACCACTATCGGGAATAACGTTTCTATCGGCCACCAGGCCATGGTACACGGCTGTACCATAAAGGATAATGTACTCATAGGTATGGGCGCAATCGTTTTGGACAATGCCGTGATCGAAGAAAATTGTCTGATCGCAGCCGGTGCCCTTATCCTTGAAAATATGGTGTGTGAGTCGGGAGGAATTTACGCGGGGGTTCCGGCAAAAAAAGTTAAATCAATGAACCCTGGAATCCTCAAAGAAAAATTTGAAACCTTGGCGCAAAGTTACATCAAATATTCAGGCTGGTACAAAGAGGAATAAAAAAAGGCTAAAGACTAAAGAAAAAAGGTTAACGGGATTTTTCACTCTTGTAATTTAGCACCATAACAAAGATCCCCCGCATCCCCAAGCCCTGGAACGATATAAGACTTTCCTGTTAACTCTTCATCTATGGCCCCTACCCAAATGGTAATATCAGGAAATTGCCCGCGAAGATAATTTATACCATCTACAGATGCGATAGCCGTGACAATATGTATGACTTCAGGAGTTCCGTAGTCTCTTAAGGATTTTAAAACAACCTTCATTGAAGCGCCGGTTGCCAACATGGGGTCAATCAGGATTAAGGTTGACCCGTCCAGATCAGGACAAGTAATGTATCCGGCCTTGATGTCAAAAGAACCGTCCTTGCGATGCCGGCGATAAGCAGAAATAAAAGCACTCCCCGCCTCATCAAAATAATTGAGCAAACCGTTATGCATGGGCAAACCGGCCCTTAGAATAGTGGCCAAAATGATACGATCATTGGATTTCCGGGATTGGGCAATACCCAGAGGCGTTTCAACCTCGTGATCGACATAATTCAGGGTCTTGCTTATTTCATAGGCAAAAATCTCTCCCAGTCTTTCGAGGTTCCGCCTGAAACGCATACTGTCCTGCTGGAGGCTTTTATCCCTCAATTCATTGAGGAACTTGAATACCACACTATTTTGCTCGCTAAGATTGATTATCATTTTGGGTAAATTTAGCCTCAATATAAATAAAATTTCGTCCTGTTTAAACTCCTGGACCCATTAAATTTTTGCCCCATAAAAAAGAGGCTTCTTATCTTCAAATGTTGCCGGCTAAAGGCATATTTTGACGATTTTCCGGTAAGCATCTTCCCAACCTTTCCATCCATGAATAGCTGAAAAAGAACTGTTGTGCCACAAAGTGGTAAAGGTGCCGCCATATTTTCTCACCTGCTGCACCAGGGAATAAACTTCATCAACAGCCTGGTCTGGTGTTAATTTCATATAATTTTTCAAAGTAACATCCATTACCTGAAATGGATAAATAAGAAGAGAGGTGGCGGTTTCCCTTTCCAGGTCATACCAGAAAAAGGGACTGGCCATCCCGGCCCTAAAGCCTATATCTTCGGCAAAACCCATGGTGTAATCCGCTTTAACGCCAGCCTGAATCAAAGACCTGTAAGTTGTTGGAAACGAAAGTTTCAGGTAATGTTGCCTGCTGTTTTCAACAGCACTTTTCTTGATGATAGCCAACCTCAGGATTTCCGCTTCCATTTTTTTATAATCGTCGTTCGAAGCGTAAGATGGATGGATGCCGATGGTTTCCCTGGGGCCAATGTTTCTAATGAGTTCCTGGAAAATATGGTTTTTCCAGGAAATACTTTTATCAAAAGGACCATGCTCTCCCATTAAAAAGAACCAAAGAGGAGTCAAATTATAATGCTTGTGCAATACTTTTAATCTTTCAAAAGTAAAAAAAGGATCCTCCTCTCTTCCCAGCCATACCTTTAAGCGGGAGTCCAACATTTGGGTTTTAAAACCAAGAGCATCTTTAGCCCATCCACCAACAGAACGCCACCCCTTGTGTTGGAAGGCCCAGGCCATATCAACATCGTAAGTAGGCTGAAAATAATATTCCGGGGCCTGTAATTCCAGCCCCGGGAACTTCAACATGAATAGTTCCCGAAGATATTTTGCCCAAATATTGACAAGGGGTAAATGTAAAAATCCATTTCTGGAAGCAAGGCTTTCCCCGGCAGTAAATCGACCATGGACATCTGCATTAAATGGCAGATATTCCTCATAACGGCTCAGCAAAAAGAAAATCATGGCAGGCAGATCGAAATCTATATCCGCACCAGGGGTATCTAAAATAAAAAACCGTGGAATTTCATCCATTTTTTCAACCTTCAAATCCACCGGCCGGATCGTATTCTCGAAAAGGAATCCTGATGACGGAATGAATATTTCCCGCGCTGAAAGTCTTTGACTACTATAATTCAAACCACTCCCTTGAAAAGACCTGAATTCATCGCTGTTTCCTGTGAACCGAAAATTCAACCCTAACAATTGCCCTAAAAGAACCTCCATGGTGTAGGTCAATCTCGGTGCAATTCCAGTGGTATAAACAAGACATTCCATAAATGACGACAAAAATCGGTTGATTAAGATTCCTGTTTCAAAGATAAATATTTTGGCCGCCAAAGCTCTATCGCAGCCCAGCTAAAAACCAAAATATACTCAATTCCGACGACCCAAAGGTTTTCAAAGAAGGGGTCGTAAGTGTAATTAATATAGGTCAAAGTAATTAACCCCGACCAAAGCACCGCAAAGCGAAAATGAGTAAATATGGAAAGGGCAAGCGGAAGCAGCACATACCAGGGGTGCACAGTAGGGGTAAATGACAGGTAAAGACAAATGGCAAACAGCATTTTATGCATCAGACTTCCCCCGGTCAGGTCTTTTTCTTTTATGGCAACCAATAGAATGCCCAGGAAGGTCAAGCTTGCCAGGATCGGTCCGATGAACTTGATCAGGTTGAAGCCGCTGATGATATAACCAACGTATCTCACCAGGTAATAAATGCTGGCGTTGAATTCAAATTTTCGAAAATAAAGGTCAAGACTTTCTCCAAAATGATCAAAAAAAACGCCGTTGATCAAGGGGATAAATAAGACCAAAAGCGTTACACCCAAAACGGCAAAATAAGCCATCGATTTTTTCCACCCTAACCTTTTTATGAAAAACATCAAAAACAATAAAGGCAACAATTTTGAGGCCACCGCCAGTGCCATAGCTATAGCCGAAAGGTAAATCCGCCGGGTAAACAGCCAGAAAATCCCAATCATTAAAAAGAAAATCATTACCCCCTCAAAATGAAGATTCCCGGTGATCTCAATAATGACCAGTGGATTCAAAGCATATAATAAGGTATTCTTTACAGGAAGTTTCAGGTGATTCAAAAGCCTGGGTAAAATAAATATAGTCCCCGCCTCAAAAGCGAAAATCACTATTTTCATCACCACAGTACTCCAGTAAATGCTATGGGGAAATAACCAGGTTCCCAGGGTAAAAACAACCTGGGCCACGGGAGGATAAATGGTATAATGGTCAGGAGAATTGAGTCCGGCATAAAGATTTTGATCCAGCCAGGGCCTGGCCCAACCTTCTGCCATGATTTCATCGGGCAAATAATTAAAAGGATTATGACCATGACAGATCAGGCGACCGTCCCAGATGAACCGGTAGATATCATCAGAAAGTTGTGGAAAAGCAAAAATCAAAAAAAAACGAACCAGCAGGGCGAGCATAAAATAAAAAGGCAGATCCTCCGTTTTTGCCCTCTGCCAAATCATAAAAAAAGCAAAAAAAGCAAAAGCATATCCCCCAAAAATAAGCTCAAAGTCAGATTGACCTGCCAGGAAGCCCAATACCAACAGAGGTATCATAAATAGCCCCCCCAAGGCAATGGATCCTTTATTAAATGCTATTTTCGACATACTGTCTTATTCCTACCCTGCGACCCGCAAATGTTTGACGGTGAAGAAAAAGATACCGCCGTACCCAATAAACAACATCAGGTGGAAAAAGAAAAAAGTCGTATTCTGCAGGTAGAGGCCTAAAATCATCGCCCCCAGGAAATATAGGGCCAGTAGTCCTTCAAATACTGTGGTCCACGAAAGTTTGGCATTGACGTACTTCTTGCTTTTTACCGTATCAGCAATATCTTTAATGTTGAATTTCGGGGTTCTTACAAAAGGAGATTTTTTGCCCATAAAACCCTGGATCACCGCGATGGAATTATGAAGGGACAAGCCCATTGAAAGACTCAGAAATAAGGGAAAAAGCAAAACAAAATTCACTATTTGCTTTAAGGGGCTTATCCCTTTATGAACGTCTGCCTGAACATTGGCTACATAATAAACAGCAATGACAGAAAGGAATCCTGCCAGGAAAATACCGAAGAAATTTTTACTGATTCCTGCATTGAAAATATCCCCCAGGAAATATAATAAAGGTACACTGAACACGCCGATGATAAATACAAAAACAAAAATGGAACTGGCCAGCAAGTGAACCGTCGTGTGGATCTTTTCCGGGAAAGGCATAGATGATCTCCAAATGGTAGGCAGCATTTTTTTGGCCGTTTCAGCCCCGCCTTTCATCCAGCGGAATTGTTGAGATTTAAGGCTGTTCATCTCAACGGGAAGTTCTGCCGGTGAAACAACTTCTTCCAGGAAATGAATCTTCCAGCCCCTAAGTTGGGCCCGTATGCTGAGGTCAAGATCTTCAGTGAGTGTGTCCGCTTCCCATCCTCCGGCATCTTCAATGGCTTTCCTTCTCCAGACTCCGGCCGTGCCGTTAAACTGCAACATATGTTCTCCCACCATGCGACCTTTCTGTTCCACCGTAAAGTGAACGTTCAACTGCAAAGCCTGCAAACGAGTAATCAGAGAATAGTTGCCATTGATATGCTCCCAACGGGTTTGAACCACGCCCACTTTTTCATCATCGAAATAAGGAATAGTGGTTTTTAAAAAGTCGGTTTTGGGAAGAAAATCTGCATCAAAGATAGCAATAAATTCGCCTTTGGCCACCTGGGTGGCTGCCTTTAAAGCTCCTGCTTTAAACCCCTTGCGATCGGACCGGGTAATATGGACAATGTCCAACCCTTTCGCTTTATATTCATTTACTTTATTTCGGGTAATCTCGACTGTTTCATCAGTAGAATCATCCAACACCTGAATTTCAAGACGGTCATGCGGATAATCAAATTCCGCAACAGTATCAATCAACCGCTCCACCACATACATCTCGTTGAAAATGGGCAACTGAACCGTGACGAAGGGATAATCAAAATCCCCGGCTTCAGCGGATTCCGTTTCTATCTGGTCTTCGCCGGCCATAACCATTTTTCTGGATTCAATTTTATTTTGAGCAGCGGTAAGTGCTGAAGCATTAGCAGCATCTTTTGCATGCCCTCTCTTGTAATGATAAAGCAAATTGAACTGAAAAAGACAGTAGATCGTAATGTAACCCAACGCTACCGTGTAAATAATGAAAACTATTGCTCCTAATATTGGCATTTTAAAATAATTTAAAAATGGTCCATAAAATTTTAAACCCTGCGAGAATCGTTCCTTTTACTGTCCCGGAAACTTTGGAAACACCAATGCGTCTCCTGTAAGTAACGGGTATTTCTGTGCTTTTTAGCTTCAATTTGGCAGCCTTCACCTGCATCTCAACGGTCCATCCAAAGTTTGGATCGGCCATTTCCATTTGCAGTAAACTGGTCCATTTCACAGCCCTGAAGGGGCCCAGGTCTGTAAATTTGTAGTTATAAAAAAAACGGATAAGTGTAGTTGCCAGCCAATTTCCAAAAATTTGTTGAGGCATCATGGCTCCTTTTTCAAGACTACCAAGTGTTCTGGAACCTATTACGAGATCAAAATTATTATTGACAATCGGGATGATCAATTCGGGCATTTCTTCCGGATGATCGGAATAGTCCCCATCCAGAAATACGACTATGTCGGGTTGATCGTTAAGATCTTTTCTTTTCAAATACGCTATTCCCTTCAAACAGGCACTGCCATAACCCTTTAGCGGCTGGTCCAAAACGATTGCCCCGGCACCTGCGGCCACCTCTGCAGTTTTATCGGTGCTGCCATTATTACATACCAAAATGTCCCTCACCAGGTTTTTTGGAATATCGGCAATCACCTTCCCTATTGAATCCTCCTCATTGTAAGCAGGGATGATCACATCCACTTTGGGTGGTTCCAAATTTAGTCATTTTTTTAGTGACCGCAAAGATAGAAGAATTTTAAATAAATCTTATGTGGTAATTTTATCAGGAGAAAATACATCCGTCCAAGATTTAATGAGATTGAAAGACTGTATGAGACGGGGAAACTCAAAACATATCAATATGATAGGCTTCTCGCCTCCAGGCATGGGCACATTCATTCATTTTCTCATCAATACCCAAATCGTTTAAGCATCTGGTCATCATCGCGCCAGTTTTCTTTGATTTTCACAAAAAGTTCGAGGAATACTTTTTGCTGAAGGAAAACTTCGAGGTCTTTTCGTGCCTCCGTGCCGAGTTTTTTGATGGCGCTCCCGGCTTTTCCGATGATGATGGCCTTTTGTGTCTTTCTGGCTACGTATATGTCAGCGGCAATTCTGACCAGGTCCTCGCCGCTATTGGTTTGAGTCTCTTTGAACGAAGTAACGATCACCTCACAGGAATAGGGAACTTCCTGCTCGTAAAGGAGTAATATTTTTTCACGGATAATCTCGCTGACGAAAAAGCGTTCCGGCCGATCGGTGAGCTGATCTTTAGGATAATAAACCGGTCCTTCAGGCAAATTTTCCAACAAGAGGTCAAATAAAGTATCTGTATTTTGTTTGTGCAGGGCTGCGATAGGTATTGTTTCCGTAAATTCAACCTGCTCATTCCACCACTTTATTTTCTCAGCCACCTTGTCCGAAGTGGAAACATCGACTTTATTGATGATCAGAAACAAAGGTACCTCAACTTTTTTTAGCCTTTCAAGAAAAGGGTCACTAGCCTCATATTCCTCCAGCATATCAGTAACAAAAAGCATAATGTCTGAATCTTCAAAAGTGGATTGCACAGAACTATTCATGGCTTTTTGCATCCGGTAAGCTGGGTCTTTGATCACCCCGGGGGTATCTGAGAAGACCATTTGAAAATCGTCCCCGCTCAAAATACCCATGATCCGGTGACGGGTGGTCTGGGGTTTGTTGGTAATAATAGACATCCGCTCCCCCACCAGGGCATTGGTCAGGGTTGATTTTCCAACATTCGGACGGCCTACGATATTTATAAATCCTGATCTGTGCATTATCCTAATTGTTTTCCGGACTTCATCATCAATAATTCAACGGCTTGTTCTACCAATTCCGGCTTGAGTATCCGCCATTTATCCAACATTATTTTCGGTCCAAAATTAACATAAAATTGCAAACGTGTCTGCTCCATCTCTTCGATAACGTGTTTTAGTGGATTTAAAAAACAAACCCACCCGTTATCATCCTTAATATCATCCCACCATTCTTCGTAATAACTGTCATCCGAACCATGAAAATTATAGACGTTTTCAACGATGAGTACAAATTTATAGATACCATGCTTAACCATCCCGTCTATCACATTACGTTTTAGTTCCATAATGTCATTGTGAAGCGCATCATTCCATTCTCCAATAAATTCCATAATGGCAAAGGAAGCATCGTAATCCACGAATATAACCTTCAAGTAGAGTGTGGAGGATCCGAAAAAATCCCATTGGGGGTGAATGAAATAGTTGTAAACCTTATGGGTATAATGGAATTCATCATTCTTACGACCATAAAAAGGGCTTTTTTTGTCCTTCGAGGCTTCATACTGATCCTGCCACCTGTGATAGGGTTCAATGTCGTGCATTTGTAGTAAAGCTTATTTACTTGAAAATTTTAAAAATCTAAAGCAACATCTCATTTCCTTTCCATTAAAACCGCAGACGCTCCTTTAAAGTTTATGGCTTTGACCACTTCAAAGGATTTTAACAAAACGCCCATTTCTTTATCCTTTTCAACGCGGGCCGATTCGGATATCAGGTGCGAATATATGACCCAAATTCTATTGGCAGGCTGCTCGTTAATATGAAATATTTCAGGAGCAGGATTTAATCGCCAGTCTCCTTCAACGTAGTGATCAAAATGATACTTTGTTTTGTTTTTATGCAGTAACGTGTAAAAAGTAAACGCAGGTTTAGCACTGTGATTGATATAGAGCAAATCATTGGGAAGGTGCTGCTTTTCGACAACATCCAGTACCTGCCTGATCTCCTCAATTTCATACCGGGTCCACAAATATTTAGCTCCGTCATGAATACTGAGGGTTATAATGGTAAAAATGACGACCACGGTTTTTACCCAGATCCGGTTGATATCAAATAATTTTTGGATTCCCATACCGATGACCATCAATAATATAGGAATGAAAAAAAGCGTCAGCCTGGGAATAAGGGAATACTGATGCAACGTGGAGGCAAAAAATACCGCCAAAATAGGAAGCAAAAGCAAAACGGCTTTTTTCCAATCTTGTCTGATCAAAAAAAAGAGCCCGAAAATCAGTCCTGACAAGCCTGTCAGCAAGGCCAAAATAGTATGGCCGACAACCGTGCCCAAGATAGACTGAAAAATTGTCCCATATTGCTGAATATCTGCCATGCTGGCCGGGAAACCCGGGAGAAAATAAATGCTATGGTAATTTTGCAGGTAATCGCTTTCTACATCCGTTTTGAGAATGGCAAAATAATAGAGTCCAAAACTTGCCAGCCAAAGCGCTACCATTCCCAAAATGCTGAATAATACGCCTTTTTTCCATTGAGGATAGGATTCGATCATAAAAAAGATTCCCACCCCTGCCAAAATAAACACAGAAGGCATAGAGAACCAAATGATTGTTATTCCGATTAAGGCCCACTTAGAAAATGCTTTCCAGCCCCACGGCAATTGTTGTGTCAGTGCCAAATTCAATAACAGGAGGGCAAACATCACATCCGAGGCATATTGTTTTCCCTCTGTACCGAAATGAAGATAATACTCCGAAAATGAGAACATAAAAAAAATGAACAATAGTCCGATTCCGGGTTTAATAAACCGTAAGGAGAGTTTATAAAATAACCATAGGGACAACAGGCTACATAGTAAAGGAAAAAAGCGCACTCCGAACTCCGTGGCACCAAGCCACCATACATTTATTTTTTGTACGCATAAAAATAAAGGAGGGGCATATTGTTCATAATCCAGGGTCCTGAAAAAATCCCATGGCCTCTTTTCTACCACATTCCTGGCCAGGTTGGCTTCATCAAGAAAGAAAGATCGATTTTGAAAGAAAATAAGTACCCGGACCAGACCGCCTGTCAACAGGATTCCTTCCAGTAGCCTTAGACTGTAACGATTAATATCTTTTAAATTGAACCCCATGCTAAACTTGCCCTTCTTTAAATTTAGCGCAAATAGCAAAAAACTTTTCAAAACAAGAACTCATCCGGGAATAAATACGAGTATGTTTAAATTTCCAACCAACCTCCAGCATTGAATTGGGTTAAAAACGGTTACCTTCTAAGAACATCTCTGCCACTTTGTCACACATAAATTTGTCATGACTGCCGAAAACTGATACTTTAAAGGATTACTTCCGAATATTTGTCATTTTTAAAAAATGGCATAACCATTGATGTTAGGTAGTTGTGAACAAAATTTGAAAAATTTAAACCTAATAAATATGAGCAAAATTATAGGCATCGATTTGGGAACGACGAATTCCTGCGTTTCGGTAATGGAAGGAAACGATCCCGTGGTCATTCCTAATGATGAAGGAGGAAGAACGACTCCGTCCGTAGTCGCTTTTTTAGATAATGGCGAACGTAAAATCGGAGCTCCAGCCAAGAGGCAGGCGATTACCAATCCGACCCGTACGGTTTCATCCATCAAACGATTTATTGGAACACGTTATTCAGAAGTAGCGGAAGAAGCCAAAAATACTGCTTTCAAAGTGGTCAAAGGGGAAAATGATACCATCCGCGTAGATATTGATGGCAGATTGTATACTCCTCAGGAAATCTCTGCAATGATATTGCAGAAAATGAAAAAAACCGCAGAAGATTTTCTCGGATATGAAGTCACGGAAGCAGTGGTTACCGTTCCTGCCTACTTTAACGATTCTCAGCGTCAGGCTACAAAAGAAGCTGGTGAGATCGCAGGACTTACTGTAAAAAGGATCATCAATGAGCCTACGGCAGCTGCCCTAGCTTATGGATTGGATAAATCCCATAAAGATATGACCATTGCGGTCTTCGACCTTGGTGGTGGAACTTTTGATATCTCCGTCCTGGAATTGGGTGATGGCGTTTTTGAAGTAAAATCTACCAATGGAGACACACACCTCGGTGGTGATGACTTCGACCGTGTGATCATTGACTGGATGGCAGATGAGTTCAAATCACAGGAGCGTATTGATTTGCGTAAAGACCCTATGGCACTTCAACGCATCAAGGATGCTGCCGAAAAAGCGAAGATCGAGTTGTCTTCCGCTATGGAAACTGAGATCAATCTGCCTTACGTGACCGCTGTTGACGGAGTGCCTAAACACCTCGTGATGAAACTCTCACGTGCGAAATTTGAACAATTGGCCGACAACCTGATCCGCAGAACCATTGCTCCTTGTGAGGCCGCTCTCAAAGATGCAGACCTCAGCAAAAACGATATAGACGAGATCATTTTGGTAGGTGGATCAACACGTATCCCTAAGGTACAGGAAGCTGTTGAACAGTTCTTCGGTAAAAAACCAAGCAAAGGGGTGAACCCTGATGAAGTGGTTGCTGTGGGCGCTTCTATCCAGGGAGGAGTACTGAGTGGTGATGTAAAAGACGTTCTCTTGCTGGACGTTACGCCTCTCTCAATGGGAATCGAAACCATGGGTGGGGTGTATGATGTGATCATTGAGGCCAACTCGACGATCCCGACCAAGAAAATGAAAGTTTACTCCACTGCGGCAGACAATCAGCCTTCCGTTGAGATTCATATTCTCCAGGGAGAACGTCCCATGGCTCAGGATAACAGAACGGTAGGCCGTTTCATCCTGGACGGAATTCCACCGGCACCAAGAGGGCTTCCACAGATCGAAGTTGCTTTCGATATCGACGCTAATGGTATTCTTAATGTATCTGCAAAAGATAAAGGAACCAATAAAGAACAGAGCATCCGCATCGAAGCTTCAACAGGTCTCTCCAAGGAAGAAATCGCCAAGATGAAGGCTGAAGCTGAAGCCAATGCGGATACCGACAGAAAGGCAAGGGAAAAAGTGGACAAGATCAACCAGGCTGACGCTTTGATTTTTCAAACGGAAAAACAGATCAAAGAATACGGTGACAAGATTCCGGCCGATAAAAAAGGTGCTATTGAATCAGCCCTTGCTGAACTGAAGGAGGCTCACAAGATGCAGGATCTGGATAAAATTGAAAGCTCAAGCAAATCGTTGAATGATGCATGGCAGGCAGCAAGTCAGGACATGTACCAGGCCACACAGGATGGTGCTGCCGGTGCCGGACCACAATCTAATGCAGGCGGAGCTGATGACACCGCTTCAAAAGGCGGAAATGCCGGAGAAGATGTAACCGATGTGGAATACGAAGAAGTGGATGATAAAAACTAATTTCGATTAGTTGGAATAATAAATCGTACTTTTTAAAGCAGTAACTCAGATGAGTTGCTGCTTTTTTTTTGAACACCTCCCATAAAAATAAATTCTTCGTCTTTTTCTCCAACCTTTTCTTTCCTTTCTTCCGTCTTGCTTGATAAGTTAAAGACCTTTAAAAGAAAAGGTCGAACCTAGCTTTTCTAATTTTCATTATTTATTTAATCCGGCTATCTTTGATAGTTCTTTAAATCAACTAAATACTTTTTCCCATCCGGTCCTTCAGGTCGGAAGGAAAATCAATAAACGTGAATCTGAAATGATGGAAAAGCTGCTCCTTTTATGTTTTATGCTAATGACCTCAATGCTGAATGCTCAAAGTGAGGAAAACATCGCCACTATTTATTTGAACAACGGCGAGGTTTACAAAGGCAATATGGTGGACTATCGGAAGGGGGAATATTTAGTATTGAAACGCCTCAATGGCACTTTAGATACAATACCCGACAACGATATTCAAAGGATTGAACAAATCCAAATGGATATAAAACCGGTGAAAAAGGCCTCTGTTCAGAAGCGTGTCCCCCAGGTAGTACAAAAACCTGCTCCTAAAAAGAAAAGGAAATACCTTTTCAGGGAAACGGGATGGTATAATGCTACAGGGTTTTCCGGGTTTGGAGGAAGGTCCGGCAGTTACCTTAAAATGGGCATCGGAATTTCTACCACCACCGGGTATATGTTTAACCGGATGGTGGGCATTGGCCTGGGCATTGGCAAAGACAATTATTCCTCCAGGCAGGGCGAAGGCCTTTTTCCGGTATATGGCGAGGTCCGAGGGTATTTAAAGAAGAAATCCAATACCCCGTTTTATGCGATCAAGGCCGGCTATGGAATGGCTTTTGCGAATGAAAAATTCGGCATTACCCAGGCGGAAGGAGGATTGATGCTGAACCCCTCCGTTGGTTACCGGTTCGGAGGGGATAAAACAGGAAATATATATTTTGAAATGGGTTATAAATTTCAAAAACAATTTATAGAAAAAACATCCACTTTTAACTCAGACATCACCGTTGTAGATGCCATTTACAATCGAATAAGTCTAAGTGCAGGGATCATTTTTTAAACGATGGGATTAAATTCTACATTACACTATACGCACCTTACTTATGTTTGGTAAAAGGGAACCATCAGAGGCAGAACTCATCAAAGGCTGCGTCGGGAATGACCGACGTTACCAGGAGATACTTTACAAGAAGTACTTTCCTGCCATGATGCGTATGTGTATGAGATATACCAAAGATCAGGAAATTGCGCTCGAAATCATCAACACAGGTTTTCTGAGGGTTTTCCAGAAAGTGGATACCTATGCTTTCAAGGGCTCTTTCGAAGGGTGGATACGCAGGCTGGTTTTTCATAGCCTAGCCGACTATTTTAAAAAAGAATCCAGAACCATAAAGTTTTTGGATATCAACGAAAAAGATGGACCCGCCAGTGATAATGTTTTAAACAAACTTTATTACGAGGACATCATTGCCCTGATCGATCATTTATCAGGATCAACCAGGGAAGTTTTTTGGCTTTTCGCCGTGGAAGGATTCTCCCATGTAGAGATCGGAGAAAAACTGGACATCAGTGCCGGTACTTCCAAGTGGTATCTGTCGGAAGCGAGGAAAAAACTGAAATCTTTATTAGAAACGCAACTCAATATTAAACATCATGCGGGATAAGGACATACAGCGTTATATGGATAAGGAGTTTACCGAAAAGGCATGGCTTGAGATGAATAAGATGCTCGACCTTGAAATGCCGGTGGAAAATAAAAAACGACGTGCAGCCGTATGGTTCTGGATGGCTGCAGGAATCCTGCTGCTCCTCAGTTCAGGAATTTTGTTATGGTCTAAAGATTCCACCTCACCAAAAGATGAATTTAAAGAAAAAATCATTGCTTCAAATATTCAGGAAAACAACGACTCAAAAAATTCAGCGATACCTTCAACTCCCCCTGCTTCGATTGAAATGTCGATTAAGGAAAAAAATAGGATCTCCACTCAAAAAGTAACCCCAAATAACCTTCCCAAAGCGCGCACTCAAAACACGGATGCCCCCATCAATACTCCCGTTACGATTGTTGATCCGGATGCTCCCTCCCTCCTGCCAAATGAACCCCTGGATAAAAAAACAATTGATTCCAGCCCGGAGACCTTGCCTTTAAACGGATTTGCTCAGGTTGATGAGAAACCTTATACTTCAAGAGTTGATCATTCAATCAGGAAAATCAGGACGCTGTCTTTGTCCTTACAGGAACCCGCTCAGAAGGATTATGCTTTTTCCGAAAATGACATTGATTTACCCCGGGGCAGCAAACCCTCCTGGCTTGATTTAATGGCCTACGCAAATAGCCAAACAGAAGGATTCTCTTCATTAAAAGGATTTGAAGCAGGCATTGCTTTAAACAAAAGATTGCCGAATTCCAAATGGAGCCTTTCCATGGGTTCCGGCTTCCAATCGGAAATCCGGACGCTGGAGGTCAACACCAATAGTTATTTCAATTTAACCCTGGAAGATTCTTCCATTCCGACCACCACCGAGATCAATGCTCAGGTTTTTGATAATTTTAATTATGACCCGAGTGATGTGACTTCAAGCCCCGTAAATGGATTCGAGGATGCAGCGCAGGCATCAGGAAGCTCCAACCTTAACGTTCAGCTCTACTACCTGGCCTTTCCTATAAAAGCGGGATATAAATTAACTCCAAGGCTTGCCCTTAGTGCCGGAATCACGCCTTCCATTTATCTCCGTGGCAAGATGACCAACAGGGAAAATTATATCAGTCCTGCCGGCAAATTAGCCCTGGACAACACAAATTACGTAGCGGGAGCAGACCTGGCCACCCCAATTCCTATTGCCAATAACCGCTTCTTCTATTTCACCTCAAAAGCCGTAGCGCCGGCAGCCATAAAAAAATGGAAATTCCCTGTACATATTGGCCTGGATTACCAGATAACCAAGCACTTTGGCATTACAATGGACTACCAGGTGACCCCTGGTTCTTTAACCGACAAAAACTACATTTCAACAGGTAACCAAAGGTTTCGCTTAGGAGGGTACTGGATGTTTTAAACATGATTATTCACCATGCAGGGCTAGTTTTCTGGCCAATAAAATCTCATCCGATTCCTCCCGGTCAGGATCCGGCACACAACAATCCACAGGGCAAACTGCGGCGCACTGTGGCTCATCATGAAAACCCATACATTCTGTACATTTGTCGGGTACTATATAATAATACTCCTCAGAAATAGGAGCCTGAGACTCATCATGCTCGACAATAATTCCGGTCTCCAGCTTGAAAGAACCTTTTAAATTAGTCCCCTGAGCCATTGCCCATTCTTCTCCGCCTTCATAAATGGCATTGTTGGGGCATTCAGGTTCACACGCTCCGCAATTGATGCATTCATCCGTAATGATAATAGCCATGGTCTTTTATTTTTTGCAAAAATATAGGTTTGAATGGTCAACCCCAAATAAACCGCTAAAAGTATCTTTCCTTTTGCAACAATAAAAACTTACGTTAAGTTGCCAGGAATAAAAAAGGGTCAAGTTATGTTAAATTAATACCCCCGTAAAATACAGCCATAAAAAAAGGGTTAATACTCCATAAAACGTGCTCTCTTATCAGGCATCTAAGAACCTGAAATTTTAAAACGACGTATGCTTTCCGCTACGTCGTTTTTTATTTGTCGTTTGACAGATACTATTGCAAAAACACTTTCAATACCCGACCCAACATTTGGAAAGCACCCAAATTAAAGATTATCTTTGCGGCTCGAAAATAGAAATTTGAAGTTTAAGATAACCGCTCGACAAAATTTGGCTAAGACGATGAAAAAAACGATATGGTTTATTGCCCTCTCACTGATGCTCACGCCCTTTCTTCACGCCCAAAACACAGGCATCATTCGGGGGAATATCTTTGACATGGAAAGCGGAGAACCCATCATTTACGGAAACGTAAGAATTGCCAACACCGACCTGGGAGCCACCACCGATCTTGATGGTTTTTTCACCTTCCCCAGTGTTCCTGAAGGCCCTCAGACCATTGTAGCCTCCTACCTGGGATACGATAGTACCCTGGTGGAAGTGACTGTTATCGCCGGAAAAATAGTTTACGAAAGAATCGTCATTTCACAAAATATGGTCAACCTACAGACCGTAAATGTTTCTGCTGAAAAAGAAAAAGCTCGCTCCGATGTACAGGTCTCCAAAGTAAGGGTTACCCCAAAACAAATCCGAAGCCTGCCCTCCACGGGCGGTGAATCTGACATTGCACAATATCTGCCGGTATTGCCCGGCATTATCGTTTCAGGTGATCAGGGAGGACAGCTATACATTCGGGGAGGGGCTCCGATCCAAAATAAGATACTACTCGACGGGATGACGATCTACAACCCTTTCCATTCCATAGGATTCTTTTCCGTTTTCGAAACTGAAACCATCAAAAGTGTAGATGTACTCACGGGAGGTTTTAACGCTGAGTATGGAGGTCGAATTTCGGCTGTAGTTGATATAAAAACCCGGGAAGGTAATAAAAAAGAATTCGGAGGCTTAGCGTCGGTGAGTCCTTTTCAGGGTAAATTATTACTCGAAGGTCCTATAAAAAAACTGGATAATAAAACTGGGTCCAGCACCTCCTTTATCCTCACAGGAAAACACTCTTACCTCGATCAGACCTCCAAAGTGCTTTACAACTACGCTACAGATACCAGTTTTTATTCCTTTGCCAATGGTGATACCACCCTGGCTGATGTAGGTGATATTGGTTTGCCTTACTCTTATTCTGATTTTTATGGCAAATTCTCTATTGTGGGAGGCAACGGCAGTAAGATCAACTTATTTGGGTTTCGCTTTGCTGACCGATTCAATTTTATCGGCCTTGCCGACCTCAATTGGAAAGCTTTCGGATCAGGTGCCGACTTCACTCTGGTACCCCCAAGTTCCAACCTGGTGATTAACGGAACAGCCGCCTTTTCCAATTACGATATTTCCCTTGTTGAGTCTGACGACAAACCCCGAACGAGTTCCATTAATAACTATTTTATCAACATGAACTTTACCTATTTCGGTAAAGACAGTCAGCTAAACTACGGATTTGAATTCAATGGTTTCAATACCGATTTTGAATTTTACAACAGTATTGGTTTGTCTTTCCAGCAAAAAGACTTTACCAGTGAGCTTTCCGGTTACTTAAAATGGAAAAAGAAAATTGCAGGAAGAGTCATCATTGAACCGGGGATCAGGTTACAATATTATGCTTCACAATCCAACATGTCTTTAGAACCCAGGATAGGCCTGAAATACAATGCCACCCCGGGATTGCGCTTTAAATTCGCCGCAGGAATCTATTCTCAAAACCTCATCAGTACGGTAAATGAACTGGATGTGGTCAACTTTTTCGTCGGATTCCTTTCCGGACCAGAGGAAAGAATTTTCAAATTGAATACCTCCGCAGAAACAGACCACAGGCTTCAAAAAGCGACACATGCCATTGGTGGTTTCGAAATGGATTTCGGAAAACATACTACTGTTAATGTTGAGGGATACCTGAAGCGTTTCAATCAACTCATCAGTATTAACCGAAACAAACTTTCGAGTGAAGATGCCAATTTCGTAACAGAAACCGGCAATGCGTACGGTGTTGATTTCTCTCTGAAATACGAGAAACAAAATCTTTATCTTTGGTTTACCTATTCCCTTGGTTACGTCAACAGGGATGACGGAGAACAGGTCTATCCTACCATTTTCGATCGTCGCCACAATGTTAATGCATTGGCAACACTGAATTTCGGAAAAAACAAAAACTGGGAGGCGAGCGCCCGCTGGAACCTGGGGTCAGGCTTTCCTTTTACCCAGACACAAGGCTTTTATGAAAATATCGATTTTTCAAATTTGCTTTATACTGATATCCTTACCGGAAATTTCAACCTGGGTACTGTCCTGTCAGAAGACAGGAATGGAGGACGTCTCTCCTGGTATCACAGACTGGATCTCTCCCTAAAACGCACCTTTGAGTTTTCGGAAAAATCGTCTTTGGAAGCTGTTTTTAGTCTGACGAATGCCTACAACCGGGAAAATGTATTTTATGTGGATCGGATCACGAATAACCGGGTAAACCAATTGCCGATTTTACCAAGTGTGGGGCTGACCTTCAAGTTTTAACAGAGAAAGCGAATTTTTACCGGAACAGGTTGTATTTTAATATGCAGTAGATTGCCCGGAAACCATCTTTCCAGTTTATCTTTTTTCCTTCTTCATACGTGCGACCATAGTATGAAATACCTACTTCGTAAATACGAATATTGGGAATACGGGAAATTTTAGCGGTTACCTCCGGTTCAAAACCGAAGCGGTTTTCCTTAAGTTCCAGCTTTTGAATGGCCTCCGTTCTAAAAAGCTTGTAACAAGTCTCCATATCGGTCAGGTTTAGATTGGTCAGGAAATTGGAGAGCCCTGTCAGCCATTTATTGCCGATAGAATGCCAGAAAAACAATATTCTATGGGGTTTCCCACCCATAAACCGGCTGCCATAAACCACATCCGCAAAACCATCAAGCACTGGTTTTAATAAAATATTGTACTCTTCAGGATCATATTCGAGGTCTGCATCCTGGATGATGAGCCATTCCCCTTTTGCCTCGCGTATTCCGGTGTGCAATGCAGCACCTTTCCCTTTATTGATCTCATGCTCGAAATATTTTATGGAAAAATCCGGATTGGATTCCATATAGAAATGCACCGCTCCCCGGGTATCGTCGGAAGAACAATCATTCACAATGATGATCTCTTTGGAAAGGTTCCCGATAAGATCGACAGCTTTCACCTTATCTAATATTAGGTGAATGGTACGTTCTTCATTGTATGCCGGAATAACGATTGATAAGGTTTGACTCATTAAGCTTTTATGTTTTTTCTCCAAT
This sequence comes from Lewinellaceae bacterium, assembly GCA_020636105.1. Classification (NCBI taxonomy): domain Bacteria; kingdom Pseudomonadati; phylum Bacteroidota; class Saprospiria; order Saprospirales; family Lewinellaceae; species Lewinellaceae bacterium. The sequence goes on from JACJYL010000001.1 coordinate 913,204, forward strand.
GTTTCGGCAAATATCCCAATATAAGTGGAATAACTTTATGTATTTTACAATTTTTATACCTTTAAGGAAAATATTGTTAATAAACCATTGCCTAAATTTATCGTTACGTTATGTTTCATTCCAAGTCAATTAAATGGGTTTTCTTTGGCGTGTTGATCGTTTACCTGGCTTCCTTCATTTATTACGAAAAATGGGATACCGGAATTATTGGCGGAGGTGATAGCTGGGGATATAATGCATATTTGCCGGCCGTGTTTATCCATCGCGACCTGGACAATCTCAAAACGACCTATGCTACCCGGGGTAAATACCATCCAGGCTTCGAAAGTGGCTCATCCAATCCACTGGGAACAGATGTAGCCCTTCATATCGGGGATGGCAAACAAGTGATCAAGTACACCATGGGCGTGGCTATATTACAGGCCCCATTCTTTTTACTCGGGCACCTGACAGCTAAGATCTTCCATTATCCTGCGGACGGTTATTCCCTTCCCTACATCGTATTTGATCATTTATCGGCCTTTTTTTATGCCTTCCTCGGACTTTGGTTCCTGATGAGTATTTGGCGAAAATTATTTTCAGAAAAAATCACCCTGCTGCTCCTGATAAGCGTCACCCTCGCCACCAATCTCTACTATTTCACCGCATACAACAGCGGAATGGCCCATGCTTATCTTTTTGGCCTTTATGGTTTATTGATGTATGGCACCGACAGGTTTTACGAGAACCCAGGCTGGAAAATGGCCCTGTTAATTGGCTTTTCTGCCGGAATGATCACCCTCATTCGGCCGGTCGAAATTTTTTGCCTGTTCATCCCTTTACTGTATGCCCTGAAAGGATTAGGAAACCGGATAAAATATGTGTGGGAACACAAAAATTTATTTCTTTTGTCGGCCATTGCCTATGGCTTGGTGGGTACGTTCCAGATGATCTACTGGAAAAGCATCACCGGGGAATGGATTTTCTACAGTTATGGAAACGAGGGGTTTAACTTCAGCGACCCTCATATTCTTAGCGGCCTGACCAGCTTCCACAACGGATGGCTGGTGTACACCCCTATCATGGTGCTGGCCCTTTTGGGAATGTTTTCTTTATTAAAACACCGGGACTGGTTCTGGCCTATCGTGTTTTTCCTTCCCATCCATATTTATATTGCCTATAGCTGGTGGTGCTGGTATTACATCAATGGTTTTGGCTCACGCCCCATGGTCGAAACTTATGCCCTGTTAAGCATTCCATTGGGTTATGCCCTGTCCTTTCTTAACACAAAAAGGATCGGCAGTTATGTCGCCCTATTCCTTATTGGGTTTTTCTCCTTATTGAATCTTTTTCAGACCTACCAGTTGTCCAAAGGCATCATGTGGTCAGAAACCGCTTCCAGGGCCTATTATATTTCCACCTTTGGCAAGACAAAACTGAATTACCAGGATCTCGTCCATTACGAATCCAATGAACCTCAACCCGGCTTAGACAATCATTTCAAAGTCAGGGAGTTATATTATAATACTTTTGAAGATTCTCTCGACGAAAATTACCAAAGGTCAGTGGTCCATGAAGGTAATTTTGCTTATCAACTCACCAAGGAAAAAACATATTCCCCGGGATTGTCTGCGACCCTGGGAGAACTCAACGCCACTCCCGGACAATACTTAAGAATTAGTGCCTGGTGTTTTAAAGAAACCAAAGAACCTTCCTGGTGGAGAATGTCCCTCATGGTGGGTTATTTTGAAAAGGAAGGGCAAATCACCAAATTCAGACAGACCTGGATCGGGAACAAATTGCAAAACCGGTTCATGAGTCTTTGGGGCGGACAAGCCGGAGTATGGGATGAAGTGGTCTTTTTTGTAAAAATTCCACCCACAGCTTCTCCGGAAGATACTTTCAAGGCTTTTATCCAAAACAGCAACGGATACCCGGTTTATATCGATAATTTCAAGGTGGAATTATGGGACAGAAAATGATCAAATTCACGGAAAGGATAAGTCCATTTTTGTGGAGTGCTATTTTGTGCCTTTATTTTTCTACCCTGCCTGACCTGGTGGTAGGGCAGCAATTTAATTTTCACAATTATTCCATTAGTGATGGATTGGCCCAGTCACAGGTTTATTCCATATTAAAAGACAGCCGTGGTTATTTGTGGCTGGGGACCAACGGGGGCGGATTGAGCCGGTTCGATGGTTTAGGATTTTACAATTATTCCCGCAAGGACGGACTATCTGGAAGTTATGTATTTGCCCTACAGGAAGATAAAGACGGCAATCTCTGGATAGGAACAGACAAAGGCATATGTGTTTATGATGGAGTGAAATTCAAAACTTACGCCCTGGATTCATTGGAGCGTCAGGTCATTATAGCCCTGACCATTGATCAAAAAGGTAAAATATGGCTAGGCACAGCGGCCGGACTCTACCTTTTTGATGGCAAATATTTCACCAACCAGAATGCGCTGTTGCCCAAAAACATCCCCAATCTTCGAATTAACTGCCTCTTCCCGGATAAAAAAGATAATTTATGGATCGGGCTCGACAATCAGATCATCTGCCTGGGAGAGGAAACAACATCCTGGGGGTATCAAAACGGCTTTACGGGAGGCAAAGTTTACGCCATTTCTCAGGACCACCATGAAAACCTCTGGCTGGCAACCTCTCGGGGAGCTTTTGTTTTTGATGGCAAAACATTCAGCAGGCTAAATACCGGGAACGGCCTAAAATCAAATTTCGTCCAATCTCTTTTTATTGACCGGGACCATAAAACCTGGTTAGCCTATCAGGACAAAGGCCTATCCGTCTTTAACCCTGTCGATTCCTCGTTAACACACCTTTCCGAACAGGAAGGATTGTGTAAAAATGACATCAGGTGCATAACCCAGGACCAATGGGGGAATATCTGGCTCGGATCATCAGGCGGTGGCATTAGCAAATATTCCGGGCAGCAATTTGAACATTTTGACCGCAATAACAGCCTCCTGGCCAACCGGGTGTATGCTTTACTCCAGGATACTTCAGAGAATCTATGGGTTTCGGCATCCAACCGCGGATTTTCAGTCCTGACCGATTCCGGCGTAGTACACCACGGAGCCAATACGGATTTTATTGACATTCCCGTTAAAGCCATGTTATTGGACAGCAATGGAGGTGCATGGATTGGTACGGAAGGCAAAGGATTGGTTTATAAAGACAATTTGTCCTTTATTTTTTTTACGGAATCCCTGGGCCTTGCCGGAAACTGGGTAAAAGACATTATCCGCGACCCATCCGGAAATCTTTGGGTTGGGACAAATGACGGGATCAGTAAAGCAAATGTTACCAGGGATTCACTTGGATTATCTATTGACTTTAAGAATTTTGATGCCAAAGTGGGATTGCCCCGACCCTATACCAATGACCTGCATGCCGACAAACTCGGAAGAATATGGGCCGCTCTCAGATTCGGGGGGTTGGCCTGTATTGAACAAGATTCCATAAAGTTTATCCTCGATCGGTCCAACGTGTTATTCACGGAATCCATTCGTTCGCTCGCTGAAGACTCTAGCGGATACCTTTGGATGGGTACTGCAGATGCCGGAGTTGGCCGATTGTCTTTGTATTCCGATAGCCTGGACATTTCTTTTTTACCGCTCGATAAGCTTTATTCTGAGAATATTTATTCGCTTGTTATCGATGATGAGCAGCGTTTATGGGCAGGGAGTCAACAAGGAGTGGATTGTATCCGCTTTACCGAAGATCGAAATCTTCTCGAGGTGAAACATTATGGTCGGGCTGAAGGATTTTCCGGCATCGAAAATTGCACCAATGCAGTGCTTAAGGATCATCAAGGTAATTTATGGTTCGGTACCATGAACGGATTGACCAAATATAATGCCCAATACACCAATAAGGACACCATTCCTCCTTTCCTGCGTTTCACCAATGTTGCCCTCGAATACACTCCCCTGCGCGAAACCAAATTTGCCCAAATCATGGACAACTGGGGACGGGTAAAAGGCGCCCTTTTCCTGCCCTGGAACATCAATGATATCACTTTTGAGTTCCAGGGTACAGACCTTTCGGCTCCGCAAGCCATTCAATACCGGTGGAAACTGGAAGGACTCGATGAAGCATGGAGTCCCTTTTCCGAAAACAATACGGTACGCTACGCCAATCTTGCCCCTGGGCAATATTCTTTTTTGGTGAAGAGCCTCAATAGTAACGAGATTGAATCCTCAGAACCTATATCCTTTCCCTTTACCATCCAGGCCCCTTTCTGGCAAAAAAAATGGTTCCCATGGGCCATTGCCGGGCTACTGATTTTGCTCCTCGGAGCCATAGTGAAAAAAAGATTCAACCAGCTAAAACGAAAGTCCTACCAAAAGGAACAGCAATTATCCATGGAAAAGAAAATGCTGGAACTGGAACAAAAGGCTCTGCAACTTCAGATGAATCCGCATTTTATTTTTAATACCCTCAATTCTATACAGGCCCTCATTGGTCAAAAAGACCCCAAACAGGCGCGGTATTACCTGTCAAAATTTTCACGGCTGATGCGAAAGGTGCTCGAAAATTCAAGATCCGAACTCATCCCTCTTGCGGATGAAATGAAAAGCCTAGATGACTATCTTTCCCTGGAGCAATTTGGTAAAGACCAGGCCTTCACTTACGAGATCACAGCGAACCCGGGCATTGCCACGGAAGATGTTTTCATTCCGCCACTGATGATCCAGCCGTTTGTGGAAAACGCTATTGTGCATGGGCTGGCTCCTTCAGGAAAAAACGGCCGGATCGCCATCCTGTTTGAACAAAACCAGGATCAACTGCTGTGCACCGTTACCGACAATGGTATTGGCCGTGCAGCCGCATCGAAACAAAAAAGTCAGCGGGAATCGCATCATAAATCAATGGGGCTGGAGGTGACTGCGGAACGACTATATCTGCTGAATAAAAATATACAGGATGGTTTTATAATTGAGGATATTATTAACCAGGATGGTTCCCCAGGCGGAACGAAGGTTTTAATAAAGTTAAAAATCTGATTTATTGCCTGGTGGATTTCATGTGCAAAAAATCATCGGTGCACACTGAGAAAATTTACCCCCTAATTATTCAAACACCCGTGATAATACCTCCCTTCGTTCATGATAAATTTTTATAATCAACTCTCCAAACAAAGTGTTCGCCCAGGCAAACCATGACCGGTTGAAATCCGAAGGGTCGTCCTTGTGAAATGCCTCGTGCATGAATCCCGTTCCGGCATGTGTATTTTTTAACATTTGCAGACAAAACACGATTTCCTTTTCGTCGGTACTCGTGATCGCTCTCAAAATAATACCCATCGGCCAAATTTTTTCTTTCCCCGTATGAGGACTGGCCTGCCCCTCCCCTGCTTTCCCTTTCAGGTAGTACGGGTTGCTTTCGCTCAGTAGAAAAGTCCGTGTATTTTTATACCAATCATCTTCAGTGGAATGTGCGCCCAGGTAAGCCAGTGACATTAATGAAGGTACATTGGCATCATCCATAAACACTTTATTCCCGAACCCATCCACCTCATAGGCATAAATCTCCCCAAAGTCAAGGTGTTCTGTAATGGCATACTGACGGATGGCGGCATCCACCTCTGCGGCAAATTCGGTCAATTCATTCGCGGTTGAATCATCCTTCAAAACATCCCGGAATAGAGCAGACAATTGCCGTAAGGAAATGACTGCAAAAATATTGGAAGGGATTAAAAACGGAAACAGTGTGGCATCATCTGAAGGGCGAAACATAGAGGCAATCAATCCAACGGGTTTCAGGGGCCTTCCAGTGCCTGAAAAAGTGGGGGCATCGATCATAGCCGTAGTTTGACGGACAAATGAGTAGGGAGATTTTCCGTCTTTACGTTGTTCTGTCCGGAATGTTTTGACCACCAATTGCATCGCTCGCTCCCAGTCCTGATCAAAAATGGAAGCATCCCCCGTGATGACAAAATATTCATAAGACAGCCGGACAGCATAACACAGGGAGTCGATTTCCCACTTTCTTTCATGTACGCCAGGAATAGGCGAAGGCCGGTCACTCTTCCAGTCCGACTCCTTAGTCAGGTCTTTGTAAAAAGCATTGGCATAAGGATCTTTAAGAATACATTTTATCTGTCTGTTGATCAACCCTTTTACCAGGTTCCTCAATTTTTCATCTTTTGTAATGAGCGGCATATACGGCCAAACCTGGGCGGTGGAATCCCTCAGCCACATGGCATCGATATCCCCGGTGATGATAAAAGTATCGGGCTTCCCGTCAATAACCTCGTAATCTACCGTAGTATCCAGGGTATTGGGATAACAATTCTCAAACATCCAGGCGAGTTCCTCATCTTTTATGGCAGCTTTTACTTCTTTGATAAGGGCCTCCACTGCCTCACTGGTAAAAGTACGATCCTTCAGCGGAGGGCGATTGGATTTTAATACCCGGGGAAATATCCGCGAAAAATCCAGGGATAGAGACGCAGGGAATGCAAAAGCTCCAAGTGCCATGGAATGGTGTTTCAAAAATATTCTTCTATCCATAAATTTTATGCTGTAATTTGGAATCGTTCAGGAAATAAGGCAATTCCAAAACTACGGTTTAATCACAAAAATAAAAAGAGTGTGAATTCATTTATTTTTTTAAAAAAATACCTGATCTCTATCACGAGGCGTAAAAATGCATTTCACCGTATTCCCACAAGTCCATAGCTTCTGCAAAAGTCCTTAAGCCATTTTTGAATTCGAGTACATTATTCCTGTCCACTTTATAAACAATTGGCTGATTTTGAATGACACCATTTTTCCATTGTTTAAAACATTGTTTGATCAAATCAATTTCTTCATCTTTGGTAATATCCATGTCCAACCGGTACAAACTCCTCATAAGCCCAATAACCGCTTCAGGAGTATTATCATCTATATGAATCATGGGGGAAAGCCGTATAAAACGATCACAAGGTTCTTCATCAAGTTGCTCAAAGAGAAACATCAATGCGACATAATTAGCCCAGTCAGGGGGCTCATAGAGAATAGTTTTAGCCTGATTCAAAACTGATTTGACAAAATAGGCCAATTGGTTTTTTAACTTAAAAAAATTCCATTTCTTTCGGCGGTCCTCAATAGCACATTGCTTTATCTTGTAGAATTGTTCTTTATCCTCTGCGGACATTAATTTATT